>NZ_JAMPTM010000360.1 GCF_025403375.1 Frankia gtarii
GATCAAGACCCCGGCTCCCCACCGCCACCTGCGCCGCCGCCGGTGCCGCCGCTGCCCTCGGCTGCGACGGCGGCGGCGGGACCGGCGGGACCCGACGACCCCGTCTATCCCGACGAGCCGGACCTTCCCGGCGGTCCGGTCCGGCCGGACGAACCCGACCTGCCCGCCTATCCGGACGAACCCGGCCACGGCAACGGCCATGACCTTCCGCGCGGCGCCGGCGCCGCGGCCCGCGAGACGGGGGAACCGGCGTCGCCCGACGCGCCGGTCGTACTGGGCGACGACGCCGGCGGCGAGGACCAGCCGCCTGTCCGCCGCCACCGTCGGTCGATGCGGCATCTGCCCTTCGCGGTCCTGCTCGCCGCGGGCGTGGCGCTGCGGGCGATCACCGCCTATGCCTATCGGCCGGCTTTCGAGTTCTACGGCGACTCCTACGCGTATCTACGCCTGTCGACGCTGAAGGCCCCCGACCCGATGCGCCCGGCGGGCTACCCGGCGTTCCTGCGGCTGCTGTCGTTCACCGACGACCTCTGGTGGGTCACCGTCGTCCAGCACGCGGCGGGGCTGGCGCTGGGCGTGACCCTCTACGTGATGCTGGTGCACCGGCGCATCGCGGCGCCGGTCGCGGCGCTCGCCGCGGCACCGGTCCTGCTCGACGCCTACGAGTTGGTCATCGAGCACTACGTGATGGCCGAGACGCTGTTCGCGGTGCTGCTGGTCGCCGCGATCGTCGCCCTGACCTGGTCGCCCCGCCCGTCGGTGTGGGCATGTGGGCTGGCCGGGCTGCTGCTCGCCGGCGCGGGCCTGGTCCGCACGATCGGCGTGGCCCTCGCCGTGCTGGTCGTCGGCTACCTGCTACTGCGCCGGGTCGGCTGGCTTCGCTTCGCGACCTTCGCCGTCGCCCTGGCCGTGCCGCTCGCCGGCTACGCGAGCTGGTTCCATGGAAGTCACGGGAAGTACGCGCTCACCGGCGGCGACGCGGTGTGGATGTACGGCCGGGTGGCGCCGATCGCCGACTGCGACCGGCTGCACCTGAGCCGGGCGCAGCTCGTGCTGTGCTCCCCGCACCCCGTCGCCGAACGGCCGGACCCCAGCTACTACGTGTGGAACGTCAACAGCCCGTCCCGGCGGCTGCATGTGCCCGCCGACGAGCGCGACGCGCTGCTACGCGATTTCACCCACCAGGTCATCCGATACCAGTTCGGCGACTACGTCCGCATGGTCGGCGGCGAGTTCGTCCACTACTTCCGCCCCGGCCGACCGATCGGGCACCGGGACTGGCCCGACGCCACCTGGCGCTTCCCCACCGGCGCCGAGCCCCGTTTCCTGCACAACGCCGAGCCGCTGCTGGGCCTGCACGGCGACACGCCGAAGCGCGAGATCCACGGGTCGGCCGCCGGCTTCCTGCGCCGCTACCAGCATGACGGCTTCGCGCCCGGCCCGGTGCTGGCCGCGATGCTGCTGCTCGCCGTCGTCGCGATCGCGGTACCGGCCCGACGCCGCGTCCCACGGCTTGGCGTGCGCGGTGCCCGGGCCAGGCGACGCTGGCGCGACCAGACGACCGAACACCGGCGGCTGCGCGCCGACACGGCCCTGCTCGCCGCGGCCGGCGTCGTGATCCTCGTGGTGCCGGCGGCCACGGTCTGCTTCGACTATCGCTACCTGCTGCCGGTGCTCGTCCTGTTCCCGCCCGCCGCGGCGCTGGGCACCCGCCGGCTCGTCCTGGTCCGCCGCTCCCGCCGGGCACCGGACGAGATCTCCCGCACCTCACTGTGGGCTCCCGCCGCACCCCAACCCGCGATGATCGGACCATCGTCGGCAGCACGCCTCGCCGATCAGGACCTCTCCGCCCCGGCTGGACCGGCAACCGGTCCAGCCGGCCCCGGCGAGGCGTCGATGCGGGGCGTCGCGGCGCGGCGCCGGCGCCGGCGCTGAGACCGGTTCAGCGGGTCCAGCCGAGACCGAGACGCGGGGCCTCCATCGCCGGGCAGGTGTCCATCACAACGTCGAGGCCAGCCTCACCGGCGCGGACGGCAGCCGCGTCATCGCGGACGCCGAGCTGGAGCCAGACGGCCTTCGCGCCGATTTTCACCGCCTCGTCCACCACCGGCCCGGCAAGCTCCGAACGGACGAACAGGTCGACGACGTCGACGGCAAACGGGATCTCGCTCAGAGTCGCGTACCCCTGCTCCCCCGCGACCACCGGCGCCGATGGGTGGACCGGCACCACCCGCTTGCCGTTGCGACGCAGGTACTCCGCGATGTCGAACGCGGTGCGGCGGGTGTCGGTGGACAGCCCGACGACCGCCCACACCTCGGTGTCGGCGAGCAGATGACGGATCGTGTCGTCGTCTCCATAGCGCATGCCCATCACCAACAGCGGCGGCTGTCCGTGTCATCCGGTCGGGTGGCGGCGGTCGGGTGGCAGCGGGGGGATGGCCCGCGGGTATCGTCGGCCTCCGGCACCGTCGACCAGACCGGGGGACGTTCGATGGGTTCCGATGGGTGAGGTCGCGGCGGTCGTCTTCGACCTCGACGGCGTCCTGATCGACTCCGAGCAGGTGTGGGACGACGTGCGGCGCGCCTACGTGGCCGAGCGGGGCGGGCGCTGGGAGGCGGACAGCACCAGCCGGATGATGGGGATGAGCACCGCCGAATGGTCGGGCTACCTGGCCGAGATCGGGGTGCCCGGGTCGGCGGCGGACATCGCCGACGAGGTCCTGCGGCGCGTCGCCGACCGCTACGGCTCGGCGCCGCCGCTGCTGCCCGGCGCGGTCGACGCCGTGCGCGCCCTCGCCGCGCTGCACCCGCTGGGCCTGGCAAGCTCCTCCGCCCGGATGCTCATCGAGCTGGTCCTCGGGCATACGGGCCTGGCCGGGCTGTTCCGCGCCGTCGTCTCCTCCGAGGAGGTCCCCCGCGGCAAGCCCGCGCCGGACGTGTACCTGGAGGCCGCCCGGCGGCTCGACGTGCCGGCCGGCGACTGCGTGGCGGTGGAGGACTCCACGAACGGGCTGCGCGCCGCCGCGGCCGCCGGGATGGTGGTCGTCGCCGTGCCGAACCCGCACTTCCCACCCGACGCCGACGCCCTGCGCCTGGCCTCGGCCCGGGTGGCCACCACCGCGGAGCTCACCCCCGCGGTCGTACAGGCCGCCGCGGCTCGGGCGGGCGCATAGGATCATTGGGTGAACAACGCGGAAGTCGTCTCTTCCCGCGCGGGATTGCCCCAGTTCCACTCACGTGACGGGACGGGTCGCTGGCGGTGAGCGACAAGCACGAGGTCACCCTCTCCACCTCGGCCGAACGGGACCTGGCCAAGCTCGCCGAGCTCACCCGCGGCGAGGTCCGCCGGTTCCTCGACGGCAAGCTACGCGACGACCCCCGCAAGGCCGGCACCCCGATTCCCGGCGAGCAGGTCGGCATGCACGAGGCCAGCGGCCCGGCCTGGCGGATCCTCTACCGGATCGACGCGAACACCCGCACCGTGCGGGTCATGGTCGTCGCACCGCGCGGTTCACGCACCCGGATCGTGCCCACGATCGGCAAGACGAGCCCCGCCACCGGCTGGCGCCGCATCTGACCTGCGTCACTGCCGCCGGCCGCCGCTGGCTGGTGGGCAACGCCGGCACGGAGCCAAGCCCGGCGACGGGCCGCGATGCGTTGGTGTGGGCGATCAGACGGCTCGGCTCAGCCCTCCGAAAGGCCCGCCGCGTCTTGTACCACGCGGGCGTAACGAACGGTCATCATTTCCTGCGCCCGTCGGCCCGCAGGCCCGGCCATCAGTGGCAGAAGCCCGTTCGGGCGGCTGAAGGCTGTGATGCCCAGCCAGACCGCGTCGTCGGCGTCGCGCTCGACGACGAAAGCCTCCTCGCCGACCTCTGGATGATCAGGCAGGGTCCCGTAGGCGAAACCGTGGCGGTCGGCCTCGTCGAGCACCCACACGACCCGGCAGGCAGCCAGCACGCCGACCCGCCCCCAGCCCGCGCACATCACCACGGTCGCCCCGACGTCCACCTCGGAAGTAGTCGCCACCAGCCTGAGAACGGCGTGCCGATGCATCCTCCAGCTCATGACCGCCGCGGCGGCGGCATCGAGCACGGGCCGTCCGTGGCCCAGCAACACGCGACGCCGCAGATGCCGATAACCGGCCGGCAGGCTGCCTGCCGTCGCCCCGCGCTCGGGGTACGTCAGCTCCGCCTCCCGGTAGCGGGCCACCTCACGCTCCAACCGTCCCGCAACGATCAGACGCATCCTCACAGCATCCCCGACCCGGCGGAGGAGGTCGCTCAGCAGAACGAGGTCGACAGCAAACGAGGTCGACAGCAGGGGGTCAGGAGACGTTGACGCCAAAATCCAGGGCGATTCCGCGCAGGCCGGAGGCGTAGCCCTGGCCGACGGCGCGGAACTTCCACTCCCCGCCGTAGCGGTAGAGCTCACCGAAGATCATCGCGGTCTCGGTGGAGGCGTCTTCGGTGAGGTCGTAGCGGGCCGCCTCCACACCGGTCGTGGCGTCGGTGACCCGGATGAAGGCGTCGCGGATCTGGCCGAAGGTCTGCCGACGGGTGTCCGCGTCATAGATCGACACCGCGAAGACGACCTTCGCCGCCTGCGGGGTCAACGTCCGCAGGTCGACGTTGACCTGCTCGTCGTCGCCGCCACCGCCGCCGACCAGGTTGTCGCCGAGGTGCGTGACCGCGCCGTCGGGGCTGACCAGGTTGTTGAAAAAGATGAAGTAGCCGTCGGAGAGCACCCGGCCGGCCTCGTTGACGACGATCGCGCTGGCGTCGAGGTCGTAGTCGGCACCGCTGGTCTGCCGCACCTTCCAACCCAGCCCGATGGTCACAGCCGTGAGGTTGGGAGCAACCTTGCTCAGCGAGACATTCCCGCCCTTGGACAGCGACACGGACGTCATGTTCCACACCCTAGTACCGATGGATGCGGCCCGAAATCCCCGCCTCCACCGGAGTCGGGACCGCCGCGGCAGCCAGTTTGCGGACATTCACGTAGATCTGGACGGGTTTGTGGTGGGTCTAGGCGTCGGCGAGCCGCCAGCGCGCGGGTGCGCCGTCGTCGACGCGGGCCGTGCCGGTCGCCACCAGCGCGGCGAGGCACCCGAAGGTGTCGGTGACGGCGTTCTGGAGCGCCACGCCGCGCAGGTTGCGGAACGGGCGGTGCCAGGTCACGTGGTCGGCGAGTTCCCAGACGGTGCTTGCGCCGGCACGCAGGCCCGCCAGCACCTCGGCGAGCCGGCCCTGGTGCACCGCGTCGATCTCGGCGAGGCGGGCTTCCAGGCCGGTGAAGCGGTGCTCGTGCGCCGGCAGGACCTCCGCGGCGTCCAGCCCGCGCAGCCGGGCGAGCGCGCGCAGGTGGTCACCGAGCGGGTCGGGATGGGACTCGTCCGGTTCGGGGGTGCCGACGACGGTCGACGGGAGCACATGGTCACCGGACAGCAACAGTCGGTTGACCGGCTCCCAGAAGCACAGGTGTCCCGGTGAATGGCCGGGCGTCCACAGCGCGCGCAGGTCCCAACCGGGGATGTCCGGTCGTCCGCCGTCCTCGATCAGGACGTCCGGGCGCGGAATCCGGCGGACGGCCGCCTGGGTGCCCTTGACGAGCTGCTCGGTCACCTCGGCCGGAGCGCCGGCGCGGGCCATCATTCCCGGGATCCGGGTGGCGAAACCGTTCTCGAACTGGCTCAGGATCGCGTTGTCCAACGGGTGCAGCGACACCCAGGCACCGGAGGCCTCCCGGATCCGCCCCGCCATCCCGAAGTGATCGAGATGGGCGTGGGTGACGATGACGCCCTGCACCTCGGCGACCGAGGTCCCGATCGTGTCCAGCCCGGTCTCCAGGACCGCGTAGGCGTCGTCGGAGTCCCAGCCGGCGTCGATCAGGTAAGGGCCGTCCGCGGTCTCGAAGACATAGACGGACACGTGAGCGGGCTTCGCCCAGGGCAGCGGGAGCGGGATGCTCCACAGCCCCGGCCGGACCTGCTCCACCGGCGGCAGGGGGCGGCGCCAGCGCACGGGCGGGGCGCCAGCGGGGCGCTGCACCGGCGCGGAGGGACGCCGTCCGATGTCGGGCGTGGTCATGGCCGTCGTTCCGCAACGGCAGAGCCTGCAACGGCAGAGTTCGGGGGGATGGCGCCGGAGGGGAT
>NZ_JAMPTM010000361.1 GCF_025403375.1 Frankia gtarii
TCAGAGGTGTATAAGAGACAGCGGGAAGGCGGGCTGGCACGGGAGGGCCGGTCGGGGCGCGAGGGCCGCGGCGGCGGGCAGCCGGCGGCGGCCGCCCCGGTCGATCCGCGCACCGCTCCCCGCCAGGCCTACGACCTGTGCCTGGATGCGATGAGCAAGGCCGCCGAGCTGCGGGCGGTGGCCAGGGCGTCCGGCTCGGCGTCGGCCGGGCTGATGACTGCGCTCGCCTGTCTGCTCAGCCTGGTGGTCGTGGGAGTGCTGCGGGTCTTCACGCAGGCGGCGGGGACGCCCTGCATCATCGGCGCGGCGGTGCTCGCGGCGGCGCTGGTGGCCGTGGCGGCCGGTACCGAAGGTGGGGGTAGGGCGGTACTGCGGGCAGGCATTCTGGGAGCGGGCGCCGCTGCGCTGGCAGTGGTCGCCACGTTCCGGCTCGCACCGATGGCGCCGGTCGACGTGGCCGCTGCGCTGCTCGCGCTCGCGGCCGCAGCCCGCTTCGGTCTCGGGCTCGGCTCGAGCACCGAGCAGGCGTCGGCGTCGGGCTCGCGGGCCGGTAGTTCCAAGAAGGGATGAGGACGGGTGTCAGGCACGATCGCCGACGTCAAGGCACAGCTCGATGAGGCGTTCCGGCGCACCGAGGAGGTCGCCGGCCAGCTCGAGGGCGCGCTGAGCATGATCGAGGAGGCGCAGGCGATGGTGATCGCGGCGACCGACGGCAGCGAGCATCGCGCCGTCGAACAGCTGACGAGTGCGCTGGTCGAGACGCGTGACACATTGCAGATGTCGCTGGCGTCCCTTGGCTCGGCGGTGCAGGAGGTCCGGGACTACCGGGATGGACTGTAGCGACACTCTTCGTGATTGCTGGCACACCTGACGTCGTTGTAGGTTCCCGGATCCCCATACTGTGGGGGAGTGGGCGTTACGGACGGATATGTTGCCGGTGGCAACAGTGACCAGGTGAAGGTCTGGGTAACAACGCTCCAGGCGCCCTGCAACGCGGTGCATCCGGATGCGGGGCTCACTACAGTCCGGATTGTCCCCGTGTGCCCGGGCGCCACAGCGATGAGCGGCACCGGACGCCGAGTACCGCCCGTGACCAGGAGGCTGCATCCGCCGTGTCGGACTTCATCCCCCTCGACCTGCCTCTCGTACTCCTGTCCAACCGGGGTCCTGTCAGCTTCGATCGGGACGCCACCGGTCGCACCGTGAACCGTGGTGCCGGGGGCCTCGTCTCGGCCCTGTCCGGACTCGCCGAACACCTCGACGACGCCGTCTGGGTCTGTGGTGCCGCCGGTGAGGAGGACGCCGTCGTCGCCTCCGAGAGCGCCGGCAGCTCGATCCTCGTCCAGACCCAACCCCAGCCCCACGTGGTGGACGGCGAGCCGGACGGTCCGGCGATCCGGGTTCGCCTCGTCGTCACCGACCCGACCGCCTACGCCGACTTCTACAGCGTGTGGTCCAACCCGATCCTCTGGTTCATCCAGCACGGCCTCTACGGCCGCTCGCTCGCGCCGGTGCTGACCAGGGCCGAGCACGATGCCTTCGAGAACGGGTACGCGGCGGTCAACCGCGCCTACGCCGACGCCGTCGTGGACGAGGTGCGCGCCCGTGGCGGCAAGGCTCTCGTCCTGCTGCAGGACTACCACTTCTACCTGGTCGCCGACTGGGTCCGCGAGCAGTGCCCCGACGTCGTGCTCACCCACTTCGTGCACATTCCCTGGCCGGGCCCGGACGAGTGGCGCATCCTGCCCGGCGACATCCGCGAGCGGCTGCTGCGCGGGCTGCTCGGCAGCGACGTCGTCGGCTTCCACATCCGCCGCTACGCCCGCAACTTCGTCCTGTGCGCCCAGGAGCTCCTCGGCCTGCCCGTTGACCTGGAGCAGCTCACCGTCACGGTCGGGGACCGGGTGGTCCGCGCCCGCTACTACCCGATCTCGGTCGATCCGGCCGCGCTCGACGCCACCCAGGCATCCGAGGAGGTCGCGGCGCACGTCGCGATGCTGCGCTACATCTTCCTCGACGATGATCGCCAGCTCATCCTGCGCGTCGACCGCACCGATCCGAGCAAGAACGTCGTGCGCGGCTTCCTGGCCTTCGGGACGCTGCTCGACCAGCATCCCGAGCTGGTCGGCAAGGTCAGTTTCCTCGCCCTGCTGCAGCCCAGCCGCACCGATGTGCCGGAATACGCCGACTACATCGCGCTCATCGGCGCCCTCGTCGCCGAGATCAACGCCAGGCACACCAAGGAGGGCCGCCAGCCGATCGACCTGCGGATGGTGGAGGACTTCCCGCTGGCCGTGGCGGCCTACTCGATCTGTGACGTGCTGATCGTCAACGCGATCGCCGACGGGATGAACCTCGTCGCGAAGGAGGTGGCGGTCGTCAACCGCCGTGGCGGTGTGCTGGCCCTGTCCGAGATGGCCGGCGCCCACGAGGAACTCGGCGAGTTCGCGGTGACCCTCCAGCCGTTCGACATCCAGCAGATGGCGGACGCCCTGTACACGGCGTTGACGATGCCGCTGGAGGAACGCCACCGCCGGCTGTCCGCCGCCGCCGAACAGGTCCGCACCCACGACGTCCGGCGCTGGCTCGACGATCAGCTCGTCGATCTGCGTCGGATCGCCGGGTTCAGCTGAGCGTGGACGGACCCCGGGCGATCCCCGCACGGCGGGCCGAAGGGCCCGGCGCGGTCCGGGAATCACCCTGCCGATCCGCCCTCGCGGGCGGGTCGGAAGAAGGGGCGAATGCACACCGGCCCCGGGCATCCGACATCGGTGTTCGCGGGTAGTCTCGCAGCGGGAACGAGGCGCAGTGCTCCGCCGGCAGGCGGATAGGATGAAAGTGACGGGAGTGGACGTGGCGAGTGAGACCGGTCATCACAAGGCCAACACGGGTTCGTGGCTCGCGGTGCTGCTGGTGATCGCGGGCTTCGTGTTCGGGTGCTTCGCGCTCATCTTCGCCTCGGTGCCGCTGTGGATCGTCACCGCCGTGCTGCTCGTCGGCGGCGCCGCCATCGGCCTGGCATCCCGGATCATGGAGCAGGCGTACTAGCAGCCCGGTTGTCCGACGCCGGGCTCGCCCGCGTCGCGGGCACGTAGGCCCCGCTGTACCCCGCGCTCAGCTTGACCCTGCCGAGGGTCCGGCTCCTTCACGCAGCGCGCGGGGGGTGACGAACGAGACGAGCCGGGTCGAGTCCTGGCCAAGCTCGGCCCACCGCGACACGGCCAGATCCTCGACGGCGAATGCCGCGGTCGGGAAGGTGGGGATCCGGAGCCGCTCGCCGGGGGCGAGCAGGGCCACGGCGAGCGTGTGGATGCCGGGATTGTGCCCCACGAGCAGGACGCTCGGCACCCCGTCGTCGACCTCGTGCAACCGTTCCAGCAGGGCCTGCGCCTCCGCCAGGTAGAGGCGGTCCTCGACCAGCACCGGCACGTCCGCGGGCAGCGCCGAGGCGATGCCTTCGACGGTCTGCCTGGTCCGCAGGGCGGCCGAGCACAGGATGAGGTCGGGGGCCAGCCCGTGGTCGGCGAGGTGGCGGGCGATGAGCCGGCAGCCGCGGCGACCGGCGTCGGACAGTGGCCGGTCGATGTCGGGGGTGGATCCGTCGGCCCAGTCGGATTTGGCGTGGCGCAGCAACAGCAACCGGTGGGGCGGCCTCACCGGACACCGCCGAGTGACGTGATACCGAACGTGGAAAACATGGCTGCACTCGCATTCCAGCACATGGCCGCGTCGAGCGGTTCAGGAATGCGGAAATATACCAGCCGGGGAATGCACCGAAGTCGGCACGCACGCCAGTTCGGGCGAGCTCGACGCGACGGGGCCCTCGACGGCGAACGGCCCGCCCCGGGCGGGGGTGGGCCGTTCGCCGTGGGTGTCCTCGTGGGTCAGCTGGCGACCGAGGCCGACAGCAGCAGGCGGTCGGCGAACACCAGCGCGTCCTCGGCGCTCAGGCGGCCGCGCGGCACGACGGTGGCGCGTTCGTCCGAGGTCAGCCCACCCCACACTCCGTGCTCCTCCTGCCGGAAGATCGCGGTGGCCAGGCAGGGACGCAGCACCGGGCACTCGGAGCAGATCTTGCGGGCGCGGATTTCGGCGGCGGCCCGGGCCTTGGTGTTGCGGCCGTCGGGGGGGAAGAATGCGTCCGGATCGCCGTCGCGGCAGGCCGCATCCTGACGCCAGTACGCGGGCCATCCGGCCCCGAACGGCTGCGGCGGCAGATCACGACCGGGAAGAACGGGTACGCCGGCGCTCATCGGACATCACCGCTTACGCAGACGCAGGGGCACGTGGCGAACAGGAAACTGAGTGCGGCGGAGCTTCGGACAGATAGCACGCTGGGCTGACTGGGCATACCGTCTCCTGCTGACGTTGCAAAGGCGGACACATGCTTTGCAGACCGCCAAATCCGGCGTAGCGCGACACCCCAGACAGGCAGGTCAACCTTCTTGCGGCGAGAAGCCCCCTGGAGTTTCCGGGAGGAATCCGCCGACGGCGCCATTTGCTCGGCGTACCGGGGGCGGGTTCCACTCGGAAACGATCCCGTCTCGTCTCGTTAACCGAGGAACGTAGACGTCTCTCAACCGGATAGCAAGGGTTCCGGAACGCAGACGTCCGGAGTGCTCCGGCGGGTCGTCCGGGGGCGCATCGGGGCACCGTCCGCAGGGCTCGTGTCACCGCGACCCGAGCTTGATGATCTCTGGGGGAGCGGCGGCTGCATGCCGGCCGCAGCAGCCCGCCGGGGCCGGAATCGCTGGTGGACAGCGGAAACGGGCGTCGGGGAGATCGCTGTCGGGTGGCCGACTCGGGCCACGGGGGCCCCCGTCGAGCGGCCTACGATCATCGATCCGGCGCGGCGTACGGCCGGGTTGCGGGCAGATGACGAACGGGGGAACCCTGTTCGGGTGGCGCCGTCAGGCCGGATTCGGCCGTAAAATGTGCGCAGAACCACATTCGACGCCTTTGCTGGTGCAAGTGCCGTGAACGTGGCGCGGGGTAGGCAAGCAGACTCGGCGGCGTGCCACCGGGTGGGGCGATCGGCGTCGGCCGGTCACGCACCACCGCGGGTCGGTAGGCCCGCAGCGGCCCAGGCGTGGTATCCGCCGATCACATCGGTGGCCCGCCACAGGCCGAGCTGGCGCAGCGCATCGGCCGCCAGGCTCGAGGTGTAGCCCTCGGAACAGATTACGATGACCTGAAGGTCGTCACCGGTCGCGATCGGCAGCCGGGCGTCGCTGGTGGGGTCGAAACGCCATTCGAGCACGTTGCGCTCGACGACCACAGCCGCGGGGATCTCCCCCTCCGCAGCCCGTTGGGCGGCCGGCCGGATGTCGACGAGGACGCTGCCCGGCTCCTCGGCCAGGGCCCGCGCCGCCTCGGCGGGTTCGAGGCGACGCAGCCGGGAGCGGGCCGCGGCAAGCAGCGCATCGATCCGGCTCGCGGCGACGGTCATCGCGTGGCGCCGGCGCCGGCGGCGGCGACGTCCCGTCCGGCGTGGGCCGCCACGGCCGTGGTCGCCACGGCCGTCGTCGGGACGGCCGTGGCGACCACGGCGCGCACGTCGGCGTCGTTCCGCGTCGGCGCGAAGCGCATCGGCAGCTCCGGCGGAGAGTAGGCGTGGATCGTCGTGGCCACCTCCAGCCCGCGGTTGGCTACCCGGTGCACGTGCGCCGCGCCGAAACCGACGGCGGCGCCGGTGACGTGCTCGCGGACCCGCGTGATCGTCCAGTTCCGGTCGTACCGGTCCTCTTCGACGCGGCCCTCGGCGACCGCCATCGCTCCCAGCGCGCCCCCATGGTCGTGTACCTCGGTCTGCTGCCCCGGATACCACCCGATCAACCACACCTCGACCGTCGCGGAGAGCAGCAGCCGGGTGTACCAGCGGCGGTCGGACCGGTGGTGGATCACCGGCCGCCAGATCCGCGGCACCCCGGCGAGGGCGGCGGTCAGATCCCGCAGTGTCGCCAGGTCGACGGTGCCCGGCTCGTCGCTGAGGCACTCGACCGGCAGGAAGGGCTCGGTGTGGCGGGCCGGGTCGGCGACGAGCGCCGGGTGCAGAAGAGGCACGGGGACTCCCAGAACAGTGGAGGCGAGCGGTGCCACCGTGGCGGCCGGGAGGAGGACGGCCGGCAGGGGGCAGGGACGCGCGGGGG
>NZ_JAMPTM010000362.1 GCF_025403375.1 Frankia gtarii
GGCCGGACGATCCCGCCGACTGAGCCGCCCATGGGATCAAGACTGCTGACCGAGCCGCCCATAAGATCAAGGCTGCTGACCGAGCCGCCCACGGGATCAAGACTGCCGGGTGAGCCGTCTGTGGGTTCGGTTCTGCCGGGTGAGCCGTCTGTGGGTTCGGTTCTGCCGGGTGAGCCGTCTGTGGGTTCGGTTCTGCCGGGTGAGCCGCCCGCTGGATCAATTCCGCCGGGCGACGCTGTTCCGGGCGACGCTGTTCCAGTCGGCTCCGACCTCGACCGGCCAGGGGATCCCTCCGCCGAGCCGGGCGGACTGCGCCGACGTCGCCTCCTCGCCGGCGCTCTCGTCGTCATCGTCGTGGTCGTGGCCACGGCTACGGCCATCGTGTCGACCACCGGCCCGCCGTCCGACCCGTCGGCGCGGCTCCTGATCCAGGCACGGGCCAAAAACCAGCAGGCGATGGTGGGGCAGTCCGCCCCCACGGCCAGCCCGAGTCCCGGTGCTTCCGTTCGCGCAGTCGGCGCCGGGCCACCGGCACCGACATCGATGCCGGGATCCGCATCCGCACCGGGATCCGCGCCGGCACCAGGATCCGTACCGGCACCGGCATCTGTACCGGCACCGGCCAACGCGACCGCCGCGCACGTGGCGAATCCGCCGGTCGCGCCCCCGCCACGCGCGGCCGGTCCCGCCCCCGCGGCGCCGCGCAACACCGCGACTGCGCAGGGCGGTCTCGGCAGGACCTTCGCTGACATCGCGACCCATAGCTGCCTCGACAGCAATGCCCAGGGGCAGGTCTACACGCTGGGTTGCAACGGGGGCGACTACCAGCATTGGGTGTATGCGGCCGGGAACGGCGGGGTGCAGCTCAGGAACGCGCAGACCAACAACTGCGTGGGCAGCAGGGCGAATCCCGCGCCGGACGGAACCAGGTACCAGGGCACGGTGTACGCCACCGGCTGCGACGGCGGGGCCGCGCAGCTCTGGACCACGTCCAGCGACAGTTCCGGAATGACCTTCCGAAACGTCTCCACAGGCGAGTGCCTGGACAGCAACAGCGACGGACGCGTCTACACCCAGGGTTGCAACAACGGCGACTACCAGCGCTGGGGCTAGGCCGTGTCGAGGGTGTCGAGGGTGTCGCGGATTTTCCGGGTGAGGGTGAGGGTGAGGGCGGTGGCGGTGAACGGTTTGTCGAGGAATGCCTTGGCGCCGCCATGTCCCTGCGCGGCGCGGATGCCGACGGTGGGATGGCGCAGCGCCAGGGCGAGTGCCTGCCGGCCGTCCGTGGCGACGAGCGTCCGGTATCCGGCGGAGTTCGGGATCCGTTCGGTCAGCTCACGCGCCGCCGGGTCGTCCTCGACGAGCAGGATGGTCTCGGCGCCGTCGGCGAGTCGGTCGACGGACGGATCCGCCTGCCGCTGGACGGCGAGCGCCGCGACGGCGGGCAGGTAGACGAAGAACGGTTCGAGGTCGACGTGCGCGAGCGATCGTCAGGCGCCCGCCCTGCGGCATCGCGTCGCGGCTGTCGACGGCCAGGTTGACGATCACCTGCTCGAGCTGCCCGTGGTCGGCCCAGATGGCGGTGGGGTGTCACGCCAGGTTGCGACGTACGGGCTGCAGTGTGTGGCCGGATCGGCCAGTGGGAGACCGGGCCCTATTCGTCGGCGATCCAGCAGCCGTGGAATCCGGCGGGCACCCGCCGGGGCAGGGACACCGACGCCACGGTGTCAAGGTCGGCGGCAGCCAGGACGAGCAGTTCGGAACCGCTCCCGGCGTTGTCGGTCACGATCGAGATCAACCAGCCGTCGTCCTCCGACCGGGCCCCGGGCGCGGCGACGAAGATCGCCTCACCGGGGCTGGCGCCCAGGGAGCGGACCGTGCTCTCGCTGGTCAGGACGTCGTACTTGACGATCGCATCCTGGCTGACGGAGTAGAGGAAGCGGTTCGACCGCCCCACCCGCTGCTCGTTGAGGGTGGGGAATTCGACCGCCCGGTCGTCGAGTGCCTGCTCGGTGACCACGCCGTTCGCCGGGTCGATCAGCCAGCGGTGCGCGAAGCTGTCACCGATCATGTGCTTCCCGGTCGGGGTTCCGCTGAGGCGGGGCCAGACGGCCGCGAAGCCGGCGCGGTCGTAGCGGACGGCGTCGAGCGAGACCCGGCCGTCGTCGTCGACGTGGGCGTTGCCGACGTGGAAGACGTAGCAGGGGTCGATGTCGAACCACTGTGTCTCGCCGCCGCTGCGCGCCATGACGCCGAGGCGAGCGCCGTGGTCGTCGTCCCATCGGTAGGGCATCCCGCGCCCGACGAGACCGAGGTCGAAGACGACCGGCAGGTCGAGCCACACAATGTGGCTTTCGGTGATGGCGAAATCGTGCATCATCGTCGGGCCCGGCACGTCGATCACCCGGCTCTCGACGAGCTCGCCGGCGGCCGAGAGACGGTGGTAGGTCAGGTACGGCGGGGCCATGCCATAGCCGAAGAACAGCAGGTCACCGGTGAGCGGGTCACGCTTGGGATGCGCGGTCATGGCGGTGGCGAGTCGTCCGCCGAAGTCGCACGGCCCGGTCGTCTCCAGCTCGGACGTCAGCTCGTACGGCAGGCCGACCTCCACCAGCGCGAGGATGCGGCCGGCGTGCCGGATCACGCTGGTGTTCGCGGGAACGGCCGTCAGATCGAACCCGGTGGGCCCCACGAACGGCGCACCCGCCAGCTCGCGGGTGCGTACCCAGCGGTTGCGGTACCACTTGGCGCGGCCGTCCCGCAGCCGGACGCCGTGGACCATCCCGGCTCCGGTGAACCAGTGGCCCGGGTCCTCGCCGGGGGGCGGGTTGGGGCCGTTGCGGAAGTAGCGGCCGCGTAGCGCGTCGGGCAGTGTGCCGGCGACCGGGAGGTCGACGGCATCGATCTCGTCGGCCACGGGCGCGAGCAGGCCGCTGAGGTAGGTGGGGTTGCTCGTCGTCATCGTTTCTCCGATCAGAACGGCGGCCCGACCCGGTGGGCACGATCTGCACCGCGGTCAGCAATATTCCATCTTTGACATGTCGACGGTAGAACATCCAACAGTGACAGGTCAAGACTGACCTAAGCTGGGGGCATGAGCCTTCGTCACGCCGTGCTCGGCCTGCTCGCCGATCGCCCCGCCAGCGGCTACGACCTGCTCAAGACATTCGCGATCTCGTTGAGCAACGTCTGGTCGGCAACCCAGAGCCAGGTGTACGCGGAACTCGGTCGCCTGGCCGACTCCGGTCAGGTGACCGTCACGGCCGAGGGGGCCAGGGGTCGCAAGGAGTACGCGATCACGGAGTCCGGGCGGGCCGAGCTGCACCGCTGGCTCACCAAGGTCGAACCGAACCGGACATCACGCAACGACACGCTGCTTCGGGTGTTCTTCCTCGGCCTGCTCGAGCCCGACGAGGCCCGGGCGTTCATGCGGCGGGAAGCCGAGACCGCGGCGGCTCACCATGAGGAGCTCTCCGCGCTGACGGCGGTCGCCTCCGGCCCGGACTCCTTCTCCGTTCACGGCCGCCTCGCACTCGAATGGGGCCTTCGCGTCACAGCCGCCCAGCACGAGTGGGCGCTGTGGGCGGAGAAGCAGATCGTCGACCGCGCCGCGGGCCAGGACATTCAGAATGAGGGGGTGTCTCGGTCCTGACGGGGCCGGCACCGTGGGAAGCGCGACGGGTCGCCGGTTGCCCGACCGACTCGCATCAGGAAGATCATGTCTATCCAAAATAATTATCCGACCACGGAGTGTTAACTTTCCGGCGCGTCCCACCGAAAGTTACGCTTCTCTTTGCGGAGAGTTCTTGCAAGCCGGAAAACACGCCATCCCGACGGCTCTAGGTTCACGGCATGAAAAAGCGCAGAATCTCAGCCGTCTTCGGCGCGGCCCTCCTTTGCTCCCTGGTCGGCATCGCGCCGAGCGCGTCAGCGGCGGGTCCCGGTGCCACCGCCCCCGCGTACGGAGTCCCCTCCGCGCGTCCGTTGCACATTCTGCTCACCAACGACGACGGATGGCGGGGCACCGGAGGCTCCGACACCCCGCTGATCGTCGCCCTGCGCGACGCTCTCAAGGCCGCCGGTCATGACGTTGTCGTCGTGGCACCCGGCACCGACCAGAGTGGCCAGGGTGGTCGTATCTCCGCACCCCCGCTGCAGCTCACGGTCGCCAAGCCCGAGCCATCGGTGTGGACGGTCACCCCGGGATCACCCTCGGACAGCGTGTTCTTCGCCTTCGACCAGGTCTTCACGAACGCCAAGCCCGACCTGGTCGTCTCCGGGATCAACCCCGGCAACAACCTGGGTCAGGCGGTCAACCACTCGGGCACCGTCAACGCGGCCGCGACCGCGCTCGAGTTCGGAGTGCCCGCGATCGCGGTCAGCCTGCAGACCTCGAGCACCTGGCGGGAGGGAACGGCCGTCGCCGCGAAGAGCTCGGCCGAATACGTGGCGGGTCTCGTCCAGCGGCTGCAGGACAGGTCGCAGCACGGCGCACTGATGCCCCGGGGAGTCGGTCTCAACGTCAACTACCCGCTCCTGGCCGGCCCCGTCGACCCCACCACCGGCAAGCCCGGTTCGGTGCTGCCCCCCAGAGGGGCCCGGCCCACCACGCTGGACACCGGTGTGGCCCTCGACCTCGGCTACACGCCGACCAGCGGGCAGGCGGGACAGCCGGGTACCTACACGATCGGGCTCACCCCGAACGACCAGGCCGCTGCCGTGGGTACCGACACCCGCGCCGTCCAGGACGGATATGTCAGCCTCACCCCACTGGAGGCGGACCGTGACGTGGATGGCTCCACCGAGAGCTGGCTCCACCGCGTTCTCTGACGGCGGGTACTACTCCCTGGTACCCGTACGGACTGCGCCAGCCGGGCATGATCCCGCTCGCTCGGGAATTTCCTCATCGTCGGGTCCGGCACGTCGATCACCATGACCGTCATGCCCGAGGGTCGGCGGCGACGACTCGGTACAGGTGCTCAGCGGCAACGGCCGAGCCCGCGCCGAGCCCGCGCCGAGCCTGACCGGACGCCGATCGGCGGGAGACCGTGGTCGCCCTGCTGTCCGCGACCACCAGCCTGGCGGCATTTGTGTCGATCTTTGTGGTGTCCGGGACGTTCACCTACGCGGTGGACGCCCGGCGTCGTGAGTTCGGGTTGCTGCGCGCCGCTGGTGCGACTGCGCGCCAGGTCTTCCGGCTGGTGCTCGGCGAGGCGTTTGTCGTCGGAGTGCTCGCCGCGGTCGTCGGCAGTGCACTCGGCGCGATGCTCGCCCCCCGGTTCGCGCGATGGCTGGCCGGAACGGGGTTCGCCCCGAGCGACTTCACGGCCCGGTTCGTCTTCTGGCCGGTCGCTGCAGCGTTTGGGGTTGGGCTGGTCGTCGCGTTGCTCGGCGCCTGGCTGGCGGCGCGCCGTGCCGCTGCTCGTGGAGATGGCAGCCGTCCATTCGTCGGACGCGATCGCTCTGGTCCTGACGGCCGCGATGCTGCTGGTCGTGGCCTGCGCCATGTTCGCTCCGCTGGTCGTCCCGCCGGTGGTGCGGCTGCTCACCGCGCCGCTGGCCGCTTCGCCGGGCGGGGTGGTCCTGCTCGCCCGCCACAGCGCCGTCGCCGCCGTCCGACGAACCGCGGCCACGGCGGCGCCCGTCCTCGTGACCGTGAGCATCGCCAGCGCGACGCTCACCGGGTTCGGCACCGTCCAGGCTGCCACGCAGAGCGCCGCCCACGATCGGATCACGGCCGACGCTGTGGCCGTTCCCGGCAGCGGCGCCGGGCTCAAGCCTCCGGTCGGTACTGAACTGTGAGTGAACCGTAGCTGGACCCCAAAGATGCAGGCTTGTAGTTGCAGGTTCGCAAGTTGCACGATCAATGAGTGCGGAGCCGACGCTGGAGGCCGGACAGCGACGGCAGCCACCAGAGCTGGCCGAGCACCCCGAAGGTGACTGGCTCGAAACTCGGATGGGAAAGGTATGAAGGCGACATATGAGGCGCCGGTCCTCCAGGACCAGGGATCGTTCCGGAAGGCCACCGGCTTCGTAGGCTTCTTCGGAGGCTGGGGCTGGGGTGGTTGGGGCGGCCACCGGCATCACTGGGGC
>NZ_JAMPTM010000363.1 GCF_025403375.1 Frankia gtarii
GCCCCGGCCCTCACCCCACTGCCGGCGGTGGGGAGCTGACCGGGAACGCCGATCCCGGGAACGCCGATCCCCCGCAGGCCGATCCGGGGGACGCGCTGCGGGCCGCGCTGCGCGCCGCCGCCGGACACGCCGACGCCTGGCTCGCCGGCCTCGCCGAGCGTCCGGTACGCCCGGCGCACGGCGCCGCCGAGGTCCTGGCCCGGCTCGACGGCCGGCTGCCGGCGGGCCCCAGCGACCCGGTGGCCGTCGTCGACGCGCTCGTCGAGGCGGTGGGGGGCGGGCTGACCGCCACCGGCTCGCCCCGCTTCTTCGGTTACGTCGTCGGCGGCACACTGCCCGCAGCGCTCGCCGCGGACCTGCTCGCCGTCGTCTGGGACCAGAACGCGGCGCTGGCGTCGCTGTCACCCGCGGCCAGCGCCGCCGAGGCCGTCGCCGGACGCTGGGTCGCCGAGCTGCTGGGCCTGCCGTCGGGGGTGTCCGTCGGGTTCACCACCGGTACTCAGATGGCGCACGTCACCGCGCTCGCCGCCGCCCGCCAGCGGGTGCTCGCCGACGCGGGCTGGGACGTCGCCGCCGACGGCCTGACCGGGGCGCCGCCGGTCCGCGTGCTCGCCGGTGCGGACCGGCACGCCACCGTCGACGCCGCGCTGCGCCTGCTCGGCTTCGGCACCCGCACGATCGTGGAGGTGGCCACCGACGCCCTCGGCCGCATGCGCCCCGACGCCCTGCGCACCGCCCTCGCCGCAACCGCCGCCGCGCAGCGACCGACGATCGTCGTCGCCCAGGCGGGAGAGATCAACACCGGCGCGTTCGACCCGCTCGCCGAGATCTGCGCGCTCGCCCACGTGCACGACGCCTGGGTACACGTCGACGGCGCCTTCGGCCTGTGGGCGAAGGCGTCGGCGTCGGCGCCGCGCCGCGCCCTCGTCGCGGGCGCCGAACTCGCCGACTCGTGGGCGACCGACGGTCACAAGTGGCTCAACGTCCCGTACGACTGCGGGATCGCGCTCGTCGTCGACCGGACGGCCCACCGGCAGGCGATGTCGGCGTCGGCGGACTACTTCGTCCTCGACTCGGCGGGGCAGCTCGACCCGGTGGACTGGACGCCGGAGTTCAGCCGGCGGGCCCGCGCCCTCGCCGTCTACGCGGCGCTGCGCTCGCTGGGCCGCTCCGGCCTGCGCGACCTCGTCGACCGCTGTTGCGACCTCGCCGACGATGCCGCCACCCGGCTCGCCGCGCTGCCGGGGGTGACCGTGCTCAACGCGACCGGCGACCGCGGCGGCCCGGGGCCCCTCGTCGCGCTCAACCAGGTCCTGATCCGGGTGGACGACCCGAGCCCGGCGGCCGAGCACGCTCACGACGCCCGGCCGGCGGCGGGGACGGCGGCTCGGGGCGACCGGCTGACCCGGCGGGTCACCGCGGCGGTGACGGCGGGCGGCGAGGCGTACGTGACCGGCACGGTGTGGCGGGGCCGCGCCGCGATGCGGCTGTCGGTGAGCAACTGGGCGACGACGCGGCGGGAGATCGACCGGGCGGTCGCGGCGATAGCCGACGCGATCGCCGACGCGATCGCCGACGCGACAGCCGACGCGGCAGCCGAGGCCCGGCGCGGGCTGGTCCGGCCGGGCACCGTAACGGTGCCGGCGGTGGCCGGCCCGGTCCGGCCACCTCGTCCTCGTGACGCCGATCCGCACCCCGGCGGTGTCCCTTTGTGATGGTCGGGCCGACACGGCGGTGGAGGCGAAGGCGGGCTCGGGCGGGCCGCTAGGCTGCCGGAGAAAGCCCCGTCCATCCGGCCGATCCCCGTGGCGAGCGCACCCGGCGCGCCGGTGTGCCGTCCGCCCGTGCCGGGGTCATCGGCCCTCGTTTCGACCGGCGTGCCCAGCGCGCGGGAGGGTCCGACGTGTCAAACTCCTTCGTCCACCTGCACGTTCACACCGAGTACTCGATGTTGGACGGGGCGGCTCGGCTGAAGGACATGTTCAGCGAGGTGTCGCGCCAGCAGATGCCGGCGGTCGCCGTCACCGACCACGGCTACATGTACGGGGCGTACGACTTCCACAAGCAGGCCACCGCCGCGGGCGTGAAGCCGATCATCGGCTGCGAGGCGTACGTGGCGCCGGAGTCGCGCCTGCTCAAGCAGCGGGTCCGCTGGGGCGAGCCGCACCAGAAGGGCGACGACGTCTCCGGCGGCGGTTCCTACACCCACATGACGATGTGGGCGCGCAACGCCGACGGGTTGAAGAACCTGTTCAGGCTGAACTCGCGGGCGTCGATCGAGGGCCACTACATCAAGTGGCCGCGGATGGACCAGGAGATCATCGCCGAGCACTCCGACGGGCTGATGGCGACGACCGGCTGCCCGTCCGGCATCGTGCAGACCCGGCTACGCCTGGGCCAGTACGACGCCGCCCTGGCGGCCGCCGCCACCTATCAGGAGATCTTCGGCAAGGAGAACTTCTTCTGCGAGATCATGGATCACGGGCTCGACATCGAGCGCCGGGTCCGTGACGGTCTGGTCGACATCGCCCGCGCGCTGGACATGCGGTTCGTCGTCACCAACGACTCGCACTACACCTACGAGTCCGAGCGTGACGCCCATGCCGCCCTGCTGTGCGTGCAGACGGCCTCGACGGTGGCCAACCCGGCGTTCCAGTTCGAGGGCTCGGGCTACTACCTCAAAAGCGCCGAGGAGATGTACGGGATCGACTCCTCGGACATCTGGCAGGAGGGCTGCGAGACCACGCTGATGATCGCCGAGCGGGTCGACCCGAGCGGCATGTTCGCCAAGCACAACCTGATGCCCCGCTTCCCGGTGCCCGACGGCGAGACCGAGGAGAGCTGGTTTCGCAAGGAGACCTGGGCCGGGATGGCCCGGCGCTTCCCCGACGGCTTCGACGACGACCACCGCGAGCGGGTCGAGTACGAGACGCGGGTCATCCTGCAGATGGGGTTCCCGTCGTACTTCCTCGTCGTCGCGGACTTCATCATGTGGGCGAAGGGCCAGGGCATCCCGGTCGGGCCGGGCCGCGGCAGCGCCGCCGGGTCGATGGTCGCCTTCGCCCTCGGCATCACCGACCTCGACCCGATCCCCCACTCGCTGCTGTTCGAGCGCTTCCTCAACCCCGAGCGCGTGTCCATGCCCGACATCGACATCGACTTCGACGAACGTCGCCGCGGCGACGTGATCCGCTACGTCACCGAGCGGTGGGGCGACGACCGCATCGCGCAGATCGTCACCTTCGGCACGATCAAGGCCAAGGCCGCGATCAAGGACTCCTCGCGGGTTCTCGGCTACCCGTACGCCGTCGGTGACCGGATCACCAAGGCGATGCCGCCGGCCGTGATGGGCAAGGACATCCCGCTCGGTGGCATCTTCGACCCGAAGCACCCGCGCTTCAGCGAGGCCGGGGAGATCCGCGGGATGTACGAGTCCGACGCGGACGTCAAGAAGGTCATCGAGACGGCGAAGGGCCTGGAGGGGCTGATCCGCCAGGCCGGGGTGCACGCGGCCGGTGTCATCATGTCCGCCGAACCGATCATCGACCACATCCCGGTGTGGCGCCGCGACGCCGACGGCGCGATCATCACCCAGTTCGACTACCCGACGTGCGAGACCCTCGGCCTGCTCAAGATGGACTTCCTGGGCCTGCGCAACCTCACCGTCATGGACGACGCGGTGCGCAACGTCGAGGCCAACCGCGGCGTCCGCATCGACCTGCTCGGGCTCACCCTCGACGACTCCGCCGCCTACGAGCTGCTCAGCCGCGGCGACACCCTGGGGGTGTTCCAGCTCGACGGCGGCCCGATGCGCTCGCTGCTGCGGATGATGCGCCCGGACAACTTCGAGGACATCTCCGCCGTCATCGCCCTCTACCGGCCGGGGCCGATGGGCGCGAACTCGCACATCAACTACGCGCTGCGCAAGAACGGCCAGCAGGATCGCACGCCGATTCACCCGGAGCTGTCCGGCCCGCTCGCCGACATCCTCGACACGACCTACGGCCTGATCGTGTACCAGGAGCAGGTCATGGCCATCGCGCAGAAGGTCGCCGGCTACTCCCTCGGCGGCGCGGACCTGCTGCGCCGGGCGATGGGCAAGAAGAAGAAGGAGATCCTCGACAAGGAGTTCGTCCCCTTCTCCGAGGGGATGAAGACCAACGGGTACTCCGAGGCGGCCATCAAGACGCTGTGGGACATCCTCGTCCCGTTCTCCGACTACGCCTTCAACAAGGCCCACACCGCCGGCTACGGCCTGGTGTCCTACTGGACGGCGTTTCTCAAGGCGAACTACCCGGCCGAGTACATGGCCGCGCTGCTGACGTCGGTGCGCGACGACAAGGACAAGAGCGCGATCTACCTCAACGAGTGCCGCCGGATGGGCATCCGGGTGCTCCCGCCGGACGTCAACAGCTCCAACGCCGACTACACCGCGCACGGCGACGCCGAGATCCGGGTGGGCCTTGCCGCCATCCGCAACGTCGGGACCAACGTCGTCGAGTCGATCGTCCGGACCCGCAGGTCAAAGACCCGCTTCGTCTCCTTCCCGGACTTCCTCGACAAGGTCGACGCGGTGGTCTGCAACAAGCGCACCATCGAGTCGCTGATCAAAGCCGGCGCGTTCGACGCGCTCGGGCACACCCGCCGCGGCCTGGTGGAACGGCACGAGCAGGCCGTCGACGCGGTGATGGGTGTCAAGAAGAAAAACGCCGAGGGCCAGTTCGACCTGTTCGCCCTCGACGCCGACGACGACCCGGGTACCGCGCCCGCGTTCGGTGTGCAGGAGTTCTCCGACCAGGAGTGGGACAAGGCCGTCAAGCTGTCCCACGAGCGGGAGATGCTCGGGCTCTACGTCTCCGACCATCCCCTGCGCGAGGTCGAGCACATCCTGACCGCGCGGGCGGACTGCAGCATCGCCGCGCTGACCGGCGGGGAGTACGCGGACGGGTCCACCGTGACCATCGCCGGAATCATCTCCAGCCTGCAGCGCAAGGTGACCAAGCAGGGCAAGCTGTGGGCGCTGACCACGGTCGAGGACCTCGCGGGCGGGCTGGAGGTGATGTTCTTCCCGCAGACCTACGAGGTGTGCTCCACCCAGCTCGCCGAGGACGCCGTCGTCATCGTCCGGGGTCGCCTGGACAAGCGGGAGGACACCCCGCGCCTGATCGCCGCCGAGCTGACCGTGCCGGACCTCAGCGAGGCGGCGCTGAGCCCCCCGGTGGTGATCACCATGTCCGCGGCCCGGGTGAACCCGCCGACGGTGGAGCGGCTGCGCGAGGTGCTGGGCACCCACCCGGGGACGACCGAGGTGCACCTGCGACTGCAGACCCCCGGCCAGACCACCCTGCTGCGCCTCGACGACGCCTACAAGGTCCAGCGCACCCCCGCGCTGATGGGCGATCTCAAGGCTCTGCTCGGCGCGGCGGCGGTCGCCTGATCGCAGCGCGGCCGCACCCGCCGTCACCTGCGGGTTTACTGTCGTCAAAGGGTCGTTTTATTCCCACGAACGGGGATACCGGCATGCGACACCGGACACCGTTCGGACACGGTGTTTCTGGGGGACGATGGAATCCAGGTAACCAGGTGCGACCGCGCCCCGCGGGGGCTGGGCCGACCACGGGCCGCAGTCGACCGACCGGGTAAGACCCCGTGTGGGCGTGGCTCGAGGTCGGGCGGGTGCCGACCGGGCAGACTCCGGCGACGTCCCAGCCGAAGGGACCGCGCACACGACCCGGAGGATGCGCCTTGACGATCAGTCGAGAACTGGAGGAGCACGAGCCCGCCGCCCAGACCAGCCCTGTTCCGGACCCACAGTGGTCGCCGGAGCTGGTACGGGCGACCCGCACCCTGCTCGAGACCTTCATCGGGACCGCGCCACCGGTGCGGATCGTCCTGTGGGACGGCTCCGCGCTCGGCCCGGACACCCCCACGCAGGTAGTGGTGCGCTCGCCGGAGGCGATGCGCCGTGCCCTGTTCCGCCCCGGCGAGCTGGGTTTCGCCCGCGCGTTCGTCGCCGGCGATCTCGACGTCGAGGGCGACGTCTTCGCCGCGCTGGCGCTGCGCAACCATCTGTCCACCATCCCCCAC
>NZ_JAMPTM010000364.1 GCF_025403375.1 Frankia gtarii
GGCTCACCCTGCTCGTGGGGAGGCCCGCCCTGCTCGTGGTGGAGGGGTCCGCCCTGCTCGCGGGGAGGCCCGTCCCGTTCGCGAGGAAGGCCGTCCGGCAGCTCGCGGGGAGGCCCGTCCCGTTCGCGGGGAAGGCCGTCCGGCGGCTCGTGGGGAGGCCCGTCCCGTTCGCGGGGAAGGCCGTCCGGCCCGTGGGGAGGCTCGGCCCACCTGGGACGCTCGTTCGGTCGCCCGCGGGGAGGGCCGTCCCGCACGTGCTGAGGGCCGTCCGGCGGCCCGTGGGGAGGCTCGGCCTACCTCGGAGGCTCGTCCCGTTCGTGGGGAGGCTCGTCCCGTTCGTGGGGAGGGCCGTCCCGTTCGTGGTGGGGGCCGTCCGGCGGCCCGTGGGGAGGCCCGTCCCGTTCGTGGGGACGCCCGCCCGGCTCGTGGGGAGGCTCGGCCCACCTGGGACGCTCGACCTGCCCGTGGCGAGGCTCGGCCGGCCCGGGAGGCGGGGCCTCGGGAGGACCGCCCCGCCCTGGCGCCGCGGGACCCGGCTTCGGCCGCGGACGAGGGCATCCGGCTGCAGAAGGTGCTTGCCGCGGCCGGCATCGGTTCCCGCCGGCGTGGTGAGGAGCTCATCGCCGAGGGTCGGGTCAGCGTGGACGGTTTCGTCGTGCGCGAGCAGGGCCGCCGCGTCAACCCGGAGACCGCGGTCATCGAGGTCGACGGCGACCGGATCGTCACCCGCACCGGCCTGGTGCATCTGGCGCTGAACAAGCCGCGCGGGGTGCTGTCGGCCATGTCCGACGACCGCGGCCGGCCCACCATCGCCGACCTGCTCACCGAGTTCGGCGGCGGAGGCGGCCTGTTCCACGTCGGCCGCCTCGACGGCGACAGCGAGGGGCTGCTGCTGGTCACCAACAACGGCGAGCTCGCCCACCGGCTGACCCATCCCTCCTACGAGGTGCCCAAGTCCTACCTGGTCGAGGTCTCCGGGCCGCTGCGCCGTGAGGTGCCGCGCACGCTGCGCGCCGGCGTCGAGCTCGAGGACGGGCTGGCACGAGCGGACTCGGTGCAGATCGTCGATCAGGCGAACGGCCGGGTGATGCTGGAGATCGTCGTGCATGAGGGCCGCAACCGCATCGTCCGCCGGATGATGGAGAGCATCGGCTACCCGGTGCACCGGCTGGTCCGTACTCGGCACGGTGCGGTGTATCTCGGCACCCTGCGCTCCGGCCGGGCCCGCCACCTCACTCGCGGCGAGGTCGGCGCCCTCTACCGCAACGTCGGCCTGTAGCCGCCTACAGCGGCGATCTTCAGCGCGGCGGGTGTGTCGAAAGATGTCGCCATAGGCTGTGGGCTCATGGTCGGATCGGGCTGGGATGCTGCCCAGTTGCCGCGGCTGCGCCGGGTCGGTGTGGTCGGTACGGGTCTCATCGGCACCAGCATCGGGCTGGCGCTGTCCGCGCAGGGCGTGGAGGTCCTGCTCCGCGACGCGGACGAGGCCCAGGTCGCCATCGCCGCGAAGATGGGCGCCGGGCTTGCCTGGGCGGCGGGGGAGCGGGTCGAGCACGCCGTCGTCGCCACCCCGCTGCCGACGATCGCGACCGAGATCCGGGCGCTGGCCCGCGGCGGGCTCGCCGACACGGTCAGCGACGCCGGCAGCGTCAAGGTCCGCCCGCTCGTCGAGGGCGTCCAGCTCGGGTGCGACCTGTCGACGTGGTGCCCGGCGCATCCCATCGCCGGGCGGGAGCGCCACGGCGCGGTCTCGGCACGCGCCGACCTGTTCGCCGAGCGGGTGTGGGCCGTCTGCCCGGTCCCGCACACCGGCGCCGCGGCCCTGCACGCCACCGTGGCACTGGCCCTGGCCTGCGGCGCCACCCCGGTGCGGACCACGCCGCAGCGCCACGACGAGGCGATGGCGACCGTCTCGCACGTGCCCCAGCTCGTCGCGAGCGCGCTCGCCGGGGTGCTGGTGGGGCTCTCGCCCCGGGAGGTTCCGCTCGCCGGCCAGGGGTTCCGCGACACCACCCGGCTCGCCGACAGCGACGCCGAGCTGTGGGCGGGGATCGTCGAGGGCAACCGCGGGCCGATCGCGGCGCGGATGCGCGCGCTCGGCTCCAGGCTGACCGCCCTGGCCGACGTCCTCGACGACGACGCCGCCGACGATGTCACCGCGGCGGTCATCGGGCTCATGCGGGACGGGCACGCGGGCCGTGCGCTGCTGCCGCGTAAGGCCGGTGCCACGGCGCGGTCCTGGGGCTGGGTCGGTGTCGTGCTCGACGACCGGCCGGGGCAGCTCGCCGCGATCGTCGGCCTCATCAGCACCTGGGACATCAACATCGAGGATGTCGGCCCGTTCGAACACAGTCTGGACGCACCGGCCGGCATCGTCGAACTCGCCGTCGATCCGGCGGTCGCGGACAGTCTCGTCGACCGGCTCACATGTACCGGGTGGACGGCATACCGACGATCGTGATGCGGTACCGAGTAGCCTGATCCGGGTTGCACGCGACGGTTTCCGCCGCGGCGCGATCCGACGGGTTGACGCCACCGGCCCGCCCTTCGGCCCGGTCCGCGTGCCGGGAGTCGTCTGACGATCATCGTCCGGTGACCACGGCCGCCGGTCCGGCTACCGCCCCGCGGTGCCGAGGGCCGGGGCGAACGCGACGCGGCAAGGGGTCCGCGGGGCGCGACCCGACGACTCTCATGTGTCCGGGACGGAGGAATCGGGTGAAGCCCGACCACGGGTCTGCGCTGTCGGAGGGCGGGAGCACCGCCGACAGGGTGAAGGGAACGTCCGCGCCGCTCGGGTCCGAGGGGAGTGCGCCCGCGCTCGCCGACGGCTCGGCCGAGGGAATGATCGTGGCGGTCGATGGCCCCGGCGGATCGGGAAAGAGCACGGTGGCCCGCGAGCTCGCGCGGCGCCTCGGGCTTCGCTACCTCGACACCGGGGCGATGTACCGCGCGGTCACCCAGCTCGCGCTGGAGCGTCGCATCGACATCGAGGATCCGCAGGCGGTCGCGGAACTCGCCGAGCGGGCCGTGCTCTCCGTCGGCACCGACCCGGATAGGCCATCGATCGCCGTCGACGGGGTCAGCGTCGACGCCGAGATCCGCACCAGGGCGGTCACCAACGCGGTCAGCGCCATCGCCGCGGTGCCCGCGGTCCGGGCCCGCCTCGTCGCCCAGCAGCGCCAGGTGATCGCCGCGACCCGGCCCAGCGGCATCGTCGTCGAGGGCCGTGACATCGGTTCCGTCGTCGTGCCGGACGCCCAGATCAAGGTGTTCCTCACCGCGTCGACGGAGGTTCGGGCGCTGCGCCGGTCGCGCCAGCTCGGGGAGAAGGGCGTCGACGACGTCGCGCGGACGCTGGCCGAGCTGGACCGGCGCGACGCGCTCGACTCGAGCCGTGCCGCCGACCCGCTGGCCATCCCCGAGGGGGCGATCGTGCTGGACTCGACGGCCCTGTCCGTCCCCGAGGTGGTCGACGAGGTCCTGCGGCGCTGCGGGCAGTCGTCGAACGTGACGACGTGACCACCCCCGAACCGGCCCCCGGGGCGGGGCTGCTGCACCGGGGCGCCGCCTCGCCGGTCTACAACGACCTGCCGCACCGCGTGCTCAAGCCCGGGGTGCGGAAGATCATCAACAGGTTGATCATGCGGGTGACCCTGGAGGGGCTCGAGCACGTCCCCGTGGACGAGCCGCTGATCTTCGCGGGCAACCACAGCAGCTGGCTGGACGGCCCGCTGGTGGTCATCGAGTCGCCGCGCACCGTGCGCTGCCTGGTGAAGTCGGAGATGTACATCCGGATCGTCGGCCGCCTGCTGCTGATCAGCGGGCAGATCCCGATCGACCGGGGCCGCCCCGACCGCGAGGCCCTGCACACCGCGCTCGACGAGCTGTCCCGCGGCGGTGCGATCGGGGTCTTCCCGGAGGGCACCCGGGGCAGCGGGGAGATGGCCGCGGTCCAGCACGGCATCGCGTACCTCGCCGTCCACGGCCGCTGCCGGGTGCTCCCCGTAGCCTGTATCAACACCGGCGACGCCCTGCCCAAGGGCGCGCGCTGGCCGCGTCGCTCGGTGCAGGTCAGGGTGGTCTTCGGTAAGCCGTTCGAGGTCGACGTGCCGGCCAACCCGCGCTCGCGCCGGGCGCTTGCCGCCGTCGCCGAGGACATCCGGGTGCGGCTGCTCGATCATCTCGAGACCGCCCGCGCCTCCCCGGGCGAATCCGCCGCGTGATCATCGTAGATCACCGGTCCCGACGACAGGTGTGGCAGTGATGGCAGTGATGAGCAGACAGGACGCAGCGATGGACGGCGCCGAGGCGGCATCCGGCGACGACTTCAGGGACGGCGACCTTCGGGACGGCGATTTTCGGGGCGAGGAGCTGGGTCCGGTCACCGGCCAGCCGGTCGTGGCCGTCGTGGGCCGGCCGAACGTGGGCAAGTCGACGCTGGTCAACCGGATCCTCGGCCGCCGCGCCGCGGTCGTCGAGGACGTGCCCGGGGTGACCCGTGACCGCATCGCCTACGACGCGGTGTGGAACGGGCGCCGGTTCACCGTCGTCGACACCGGCGGTTGGGAGCCCGACGCCTCCGGGCTCGCCGCGCAGGTCTCCGAGCAGGCGGCCGCGGCGCTCGACACCGCCGACGCGGTGCTGTTCATCGTCGACGTGATGACCGGGGCCACCGACGCCGACGAGGCCGTCGCCCGGGTGCTGCACCGCAGTGGGCTGCCGGTGATCCTCGTCGCGAACAAGGTCGACGACAACCGGTTCGAAGCCGATGCCGCGGCGCTGTGGGGGCTCGGGCTCGGTGAGCCCCACCCCGTCTCGGCGCTGCACGGCCGCGGCAGCGGGGACCTGCTCGACGCCGTGCTCGCCGTGTTGCCCGAGGCGCCCCGGGAGGTCTTCACCGAGACCGACGGGCCGCGCCGGGTCGCGCTGATCGGCCGTCCCAACGTCGGCAAGTCCAGCCTGCTCAACAAGATCGCCGGTAGCCGCCGCTCGCTCGTACACGACGTGGCCGGCACCACCCGCGACCCGGTGGACGAGCTGGTCACCGTCGGCGGCGAAGAGTGGATGTTCATCGACACCGCCGGCCTGCGCCGGCGGATCCGCGAGGCGTCCGGCGCCGAGTACTACTCGTCGCTGCGTACCGCCTCGGCGCTGGAGGCCGCGGAGGTCGCCATCGTCCTGCTCGCCGCGGACGAGCCGCTCACCGAGCAGGACCAGCGGGTCATCACCATGGTGATCGAGGCGGGCCGGGCGCTCGTCCTCGCCTTCAACAAGTGGGACCTCGTCGACGAGGACCGCCGGTACACCCTCGAACGGGAGATCGACCGCGACCTCGGCCGGATCGCCTGGGCCCCGCGGGTGAACGTCTCGGCCCGCACCGGCCGCGCCACCGACCGGCTGGCCCCGGCGCTGCGCACGGCGTTGGAATCCTGGGGCACCCGGATCCCGACCGGCCGGCTCAACGCCTGGCTCGGTGAGGTCGTCGGCGCCACCCCGCCGCCCCCGCGTGGCGGCAAGGTGCCGAAGATCCTGTTCGCCACCCAGGCGGGCGTGCGCCCCCCGCGGTTCGTGGTGTTCACCACCGGCTTCCTGGAGCCGGCCTACCGCCGCTTCCTGGAGCGCCGGCTGCGCGAGGACTTCGGCTTCGCCGGTTCACCCATCGCCATCTCCGTCCGCGTCCGCGAACGCGGCGACCGCCGCAGCCCCACCGGCGGCTGACCCGGCGGCTGACCTGGCGGGGCGGGCACTCGGTGCTCCTGCCGACGGTTCGCCGGTGCGGATCAGGTGGGCCGTTGCGGGCTGGCCGCGGCGTAGGCGCGGGCGAGGTGGTCGCCGAGTCCGGTGATCGCCTCGCGGGCCGTCTCGACGGGCGGCTTGTGGGTGTAGCTGTGGTCGGCGTCGGGGAAGCAGTGGTAGGTGACGTCGGCCCCGGTGGCGCGGAGCTTCTCGGCGAAGATCCGCCCGTCCGTCTCGAGGGAGTCGAGCCCGCCGGTGGTGACCAGGGTCGGTGGGAAGCCGGTGAGGTCCGGGGCGAGCGCGGGGGAGGCGAGGGGTTCGGTG
>NZ_JAMPTM010000365.1 GCF_025403375.1 Frankia gtarii
CCTGACGCCCCTGACGCCCCTGGCCCGTTCAGCCCCCGTCGGCCGCCCGCTGCCGGTGGGGCAGAGCGGGTCCTCCACCAGGGATGGCCCATCCGGACGGCGCGGTTGGCGTGGGTGCCGCCGGATGGCGGCCGCTCGTCTGGGCCCGGACGTGCGCGGCGCACTCGCGTAGGTCGCGGTGCACCTGGTCGGTCAGGTGCCAGGTGCGTCCAGCGCTGTCGCCGCCCACCTGGACCAGGCCAGCCTGGAGCAGGCCGACGAGGTGGGCGCGAGCCTGCGATCGGTCCGTGGCCAGCAGGGCGGCGGCCTGCGCGGTGCGCAGCCGTTGACCGTGCCGCAAAGCGGTGACGAGCTGGAGCTCGGCCCTCCCCAGCGGCTGGCCGAGCCGTTCGCGGCCCGCGACGTACCGGGCGAAGGCCAGGTCCGCAGAGGCAGCGGGCAGGATGGCGACGGCCATCTGCTGCGCCGGGTGGTCGAAGCGGGGGGCCGCAAGGCCGTGGCGAAGCTGGTCGGCGACGGCCCGGGCGATGCCGTGCCCGGTGCGATGGGCGATCCCCGCCCGCCGGAAGGCGTCGACGAGCAGGGGGTTGCGCGGGCGGGGCGGCCCCGCGAGCACGGTGCCCGGTGGCGGTCCGGCGGCCGGCCCCACGGGGTTCGTGATCTCGATCCGGTCGTCCGCCCACCGCACGTGGACGGCGCCGGGAACGTCGTAGTCCCGATGGGTCAGCGCATTGGTGATCAGCTCCCGGAACGCCAGCTCCGAAAAGGCGGGAACCTGCACCCGTACAAGCTCGAACCGGACGACCTGTTCGGTGTTGCGGGCGCGGAAGCGGGCTAGCAGCTCCTCGGCGAGCCGGAACAGCGGCCAGTGGAAGAAGTCGTTCACCACGGCCTCGTCGGCGCGCAGGACCTGCATCGCGGCCTCGTGCCAGGGCAGGAACCAGCGGATCGCCTCCGGTCGGCCGAACAACAGCAGGGCCTCGGGCAGCAGGGCCGGCCCCGCCGTGCCCTGCTGCGAGGCTGCCTGGCCTGCCACGCCGAGGGCGGCGGCCAGCTCACGGTCCGGCAGTCCGGCGAGAACGGCGTCGGCGCGCGACCCTGCGGCGCCCACCAGCCGACGGAACCGCTCGAATTCGCGTGGGTCGAGATCCGCCCAGCTCGCGTCGGTGATCGGCCGAGCCCAACCACGCTCCGTCATGATTTTCGTGCCTCCCGGCCCGGATCCGATCTCCATCCTAGGTCGGATGATGGGCCTTGAGCTGGAATGTTGTCCTCGCTGTGGTGTCGGATATCCGCCGTCGTCCGCAGCGGTCGGACCGCGCCGGACGAGTCCGCATCATCCCCACGACCCTGCTGGACGGGTGAGTCCGAACCAGGGCGGGGCCAATTGCGGTGCGTTTTGCACGGTCTGGACCCGGCGAGCGTGCGCATCGCACCGCAACGCTTCCCGCGCACCGCAATCGGCCGTGACCGGTGAATCGTTCGCGGTCCGGGGTTCGACGGCGGGGTAGGCGCGACACCACAGTCGTCGCTCGACAGCGATCGTCCACGACCCCGGGTAAGATAAGGCTTACTTGTCTAGCGAATTGTGCTTGTCTAGCGAATCTTGGTTCGTCGGAACTCGGTGCGGCGGGCGGCGGTGAGCGGCCTGTCTCGGCCGCCGGCCGAGCGCCCGGAACCGGTTGCCGGCAGCCGGGCCGCCTGATCGACCAGGGACGCCAGCGCGCGGCGCAGCGCCACCCCCGCCGCGTCTGCCCGGATGCTCACCTCTTCGGCGGGGTCGCCGTCGGCGGCGATCAGGGGCAGGCCGTCGAGGTCGAACCGTTCCTGCAGCGCGAGGTCCTCGTCGAGCACGGCCTGCTCGAAGCGGGCGGCCTCGGCTCGTCGTGCGGCGTCCCCGCCCAGGTCGTCGCGCAGCAGCCTGGTGTAGATCCGGGTCGATCCCGCATCCTCCGGCTGCAGGCAGAACTGGATCGTATTGATCATTCCGGCGTCCGGGTATTCCAGGCGCAGCCGCAGCATGAACGGCGGCCGGTACACGTAGGTCGACCAGCGGCGCTGAACGAGCGGATGATCGCCGGTGGCGACCTTGGGATCCTCCGGGTTGGCGACCCGCTGTTCCATCTGCACGACGAACCCGTCGCCGTCCTGCGTCACCCGGTAGGGCCCGACGATGGTGTCCTCGCCGGCGCCGATCGTGTCGGCGTGCACGAACGGGAAATGCGCCGTGTCCAGGAAGTTGTCGGCAAGCAGGCCGGCGCAGGCGGAGGACCGTGACGGCTCGAGCCAGACCGAGTCGAATCCCGCCTCGTCCGCCTCGGGGATCTCGATCAGGTCGGTGAACGGTTCCGCCGGGGCGAGCCAGATCAGGCCGTGCCGCTCGACCACGCCCCACGGCGGGGTGGCCTTGGCCCGCTTGGGGGCGGGCACCCCGGGGCCCAGGGCGGGGACCGCGGTGCAATCGCCGGAGGCGACGAAACGCCAGCCGTGGTAGCCGCAGACGAGCTCGCGCGCATCGACCCGGCCGGCCGACAGCGGCGCGAGCCGGTGCGGGCACCGGTCGGCGAACGCGGCCAGGCCATCGTCCAGACGGGCGATGACCCACGGGTCACCCAGCAGCCGCACCGCCACCGGTTCGTCGGCGACCTCGCCGGAGCGCGCCACCGGATGCCAGCCATGGCGCAACGCGGCCGTGGTGTTCTTCAGACGATGTGTCAAGCCCACCTCAGCTCGGTCGCGTGTTGTTCCATCTCCAGATGGAACTGTTTGCCGGGACGAGTCATGGTCGGCGCGGTACTCACCGGTCTCGTTATGACATGCGACGAAAGACCGAGAAGTACAAGCTTTGGGTGCAGACGGGACAAAAGTCCCATTTCAAGGGCGAAGTGGCTCGGTGTTTCGACCCGACGTCGTGTATGTAACACTCGGTGATGGCATGTTGGGTAGCCGGTGATGGTGCAGGTCGGTGGGATGCGACGACGCCCCGGTGAGACGGGGTGCGCCGGCCCCTTCAGCTCGATCGGGCGGGCTCACGGAGCGTCCGGCTGGTCGAACATCATTGTAACTTTCCGCCTCTAGGGTCGGTTGCCATGCACCGTTCGTCCGTCTGCCCCGCTGTCCCTCGGCGCGCCGGCCGGCACCGCCCGTCGGGTCCACCCCGATTCCCCGCCCCGGGTCCGTTCGGGCGGGTGCGGTCCAGGACGTGGCGCGCGTGGTCCGAGCGGGCGTGCTCCGGCCCGCCGCGGTACCGGGGAGAGTGGTCCTCGTGATGGCCGGCGGGACGACGTCCACGATGTTTCGGCCACGCACCGTCGGCGAGGCGGTGGAGATGCTCGCCGCCGCGCACGACTCCGGCGCCGCGGTGGCGTTGCTGGGCGGTGGCACCGATCTGGTCCCCGCGCTGCGCTCCGGGGAGCGCTGCGCGGAGGCGGTCGTCGCCCTGCGCCGGGTGCTCGAACTAAGGGTCCGCGGCGCCGGGGCGGACAGCCTGACCATCGGCGCCGGGGTGACCTACACGGACTTGGCGGGCTGGTCGCTGTCACCGGGCCTGGCGCGGGCCGCTCGGGTGGTCGGCTCCGTGCAGATCCGCAACACCGGCACGGTCGGTGGTGCGCTGGGATCGGCGCGGCCCGCTGGTGACCTGCTCACCTTCCTGACCGCCGCCGACGCGGAGGTGCTCACCGCCTCGCCACGAGGACCGGACCGGATGTCCCTGCCGCGTTTCCTCGCCGACGGCCTGGCCCCGGACGCCCTCGTCACCGCCGTGCAGCTGGCCCGTCCGGGCGGCCCGCAGGTCTACCTCAAGATCGGTGAGCGTCAGGCCGCCTATCCCGCGGTCGTCTCCTGCGCGGTCCTGGTGGACCGGGTGCGCCACCGGCTGACGTGCGCCATCGGGGGAGTCGGCGTGCTGCCGGCTCGGATGGGTCAGGCCGAGCGGTACGCCCGGGACGAGGTCGACTGGTCGACTGGGACGGTATCCCCGCCGGCGGCCCGGCGCTTCGGTGACCTGGTCGTCGAGGAGGCCGCCCGGGTCGCTCCGGCGCTACCCGAGGGTCCGCGGGGGTCCGTGGAGTACCGCTGGCACGCGGCGGGGGTGCTCGCCGGCCGGGCGTTCGCCCGCTGCCTTCATCACCTGACCGGGCCCCCCGCCGGTGACACCGCGCGGGGCCCCGCCGCCGGTGGGCAGCGGTGACCGCCGTGTCCGCGGACGGCCTCGACGCCGCGGCAGACGGTCCCGGCGGCGGGGAGGCCCGAACGGACAGCGGTGAGAGCTACCGGCTGAACGTCGATGGCTTCCTGCGCTCGGTGAACGCCGCTCGGATCGAGGATTCGCTGCTCACCGTGTTGCGGGACGTGCTCGGGGTGACGGCGGTCAAGGATGCCTGCGAGCAGGGCCGGTGTGGGGCCTGCTCGGTGCTGCTCGACGGCCGGCTCGCGGCATCCTGCACGGTGCTCGCCGCGGACGCCGACGGCTCCCGGGTGGTCACCGTCGCCGGGCTGGGCGGTGCGGGGCTGACCCGGGCGATTCGGGCGATGTTCCTCGCCGAGGGGGCGGTGCAGTGCGGCTTCTGCACCCCCGGCTTCGTGGTCGCGGTGACGGATCTACTTACCCGCCACCCGGACGCCGACGAAGGGGAGATCCGCGAGGCGCTGTCGGGCAACATCTGCCGGTGCACCGGATACGGCCGCATCCTCGCCGCCGTGCGGGCGGTGCAGGCTGAGCGCGGCATCATCCCACCGGCGGATGCTCACGCACCTGGGAACGCCCAGGACCGCCCGGATGGGGAGTGAGCCGGATGGGTGGTGAGATCGTGGGCGGTGGGATCGTGGGCGGTGGGATCGGACGATCGGTGCGTCGCCCCGACGGACCAGACAAGGTGACCGGCGTGTTCCCGTATGCCGGCGACCTGCGGGTGCCGGGGATGCTGCACGCGCGCACACTGCGCTCCCCGTACCCGCGGGCCCGGATCGGGCGGGTCGACGCCGCCGCGGCCCGCCGTCTGCCCGGTGTGGCCGCCGTGGTCATGGCCGCCGACGTGCCAGGCGTGGCCACCTACGGGCTGATCGTCGCCGACCAGCCGGTCTTCGCCGCCACCGAGGTGCGCTACGCCGGTGAGCCGGTCGCCGCCGTGGCCGCCGTCGACGCCGCGACCGCCCGCCGCGCGCTCGCCGCGATCGAGGTGGACTACGAGCCGCTGCGCCCGGCGACCGACCCGGAGCGGGTGCTGGCCGCGGACGCGCAACCGCTGCACCCCGCCGGCAACCTCTTCCGTGAGATCGACATCCGGCACGGCGAGCCCGGGGTCGATGGTCCCGTCGTCGTCGAGGACCGCTACGTGGTCGGCATGCAGGACCAGGCGTTTCTGGCGCCGGAGGCGGCCCTGGCGAGCCCGGCGGCCGATGGCGGGGTCGACCTACGCGTCGCGACCCAGTGGCTGCACTCGGACCGCGAGCAGCTCGCCGCCTGCCTGGGCATCCCGGAGAACCTCGTCCGCCTCACCCTGGCGGGCGTGGGGGGTGCGTTCGGGGGACGTGAGGACATCACCCTCCAGATCCACGGCGCGCTGCTGGCCCGAGCGGCGGGTGCGCCGGTGCGGATCGCCTACGACCGGGTCGAGTCCTTCCTGGGGCATCCGCACCGCCATCCCGCCCGGATGTGGTTCCGGCACACCGCGACCGCCGACGGCGAGCTGGTCAGCGTCCAGGCCAAGGTGGTCCTGGATGGCGGCGCCTACGCGTCGTCGTCCCCCGCGGTACTCGCGAACGCGCTCACCCACGCCGCCGGCCCCTACCGGGTCCCCCACGCCCGGCTGCGCGGGGTGGTCGTGCGGACCAACAACCCGCCCTGCGGGGCCATGCGGGGATTCGGCGTGCCGCAGGTGACCATCGGCCACGAGGCCCAGATGGACCGGTTGGCGGACGCGCTCGGTCTGGACCCGGTCGACCTGCGGACCCGCAACGCCGTCCGACCGGGGGATGTCCTGCCCACCGGACAGGTACTCGGCGCCCCGCTGCCGGCGCGGGAACTCATCCAGCTCGTCGCCGCCCGCC
>NZ_JAMPTM010000366.1 GCF_025403375.1 Frankia gtarii
CCCCACTGCTGGCCGCCGGGCGGCCCGGCCGCGGGCATCGGCGGCGCGGCGGGCGGCGCCCACTGCTGGCCGGCGGGCTGCGGCTGCGGCGCAGGCGGGGACCCGCCGGAGGTGCCGGGATCGTCGACGGCGATGCCGAAGTCGGTGGCGATGCCGGCGAGCCCGGCGGCGTAGCCCTGCCCGACCGCGCGGGCCTTCCACGCGCCGGCCCGGCGGTAGAGCTCGACGAGGATCAGCGCGGTCTCGGCGCCGAGCCCGGTGGGGTCGAACCGGACCAGCTCGGCGCCACCGCGGGTGTCGCGCACCGAGATGCCCAGGCCCTGCACGCCCGCGAACGTCACCGGGCCGCTGCCGTCCAGGCTGCCCGTGATGACGACCTTGTCGATGTCCGGCGGGACGGCGGCGAGGGTGAACTCGAGCGCCGACGGCGGCAGCAGCCGCACCCCCGGGCCGGTCGGCTGGTTGAAGAAGACGAAGTCGTTGTCGGTGCGCACCTTGCCGGCGGGGGTCACCAGGATCGCGGCGATGTCCAGCGAGCTCGACGAGGCGATCTCCACCCGCACGTCGGTGGTGGGCAGCGGCGCATTGCCGCCCTTCGTCAGCACCTGTCCCATAGCCGTACCCCCTCCAAGGTCGCGCACCATCTTGAACGCGCCCACCGGGTACGACGGTTCCCGGACGCCGGCCGGCGACACGGACGCTCCCGCCGACCCTACGATCGGTGCCATGCGAAAAGCGGAACGGGTCCCATGAGCGACAGCGCCGCCCTGCGGCGATCGGTCGAGGGGCACGTCGCGGCGCTGTTCGGCCGGGACACCGGCCGCGCCTCGGTGACCTTCCTCGGCACCGAGCAGATGGACGTGCTCCGGTTCGGCCCCGACCGCGACGGCCTCGTCCGCTACCTCACCCTCGGCATGTCCCGGGAGCCGATGACGGCGTCCGACGCCGCCGTGCGCGACCCGGCCGGGCCGCGGGCGGAACTGGTGCTGTCGCTGCGTGGCCGGCGCGACAGCGTGCTGCGCCGGCTCGCCGTGCTCGCGACCGTGCCCGCCGTCGAGGGCCGGCCGATCGCCCCCGGCGCCGGCCTGGACCTCGGCGAGCCGCTGTGGGACGGTGCGCCGTTCACCGCGGTGCTGGTCGGCGAGCCCGGCGGCCTGATCCCCGACCTGCCGCTCGCGGACGCCGTGGACGACCCGGCGTTCGCCGCCGCCGCGCCGGTGCGCTTCCTGCCCGTCCTGCCGATGACCATGAACGAGGCGGCGTTCAAGCGGGTGCACGGCCCCGAGGCGCTGCACCAGCGCTGGCTGGCCGCGGGCACCGATCTACGCGACCCGCACCGCCGCGAGGTCAGCCTCGGCTGAGGCCGTTCGCGGCGACACGACTACACGACTACACGACTACACGACGCGAAAGATGACTACTCTCTGCAGTCAAAAGGGCATGCGGCGCACCGCCGGCGCTGCGTCCGGAGGGGGTCCGTCATGCAGTTCGGCCGCTGGTTCGAGGAGTTCGAGGTCGGGGACGTGTACCGGCACTGGCCAGGCAAGACCGTCACCGAGTCCGACAACCACCTGTTCTGCCTGCTCACGATGAACCACCATCCCCTGCACCTGGACAGCCACTACGCCGAGCGAAGCACCCAGTTCAAGCGGAACGTGGTGGTCGGCAACTACGTGTACTCCCTGCTGCTGGGCATGTCGGTCCCGGATGTCTCCGGCAAGGCCATCGCCAACCTGGAGGTCGAGTCGCTGCGGCACGTCGCGCCGGTGTTCCACGGCGACACGATCTACGGCGAGTCGACCGTGCTCGACAAGGTCCCCTCCCGCAGCCGCGACGACCGGGGTGTCGTCACCGTGGAGACCCGTGGCCACAACCAGGACGGCGTGCTCGTGTGCGTCTACCGGCGCAAGGTGATGGTCCCGACACGGGCCTTCGGCGAGGCGCACGGCGGTGAGCAGCCCGGCCGCCCCAGGCCCGCCCACATCTGACCCACACCAGCACTTTCGCCGGATCCGACCCTTCTCTACCGGTCCGGAAGCACTACTCTCATGACGTTGTGACCGGTAATGCCGCAGGTTCCTCGCGTCCCCTTCGATCCCGTCCCGCCGCCGGGTCCGAGCCTGCACCGGGCGGGCAGCCGCACCGGCGGGCGGTGCTGCTCGGCGGGCTGGGGTTCGGCGGCGCGGCGGCGGCCGCGGTGGGGCTGGCGGCCTGCGGCGGCCCGGGCGATCCGAGACCGATCCCGGCTCCGACGCTGCGCGCCCCGACCCCCGTCCCCGGGGTGACCGAAGGCGTGTTCGGCGTGGGTGTGGCCAGCGGCGACCCGCTGCCCGACGGCGTCATCCTGTGGACCCGCCTGGCGCCGCGCCCCAGTGAGGGCGGCGGAATGCCCTCGCGCGACGTCCCGGTCGACTGGCAGATCGCCACCGACGAGCGCTTCCGCTCGGTGGTGCGCGCCGGCACCCAGACCGCGCAGGCGGCGTTCGCCCATTCGGTGCACGTCGACGTCCGCGGCCTGGAGCCGGGACGCGACTACTTCTACCGTTTCCGTGCCGGCACCGTGCTCAGCCCCGTCGGCCGGACCAGGACCGCCGCCGCCCCGCAGGCCGGCGCGGACGGGGCCGGCGGGACGCTGACCCTCGCGCTGGCCTCCTGCCAGGACTTCCAGAACGGTTACTGGCCGGCCTTCGACGCCATCGCCGCGGACGCGCCGGATCTCGTCCTGCACGTCGGCGACTACATCTACGAGTACGACCCGGACAGCCGGTTCCCGGACCGCGTGCACACCACCCCCCAGCAGCCCGGACTCGACCAGCTCCAGACTCTGGCGGACTACCGCAACCGCTACGGCCAGTACAAGGCGGACCCGGCGCTGCAAGCCGCCCACCTCGCCGCGCCCTGGGTCGTCACCTGGGACGACCACGAGGTGGAGAACAACTACGCGGGCCTCGTCGACGAGGCCGGTGACGCCGGCGACCGCCACCAGGACCCGGCCGCCTTCGCCCGCCAGCGGGCCGCCGCCTACCAGGCGTACTACGAACACATGCCGATCCGGGTCGATCTCAACCCGGGCTCGCCCGACCTGCGCATCTACCGCCGACTCGCCTTCGGCAGCCTGCTGACGCTCAACGTCATGGACACCCGCCAGTACCGGACCCCGGTGCCGGGCAACTCACCGGAGGCCATCGGCCCGGCCGCCCTCGGCGTCGGCAACACCGGCGGCACGATGGCCGGCGCGGCCCAGGAACGCTGGCTGCGCGCGGGGCTCGACGCGTCCCGGACCCGCTGGAACGTGATCGCGCAGCAGACGATGATGGGCCAGCTCGACGGCCAGCTGTCCATCGGGTCGGGGACCATCCTGACCAATCTCGACGAGAACGACGGCTACCGCCCCTACCGGCGCCGGCTGCTGACCGGGGTGCGTGACAGCGGGGCCCGCAATCCCGTGGTGCTCTCCGGGGATCTCCACTGCGCCTGGGTGAACGACCTGCGGGTCGACTTCGACCGGCCGGAAACGCCCGCGGTCGCGACGGAATTCGTCTGCACCTCGATCAGTTCGGCCTTCTTCCTCATCAACGACGAATTCGTCCAGGAGAACAACGCCCGTTTCAACCCGCACGTCCGCTACTTCCGCGGCGATCGCCGGGGATACACCCGGATTCAGGTGACGCCGACGGAGTGGCGCGCGGACATGCGGGTCGTCGCCGACCTCTCCCGACCAGACTCGCCGGTATCCACCGACGCCACCTGGATCGTCGAGGACGGTGTTCCCGGCGCCCAGCCGGCCTGACCGTCGCCACGGATCGGCGCCACGGATCGGCGCCACGGATCGGCGGCACGAAGGCAATTCAATTACCACGAATCCCCCGGATCGCCCGGTGGGGCATCGCGAAACATATCGAAGAAAAATCGACCCGCTTCCGACCGGAATCTCGTCCGGCACGTTAGGCTGCCGCCGGCCGACCGCTGCATGAACCGCGGTCGCCGGCGGCGCCGGCCCGGCCTACTGACCGCCGCCCGCACGCCGCGGCCCGCCCGCGGCGCCGCGCGGACGACGAGGAACCGGGAGCCGAGTGTGACGATTCTCCAGGAGCCGCAGGAACCGGCACCATCCACCCGGCACAGCCCGGAGAGTAATGTCGCAACGCATACCAGGCCGTACACGAACCTGCTCGGCTACCTGCGGACGACGTCCCACAAGGACATCGCCGTGATGTACTTCGTCACCGCGTTCGGTTTCTTCCTGTTCGCCGGGATCCTGGCCGTCATGATGCGGTCGGAGCTCGCCCGGCCGGGGCTGCAGTACTTCTCCAACGAGCAGTACAACCAGATGTTCACGATCCACGGCACGGTCATGCTGCTGCTGTTCGCGACGCCGTTGGCGTTCGCCTTCGCGAACCTTCTGGTGCCGTTGCAGATCGGCTCGCCCGACGTGGCGTTCCCCCGACTGAACTCGCTGTCGTACTGGTTCTTTTTGTTCGGCGGGCTGACCGTCATCTCCGGGTTCCTCACCCCGGACGGCGCCGCCGACTTCGGCTGGTTCGCCTACGCCCCGCTCAACAGCAAGATCTACTCGCCCACCGTCGGCGGCGACCTGTGGGTCCTGGGCCTGGTGGTGTCCGGGCTCGGCACCATCCTCGGGGCCGTCAACATGATCACCACGATCCTGACCCTGCGCGCGCCCGGCATGACGATGTTCCGGCTGCCCATCTTCTGCTGGACGTTCCTGGTGACGTCGATCCTGGTGATCGTCGCCTTCCCGGTGCTGGCCGCGCAGCTGCTGTCACTGGAGGCGGACCGCCGGTTCGGCGCGCACGTGTTCGACGCGGCGAACGGCGGCGCGATCCTGTGGCAGCACCTGTTCTGGTACTTCGGTCATCCCGAGGTCTACATCATCGCTTTGCCGTTCTTCGGCATCATCAGCGAGATCCTGCCGGTCTTCTCCCGAAAACCCCTGTTCGGCTACAAGGGGCTGGTCTTCGCCACGATCGGGATCGGCGTGCTGTCGCTCACGGTGTGGGCGCACCACATGTTCGTCACCGGCGCGGTGCTACTGCCGTTCTTCGCGCTGCTGTCGTTCCTCATCGCGGTGCCGACCGGCATCAAGTTCTTCAACTGGATCGGCACGATGTGGCGCGGACAACTCACCTTCGAGACGCCGATGCTGTTCGCACTCGGGTTCCTGGTGACGTTCCTGTTCGGCGGGTTGACCGGGGTGATGCTGGCCAGCCCGCCCATCGACTTCCACGTCAGCGACAGCTACTTCGTCGTCGCCCACTTCCACTACGTCGTGTTCGGCACCGTCGTCTTCGCCGCGTTCGGCGGCACCTACTTCTGGTTCCCGAAGATCACCGGCCGGATGATGAACGACAGGCTGGGCAAGGTCCACTTCTGGACCATGTTCTTCGGCTTCCACGCCACGTTCCTGGTGCAGCACTGGCTCGGCGTGCGCGGCATGCCACGGCGCTACGCCGACTACGCGCCGGCCGACGGTTTCACCACGCTGAACACGGTCTCGACCGCCGGCGCGTTCCTGCTGGCAATGTCGACGCTGCCACTCATCTACAACCTGTGGCACTCCTACCGGCACGGCAAGATCGCCACCGTCGACGACCCGTGGGGCTACGGGAACTCGCTGGAATGGGCGACCTCCTGCCCGCCGCCGCGGCACAACTTCCGGACGCTGCCGCGGATCCGCTCCGAGCGGCCCGCCTTCGACCTGCACTACCCGCAGCTCAGCGGCCTCCTCGACTACCACTCGACGCCGGAGCTCGCCGACGTGCACACGCAGCCCGCGCAACGCGAGGACTAACCGCGTCCTAACGTCTGGCGCCTGGTCCGGTTGCGGTGCGCAGCGCACGTTGCGGTGCGATTCACACGATCCACGGATTTCAGACCGTGCAGACCGCACCGCGATCGAATCACGATCAGCCAGGCGGGACGGGCGGGACG
>NZ_JAMPTM010000367.1 GCF_025403375.1 Frankia gtarii
GTGCGGGGTGCGGGGTGCGGGCGGTGGAGTCGATCGCTACCGGCCTGCGCTGGCGGCGGTTGCGCGAGTCGGTGACGGTGATCGGTACCTCGGACGCGAAGGACCGGGAGGCATGCTGGGAGCTGGGCGCCAGCACGGCGGCGAGCCTGATGCCCTGGCGCTCGGGTCTGGTTGGGTACCGAGGATGCATTCATGCGCCATGCATGAACGGGTGGTAGCGTGGACATGTGAGCGAGTCCGCCGACGTGGGCATCATCCAGGTGCGCGATGTCGATCCGACGACGCTCGCGGTCCTCCGCGAGCGCGCTAGATCGCTCGGCCAGTCACTGTCCGGGTACTTGCGGGACCTGATGGATGCCGACGCGGCCACGGAGACCAACGCCGAGGTCATCGCCCGCATCGCCCGTGACAGGGAACCGGTGGAGCTCACCATGGACGACATCCTCGCGGCGCGCGACGAGGGACGGCGTTGACCCTCACGTACGTGGTTGACTGCTCGCTCGTCATTGATGTGCTGTCCGTCCGCGATGGCGACGAGGTGCTCCGGCAGCACCTGTCCGCCCCGCGCACGCTGCACGCCCCGCACCATCTCGACGTCGAGGTCGCGTCAACAGTCCGCGGGCTTGCCGCCGGAAAGAAGATCACCGACCATCGCGGCGAGCAGATGCTGGCTGACTACGCGCGTCTGCGGATCGCCCGTCATCCGGTCTGGCCCTACCACCCCCGGATGTGGGAGCTGCGGCACAACCTCGGCGCCTACGACGCCGCCTACATCGCGCTCGCCGAAGCACTCGGCTGCGACCTGCTCACAGGCGACACCAAGCTCAAGAACGCTGCCGGACACCGCGCGACGGTCATCGTCACCCGGTAGTAGAAGCGGGCACGCTTCCCCAGGGACGACCAACGACCCAGCACCCTTGAAGCGACGGTCACGGCCAGCCTGATGCCCGCATGACCCGGGTTGAGCATCAGGTCGACAACGAGCGTGCGGACGTTGCTCGCCAGCGAGGTGGCACCGTAGCCCTCGTTGCCTCCTGCCGTGACATCCGTCGGGCGCCACGGCACAGGGCAGAAGCCGGACCGGTGGGACCTCGGCGCCACGTGGCGCCGAGCGCTGACCCGTCGTGACGGGCTTGACCTGGAGCGCGCTCGAAGTTGGAGACTGGGGTATCGGCACGGTGCCCGTCTCATGGCGGCGCCGACTGATCCCTCATGGGAGAGGACTTCACCCAGGATGCAGTTCACTCAACTCGGTCGTTCCGGTCTGTCCGTCTCGCGCCTGTGCCTGGGCACGATGAACTTCGGTCCGCTGACCAACGAGACCGATTCCCATAAGATCATGGATTCGGCGCACGGGTACGGGATCAACTTCTTCGACACGGCCAACGTCTACGGCCTGCGCTCGGCCGGTGTGTCGGGCCTCGGCGAGGGCGTGGGCCACACCGAGTCGATCGTCGGCCGCTGGTTCGCGCAGGGCGGCGGGCGCCGGGAGCGCACCGTGCTGGCGACCAAGGTCTACGGCGCCATGGGGGAGTGGCCCAACGAGGGCAGGCTGTCGGCGCTCAACATCCGCCGTGCCCTGGACGCGAGCCTGACCCGCCTGCAGACCGACTACATCGACCTCTACCAGTTCCACCATGTCGACCGCGCCACCCCGTGGGACGAGATCTGGCAGGCCATCGACGTCGCCGTCACGGCTGGCAAGATCCTCTACGTCGGCAGCAGCAACTTCGCGGGCTGGCACATCGCCCAGGCGCAGGCTGCCGCGGCCCAGCGCGGGACGTTCGGGCTGGTCAGCGAGCAGCCGATCTACAACCTCCTCACCCGGGAGATCGAGCTGGAGGTGCTGCCCGCCGCGCAGCACTACGGCGTGGGCCTCCTGCCGTGGTCGCCGCTGCAGAGCGGGCTGCTCGGCGGCGTGTTGCGCAAGGAGCGCGAGGGCAGGCGGCGCCTCGAAGGGCGTGCCGCGCAGTCCCTGGAGGCCAGGCGCCCCCAGATCGAGGCCTACGAGGACTTCGCCGCCGAGCTCGGCCACGAGCCCGGCGACGTCGCGCTCGCCTGGCTGCTGCACCAGCCGGCCGTCACCGCGCCGATCGTCGGCCCGCGCATCCAGCAGCAGCTTGACGACGCTGTCCGGGCGCTCGACGTCCACCTGGACGAGAAGGCGCTTGCCCGGCTGGACGAGATTTTCCCGGGCTACCGGACGGCCCCCGAGCACTTCGCCTGGTAGCAAAGACCGCTCGCTGCGGTCCGTGAAGCCCGCCAGGAACCCGGCGCCACCGCCGTGGCGTCACGGCTGGCCCGGCCGGACCGGCCGGGCACGCCCGGTGTGGCCGGTGGAAACGTCGGGCTAGAGTCCGCCGAATGTCGATCCATGAGGTTTGTCAGCGGTGATGGGGCGGACGCATGCGCTGAGCGGTGCGGCGCTCTGGCTGGCCGTCGTGCCTGTCCTGGGCCGGCAGGACTGGCTGGGGACCTACGCGCTGTCGTTGTCGTCCCATCAGGTGATGGCTGGCGGGGTGGTGGCCGCGGGTGCGGGCCTGCTGCCCGACATCGACCATCCCAATGGCCGGATCGCGAACACCCTCGGCCCGGTCAGTCGGACGATCTGCCGATGGGTGAGCCGGGCCAGCGGCGGCCATCGGCACGCCACCCACTCCCTGCTTTTCGCGCTCGCCATGGGTGTTGCGATGAGCCTGTTGGCGGACCATTTACGGTATGGCTGGTGGGCGGCGCTGTTCGTCCTCGTCGGCTTCGGGCTGCGCGGCCTCGGCCTGGACTTCGAGGGGCACGAGTTCTGGTCGGGTCTGAAGGACTGCGTGACGGCTGGGGTCGCCGTCTATCTGATGCACGGCCTGGACATGGGCTTCGTCGCCTACCCGGTTGTCCTGGGGTGCCTTGCGCACCTGATCGGTGACTGCCTGACCCCCCGAGGCTGCCTCCTGCTCTGGCCGGTGAACTGGCGGATGGGGGTCGTCCTGGTCCCCCGCACCGACGGCAGGGTCGAACGCCTGGTGGTGGTACCTGTGCTGGCCGGCGTCATCGTCATCCTGACGGTCCGCGTGCTGGGCGGCGCCCTCCTGCCCCACGGGTGGCGCTGACGCCTTTCTGACCGCGCTCATCTGGCCAGCCGTCGGCGATCGGGCCTGGCCGGGTGAGCGGGTGGCGCTGTATGGGCCGCGGTGGACCCGCGTTGTCGAGTCGGACGCGTCCACCGGCCGTCCTATCTGCCCAACGCGGCCAGCGCGCTGTCGGCGTGCGTGTTCATGTTCAGCTCACTGCTGATGGCCTCGATGATGACCCGGTCCGTACCGATCACGAAGGTGGCGCGCTTGACCCGCAGCAGGTCGATCGGCCGCTTCACGCCGAACGCGCGCGACACGCTGCCGTCGGCGTCCGAAAGCAGCGGATAGTCGAAGGAGTGTTTGTCGGAGAACTTCTTCTGCTTGTCCACGGTGTCCGTGCTGATACCGACCCGCTGGGCGCCGATCTTGGCGAACTCCGCCGCGAGGTCCCGGAAATGACAGCTCTCCGCGGTGCAGCCCTTGGTCATCGCCGCCGGGTAGAAGAACAGGACGACCGGACCGTCCGTCAGGAGAGTGGAAAGCCTGCGAGGGGTGTTGACCTCGTCCGGCAGCTCGAAGTCTGGCGCGGTGTCGCCGACACGCAGCATCTGTGCGCTCCTCATTTTGGGCTGGGCGACGGGCATCGACCCGGCGTCCAGGGCCGTCGAAGCGACGGCCAATTTCATACGCTATCCCGCCCCGGTGACGCTCCGCACGAGATGAGCGGCCGATGACGACCCGATCGGCGCGGCCCGGACGGACGTTGAGACCGGTTCGAACTCTTCCCACCACCGGGTAGAGACCCACGGTGTTCGCCGCGGCGTCGTTGGCCCTGAACGCGATCCGCTTGCCGAAGTACGCCCATCGGAGCTGGGCCATCTTCACCGGGCACTTCACCGGGCCGGTCTGTTGGGACACCATCCGTCAGTGGTGCCGGCGGGCGTTGAGCCGGGCGGCCTGGCGCGTCAGGTGGTCGCGTTCGGCGAGGTTGGGTGCCTTGTGGGCCGCTTCGGCGTACAGCTGTGCCGCCGTCGCCTGGTCGCCGTCGCGTTCGTGGAGGTAGGCCGCCACCGCGGTGTGGCGGGGCAGCGAGTCGTCCAGCGTGGCGAGTGCCGCCAGGCCGGCGCGTGGTCCGTCGGCCTGGCCGACGGCCACCGCGCGGTTGAGCCGGACGACCGGGCTGTCGGTCAGGCGCGCGAGCTCGTCGTACCACTCGACGATCTGCACCCAGTCGGTCTCCCCGGCGGTGGGCGCGTCGGCGTGCAGCGCCGCGATGGCGGCCTGGGCCTGGAACTCGCCGAGGCGGTCGCGGGCGAGGGCCGCCTGCAGGATCTCGACGCCCTCGGCGATCGACTCGGTGTCCCACCGGCGGCGGTCCTGCTCGGCGAGTGGCACCAGGCTGCCGTCGGGCGTGGTCCGGGCGGCGCGCCGGGCGTGGTGGAGCAGCATGAGGGCGAGTAGTCCCGCCACCTCGGGGTGGTCGATCACGGCCGTGAGCTGCCGGGTGAGCCGGATGGCCTCGGCGGCGAGGTCGACGTCGCCGGAGTAGCCCTCGTTGAAGACCAGGTAGAGGACGCGCAGCACGGTGGCGACGTCGCCGGGCTGGTCGAACCGCACGCTGGCCACGGTGCGCTTGGCCCGGCTGATGCGCTGCGCCATGGTCGCCTCGGGCACCAGGTAGGCGTGGGCGATCTGGCGGGTGGTCAGCCCGCCGACGGCGCGCAGCGTGAGCGCGACCGCGGACGACGGCGTCAGCGACGGGTGGGAGCACAGGAAGTAGAGCTGGAGGGTGTCGTCCACGGCGGGTGCGGGGCCGGGTGCCGGCTCGTCGTCGAAAAGGTCCTCTCGCCGACGGCGGGCCGTGTCCGCCCGGGTCGCGTCGAGGAACCGGCGCCAGGCCACGGTGACCAGCCAGCCCTTCGGGTCCCGCGGTGGGGCGGTCGGCCAGACGCGGACCGCCTCGACCAGCGCGTCCTGCATGGCGTCCTCGGCCGCCGCGAAGTCGGCTCCGCGGCGCACGAGGATCCCGAGCACGCTCGGCGTGAGGCTGCGGAGCAGGACCTCGTCCACCCGCAGAGGTCCGTTCACGTCGCAGGTCCGTTCACGTCGCAGGTCCGTTCACGTCGGAGGTCCGTTCACGTCGCAGGTCACTGCGTGATGGTGGGTGGCGCGGTCAGGAACGGGCGTACCTCGAGCCACTCGTGGATCGGTTTCCCGCCCGCCCCGGGGGCGGCCGACAGCTCCCCGGCCAGCTCGAGGGCGCGTTCGTAGCTGTCGACGTCGATTATCATCCAGCCGGCGACGAGGTCCTTGGTCTCGGCGAACGGGCCGTCGGTGACCGGCGGGCGGCCCTCGCCGTCGTACCGGACGAACGTCCCCTCGGGGGCGAGCGCCTGACTGCCGACGAACTCGCCGGTCTCCTCGAGCCGGGCCGCGAAGTCGTTCATGTACTGCACGTGGGCCGAGATCTCCGCCGGCGTCCACCGGTCCATGGGTACGTCGTTGACCGCGGCCGGGGCGCCGCGGTAGTGCTTGAGCAGCAGGTACTTGGCCATCGGGTTTCTCCTCGGTGCTGGGGCGGCCCATGGTGGCCGCGTTCGTCGCGGGGACGGAGCCAGCCACGGGTTCTCGACATCGCCGTCCGCGCGACGCCGTCCGCCTGGCCGAGACACCGACACCGGCCTCGCCCTCGTGCCGGATGATCCGCGCGGCTCGCACCGCCCAGCCGCTGCGCGACCCCTACGCCTCGATCGCACCCTGACGGTCACCGAACCGGCGTGACGCCCAGCATGATGTTGTCGACCACCTGGCAGTAGAACGCGAAACCACCGCCACCGCC
>NZ_JAMPTM010000368.1 GCF_025403375.1 Frankia gtarii
CCCCGCCGGCCGTCGGCGCACCGTTCGCGGGTCTGCCGGCCCAGGGAGCGTCCCCCGAGGTCAGGCCGTGACCGGGGGGGCCGGCTGGTCGGCTGGCGGCCGGGCGGCGCGGCCGCCCGGCCAGCGGATCCCCCAATCTGCGCCCCCGGTGCCGCAGGCGCCCCCGGGGCCGCACGCGGTGGTCGTCGCGGGCGCCCGGCCCAACTTCGTCAAGGCCAAGCCGGTTCTGGACGCCCTGGCGGCCGACGGGTTCCGCACCACCCTCGTGCATACCGGCCAGCACTACGACGAGGCGATGAGCGGGGTGTTCTTCGCCGAGCTCGATCTGCGCCGCCCCGACCACCATCTGGCGGCGGGCTCGGGCTCCCACGCCGTGCAGACGGCCGCGGTGATGACCGCCTTCGAGCCGCTGCTGGATCGGCTGGCCCCCGACGTCGTCGTCGTGTTCGGGGACGTGAACTCCACTCTTGCCTGCGCGCTCGTCGCGGCCAAGGCGGGGGTGCGGGCCGCGCACGTCGAGGCGGGTCTGCGCAGCGGCGACCGGTCGATGCCCGAGGAGATCAACCGTATCGTCACGGACCAGCTGTGCGCCGACCTGTTCGCCCCGTCGCCGGACGCGGTGGAACACCTGCTGCGGGAGGGCGCCGCGCCGCGGTCGGTGCACCTCGTCGGCAACGTCATGGTCGACACCCTGCTGGCCCGCCGGGACGAGGCGCTCGCCCGGCCGACCCTCGCCGAGCTCGGGTTGCATCCCGGCGGCTACGGGCTGGTCACCCTGCACCGGCCGGCCAACGTCGACGACGTCGCGGCGCTCGCCGGTCTGCTCGAGGCGCTCGGTGAGATCGCGGCTCGCTGCCCGCTGGTCTTCCCGGCGCACCCGCGTACGGCGGCCCGGGTGGGTGACCGGTTGCCGCCGGGGGTCCGCCTGCTCGGCCCGGTCGGGTACCTCGACTCGGTGGCCCTGCAGGCCGGCGCACGGATCGTGCTCACCGACTCGGGCGGGATCCAGGAGGAGTCGACGGTGCTCGGCGTGCCGTGCCTGACGTTGCGGGAGTCCACCGAGCGCCCGCTGACGGTCGTCGAGGGCACGAATCGTGTGGTCGGGCGTGACCGCCGGATCGTCGTCACCGCGGCGCTGGACACCCTGGAGCATCCGCCGGTCGCGCGCCGTCCGGCGCTGTGGGACGGGCAGGCCGGTCGGCGGATCGCCCGGGTGCTGGCACAGGCGGTGACGGCACCCACGGCCGGCGGTGCCTCCATGGACTCGGTGGCCACCGCGCGCTGAGGACACCGCGCGCTGAGGACACGATGAATCAGCTACGTCTCACTATGTAATTAATAAGCAACACTCTGCTCATGTCATCGAACAAGCTGGTGGTGGTCGGGCAGGGCTACGTCGGTCTCCCGGTGGCGATGCGGGCCGTCGCCATGGGCTGGCATGTCGTCGGAGTGGAGGTGGATCCCGACCGGGCCGCCCGGCTCGCGGCCGGGCACTCCTACGTCGAGGACATCCCGGACCCCGAGCTCGCCGCGGCCCTGCGCAGCGGCCGGTACGAGCCGACTCTCGACTACGCGCGGGCCGGCGGATTCGACGTCGCCGTGATCACCGTGCCGACCCCGCTGCGCGAGGGCGCACCCGACCTGTCCTACATCGTCGACGCCGCGCGCAGCCTGGCGCCCCTGGTCACCACCGGATCCACCGTGATCCTGGAGTCAACCACCTATCCCGGGACGACCGAGGAGCTGCTCGCCCCGCTGCTGGCCGAGGGCTCCGGGCTGCACCCCGGGGTGGACTTCCACCTCGGCTACTCCCCGGAACGCATCGACCCCGGGAACCAGACGTGGAACCTGGTGAACACGCCCAAGGTGGTCTCCGGCACGGGCCCGGCATCGCTGGCCGCCGTCACCGCCTTCTACGACAGCCTGATCGAACGGACGGTCCCGGTCGGTTCGACCCGCACCGCGGAGCTGACGAAGCTGCTGGAGAACACCTTCCGACACGTCAACATCGCGCTGGTGAACGAGCTGGCGATGTTCGCCCACGAGCTCGGCGTCGACGTCTGGGAGGCGATCGACGCCGCGTCGACGAAGCCGTTCGGCTACCTGCGCTTCACCCCCGGTCCCGGCGTCGGCGGCCACTGCCTGCCCATCGACCCGTCGTACCTGTCCTGGCGGGTACGCCGCAGCCTGGGGCGCAGCTTCCGGTTCGTCGAGCTGGCCAACGACGTCAACGACCACATGCCCGAACACGTCGTGCGCCGGGTGACCGAGATGCTCAACGCCCGGCACCTGCCCGTCGCCGGCCGGCGCATCCTGCTGCTGGGGCTGGCGTACAAGCGGAACACCGGCGACGCGCGGGAGGCGCCGGCGACCCGCGTCGCCGGTCTGCTGGCCGATCTCGGCGCCGACGTGCGCGCCGCGGACCCGCACGTCGACCCGGCGCGGCTGCCGGCGAGGGTGACCCTCGTCGAGGCGGGCGCGGCCGAGCTCGCGGCGGCGGACCTCGTCGTCGTGCTCGTCGACCATGACGCCTTCGACCGCGACACGGTGACCCGGCACGCTCGGCTCGTGCTCGACACCCGCCGCTGGCTGCCCGGTCCGACCGATGCCCGGCGGTCGGGCTCCGCCGTCGTGACGGTCCCATCCCAGGCGACCCGGCACGAAGACGCCGGACTAGCCGTGGAATCACTCTGACCTACCCGTACGACGACACGCCCGAAACTCACTCAACGAAACTGACTACTTACTAGTAGTCGATTTATCAGCCCTTCCCTCCTAGGATGATCGCTGAAAGTAATGATCAACTTACGAAAGGAGGGATCTGATGCGAAGCTCGTTCCGCGCGGCACACCGGGTGGGACCGCGCCGGCTCATCGCCGGCGTCGTGTCCGGTGGCGTCCTCGCGGCCACCATGGTCGGCGTGGGGGTGAGCCCGGCCTCGGCCGTCGCCAGCCCCCTGGCCTACGAGCAGTACGCCTACGGGACACAGGTCGTGCTGGGTAGCACGGTGACGTCGGGGCCGACGTTCCCGGCCGGGATCTCCTGCACCGTCCAGCCGAACCTGGCGGTGAGCGCCGGGGGCCTCGTCAACGTCCCGGGGGTGATCTCGGCGGCCACGGTCTTCCAGTCCGCGACCACCTCGGAGGTGGGTCCGAACAACAACCAGGTCGCGATCACCCGTAGCACGGTGGCCAGCGCGAGCCTCCTGGGCGGACGGATCGGGTTCAGCGGCCTCGCCGTCACCTCGACCGCGGTCAACACCGGGACGACCGTCGCGAGCGCCGGCGCGGTCTCGCTGGGCAGCCTGACCGTGCTCGGCCTCCCGATCCCGCTCGGCGCGATCGCTCCGAACACGGTGATCGGGCTCCCGGGCATCGGGACGATCACGCTCAACCAGCAGACCGTGGCGACGAACGGGATCCGCACCATCGGGGCACGGGTGCAGGTCCTCTCGGGACCGAACGCCGGCCTGGACATCGCGCTGGGCTTCACCCAGTCGCGCTTCCTGCCGAAGCCGCCGGTGTTCGTGACCGGGGTGGCGTACTCCGACCTGATCGCGGCGGGTCCGCTGTCGGTGAGCCCGCTCATCGCGCAGAGCGTTCCCTGTAACGGTGGATCGACCACAGCGAACCTGGCCGGCATCAACCGGCCGGGCGTCCTCACCACCGGGGTGATCTCGGCCTCGGGGGCGGCGGTCCTGGGTAATCCCACGCTTGGCACCACGAAGATCACGTTGGCCAACATCAATATCTTGAGCGGGCAGATCACGGCCAGTTCGATCACCTCGCAGGCGAACGCCTCGAAGAGCAACGGCCAACCCGCCGTGCTCGATTCCACCGGAACCCAGTTCGCCGACCTGGCGATAGCCGGGGTACCCATCCCGGCGAACGTGGCACCCAACACCTTCATCCCGCTGCCAGGGGTCGGGTACGTGGTGTTGAACCGCCAGATCCAGACCGCCAGTGCGCTGGAGGTCCGGGCCGTCGAAGTGGTGATCCAGATCGCGGGAGTCCTGCCGGTCGGGGCCGTGATCCGGCTGGGCGTCGCGTCGATCAACGCATCCGACAGCGGGGCGACCCCGCTGTCGGCGCCGCTCGACGCGCATGACATCACCGCGCTGTCGTCCGGGCATGTCGGCGAGATCTGCGCGGACGTACCGGACCCGGCGAAGTGCCTGGCGGTGAGCCAGACGCCGTAACCCGCACGACGCAGTCACAACCCCTGGGGATGCATGGTTGCACCCCCAGGGTGCGACCTCTGTGAGGGCCGGGCGGGTGGGGCGCAATGCCCCACCCGCCCGTTCGTTCCTCCGTCGCAGGATGACGAGCCTCGGCGTCCGGACCCTCCGTGAGTGTTGTATCTCTCTGTAGTCGCGTAATGGCTGTAGGTTGTCCACGTCCTGGGGGGAGCATCGGTGAAGGGCGGGGACCATGCGAGTTGTCGTCGCGACGGAGGCACGGTTCCACCGGGGAGTCGACGACGCGGTACTGGCCCGCACTCCCGGTGAGGCCTACCCGCACTGGTGCGGCTACCTCGGCGTCTTCGACGAGGTCGTGGTGCTCGCCCGGGTCGGAGCGGCGTCCCCCGACCCGGCGGTGACAGCGACCTTCCCGGTCGAGGGCGACGGGGTCCGCGTCGTCGCGTTGCCGCCCTACCAGGGGCCGGGCGGCTATCTGCGCACCGCGCGATCACTACGCTCCGTAATCGCCAAGGGGCTTGACTCGGGTGGCCAGCTTGCGCCCCAGGTCGTGGACACCCGCTACCTCGCGGTGATGCCCGGCATGGTCGGGGCGGCCCTCGTCACCGAGGTGCGTGCCCGCGGGCTGCCCTACGCCCTGGAGATCATCGGCGATGCCGAGGCGGTCGCCGGCGGGATGTTCGGCCGCTGGGCGCGCCGGCCGGCGCGGCGCTGGCTGGCCCGGCACGCCGCCGGAGCCCGGGCGGTCGGCTACGTCACCCGCGAGACCCTGCAACGCCGCTACCCGCCGGCGGCCGGGGCGTTGACGGCCGCCTACGCCTACGGTCGCCTGAACGCCGAGGACTTCACCGCGGCCCGCCCGCGCGCCGTCCGGCCGCCGGTACCGGCGACGCTGGTGACGATCGGCTCGCAGGACCGCCGGTACAAGGGCCACGACATCCTGCTGGCCGCGGTCGGCATGCTCGACGCGTGGGGGCACCGGCTGCGCGTCGTCATCGTCGGCACCGGTCGCCATCACGCCGCCCTCGTCCGCGCCGCCCGGCGAGAGGGGCTCACCGACGTCGTCGAGTTCGTGCCGGCGCTCGACCGGGCCGGCGTGCGCGCCGTGCTCGACGCCGCCGACCTGTTCGTCCTGCCGTCGCGGACGGAAGGCCTGGCCCGGGTGCTCATCGAGGCGATGGCCCGCGGGGTACCCGCGATTGCCACCGCCGTCGGCGGGACCGTCGAGCTGCTCGCGCCGCAGGACCTCGTCCCGTCCGAAGATCCAGAACGGCTCGCGATACGGATCGCCGAGGTCCTCGCCTCACCCGACACGCTCGCCGCGATGTCCGCGCGCAACCGCGCCGCCGCCGAGAACTACCGCGGCGACCGGCTGGCCACGCGGGCGTCGGCCTTCTACGCGGCGATCGCCGGTTGGGATCCGCCGGCGCGCGGCGGCCCGGCCACGCCGTCCGGATCGCCGTCCGGATTGCCGCCCGGATTGCCACCCGTGCGGACCCCTCAGCCGACGAGAGGGCGATCATGAACCCGGAGAGCACATCAACCCCGGCGACCACGTCCGCAGTGGAGACCATCGGGCGCACAGCGCCCGCGGACGCCCGTGTCGACCAGCGGCCAGGTGCCCCGAGCGGGTCCGCGACCGAGACCCGCCC
>NZ_JAMPTM010000369.1 GCF_025403375.1 Frankia gtarii
GAGAAAAACCGCTTCCCGGTGGGAATCGGGCGGGTGTGGGAGTGGTGCGGTGGGGGTACCTGACCTTCGTCGCGCTTGCCATGGGCGCGGCGCGTAGCGGGAGGCAGCCCGGCCGGCTTCTCGTGGCGCCCATGTCGTCCGGTCGTCAACGGAGCCATGGAACCAAGCATCAGCGTCGAAGTGATCGGCCGGGAGGCCATCGTCGTGCACCCGGTTGGGGACATCGACTACTCATCGCTGGATTTGTTGCGCGAGGCGCTGCTCGACGCGCGCGTCGCCGGAGTCCGCGACATCGTCGTCGACCTGGCCCAGGTGAGCTTCCTGGACTCGCAGGGGCTGGCGGTCATTCTGTTCGCCCACCAGCGTCAGCGCTCCGTCGGTGGGCGGCTGGCACTGCGCAACCTCAACGAGGATGCCTACCGGCTGCTGCACGTCACCAACCTGACCTCGGTCATCGAAATCGACCACGGCGGCGCGACCGTGGCGTCCGGCCTGGGGACCCGCCGCGGCGGATGACCAGTTTCAGTCCGCGGCCGGCCCGAGCCAGTGGTAGGACACATCGCTTGTGTGGACGGTGAAATCGAGGCCGGAGTACATCCGCACGGCTCGTTCGTTGTCCTCGTCCACGTACAGCAGGACTGCCGGGAGTCCTTCGGCGAGCAGATGATGCAGGCCGATGAGAGTCAGCGCGCGCCCCAGCCCCGCTCCGCCCGCGCCGGGCAGCACCCCGACCACGTACACCTCGCCGATCGGGCCGGGGCGGGTGTCCGGTGGCGGCGTCTCATCCACCTCGTGGACCTTTGTCCAGTGGAAGCCGACCAACTGACCGTCGCGTTCGGCGACGAAGAAACCGCGGGGGTCGAACCACGGCTCGGCCCGGCGCAGCGCCAGATCATCAAGCGTCCAGCGACCCTGCTCGGGATGATCGGCAAACGCGGCGGCGTTGACGGCCAGCCAGGCCTCGTCGTCGCGGCCCGGGGCGAACGCGCGGACGGTGATCCCGGCAGGCAGATGCGGCTCCGGCAGCGGCGTGCCGGGGCTCAGCGGCCGGCGAAGCTGCAACAACACCCGGGCTCGGGTGAACCCGAGCCGGCCGGCCAGAGTCGCCGCGGGTGGGAGATCGCCGTGCGCCCACACGTCGAGTCGGGCGGGCGGATCGCCGAGCGCCTCGGTCAGCGCGGTGGCCAGGGCACGGCCGATCCCCTGGCCACGATGCCCAGGGTGGACCACGACCTCAGCCTGGCGGCTGTCGAGCGCGCCGCCCAGATGCGCGTAGCCGACGATCGGTGGCCGCGTGCCCGCCGCCCCGGTATCGGCGGCGGCCACGGCGAGCAGGTGGCGGCCCGCCCCGATCCGCTGGTCGGGGCGCAGGGTCAGCCGGACGTCCTCGGACACCGGCCCGGTGCCGTCCGTCCGCTCGGCGGCGGCAAGCAGGCTCACAATGTCGTCCACGTCCGTGGCGCTCAGGGTCGACTGCCAGGTCAGGGAGGTCGTCACCGAACGACCGTATGGGCTCTCGGCGCCGGCTGTCCCGTGATCCGTCGCCCCGACGCGACGATGCAGGGCAGGAGACGTGGACATCTCCCACCCGGCATCGTCAGGTCGGATGCGCCGTCGACGATCGACGCCGCCCGCCGGCCTGCCCGGGGGCGCCTAGACCCGCTCGGGTGTGCGGGTGTCGTCCCGGTCGACGCGAGTGGACACCCCGGTGGCGTTTTCCGGCAGGGGCGCGATCGGTGGTGCCACGAACTTGTAACCGACGTGCCGGACCGTGCCGATCATCGCCTCGTGTTCGGGGCCGAGCTTCGCCCGCAGCCGGCGGACGTGTACGTCCACGGTCCGGGTGCCGCCGTAGTAGTCGTAGCCCCACACCTCCTGGAGCAGCTGTGCCCGGGTGAAGACCCGGCCGGGGTGCTGGGCCAGGTACTTGAGCAGCTCGAACTCCTTGAACGTGAGCTCGAGCGGGCGGCCCCGCAGCTTGGCCGAGTAGGTGGTCTCGTCGACCGACAGGTCGCCGGACCGGATGACACCGGCCTCGGCCGTGCCACCGGCGGCAGCGACCCGACCGATGGCCAGGCGCAACCGGGCCTCGACCTCCGCGGGACCGGCGGAGTCGAGGACGACGTCGTCGACCCCCCAGTCCGCCGACACCGCGGCGAGGCCGCCTTCGGTCACCAGTGCGAGCAACGGCGTCGTGAGTCCGGTCGTGCGCAGCAGCCGGCACAGACCGCGAGCGATGACGAGTTCCCGGCGTCCGTCCACCACGATCACGTCCACGGGCGGAGCGTCCAACAGAGCGCTTGCCTCCAGCGGAGCGACCCGTACCGTGTGCGTGAGCAGACCAAGGGACGGAAACGACTCGGCGGAGGGACCGGGGGCGTTGGTGAGCAAAAGGACGACGCTCAAGACGACTCCTCCAGGTGGTGTGTGGTGGGGCAGCGTCGACCCGGTGAGTAACTCGATGCCCGGCCCTGGGCGTCTCACGACCGTCATGGGCATGAAACGAAGGCCGGTATGTGGGGAGGATAGCGGAGTGTCCTACTCGGCTCCTACCGTCTACGGGCTACTGCCCACCGCTGATTCTGAGATTCTGGCCACGAACCATGATCAAAAACTTGGGGTCGTGCACGGAGAGTCGCGGGAGCTGGCGGTCGTGATCGCTCATGGCTTCTCCTGTTCGATGAGGCATCCGGCATTACGGCATGTCGCAGACATGTTACGAAAATATGTAGGAGTGCTGGTCATGGACCTGCGGGGTCATGGTCGCTCTAGTGGATCATGCACCTTCGGAGATCGCGAGGTGTTCGACGTCGACGCCGGCGTCGGCGAGGCTCGCCGGCTCGGCTACCAGCGCGTTATCACCATTGGCTGGTCGATGGGCGGGGCTGCGGTCCTCCGTCATGCCGGATTGGCCAAAAACCGTACGCTGAGTCACGAGCTGCGCGTGCACCATCCCCCCGATGCGGTCATCAGTGTGAGCGCCACCAGCCGATGGTTCGTCCGCGACACCGCGCCGATGCGGCGGATCCACTGGCTCGCCGAGCATGCCACTGGCCGGATGGTGACAAGAGGTGCGTTACGCGTCCGTATCGATCCCGGCGCTTTCGTGCCAATTCCTGCCTCTCCGGTCGAAGTCGTCGGCACCATTGCGCCGATGCCTTTACTGATCGTTCACGGGCATCGTGATCGGTATTTCACCCTGGAACATCCGCGCGCGCTTGCCGCGGCCGCCGGGGAGTCCGCGCAGATGTGGCTGGTACCCGAGTTCGGCCACGCCGAGGCCGGGGTCTGTCCGGGCCTGCTCGACCGCATCGGTGCGCACCTGGCAAGCCTCGCCGCCGGCGGCGCCGGCCCGGTGGAGGCGGTCACCCCGGCGCCTCGCGGCGGCGCGGTGGTCGAGGCCAGATGATGGCGGGCACCGACCCGAGACCATCCGTGCCGGGGCCGCCACCCGTGCCGGATGCATCGCCCGTGCCGGGTGCGCCGGCCGCGCCGGCCGCCCGGGTCACCGTCCGGTACTGGGCCGCCGCCCGTGACGCCGCGGGGGTGCGTGAGGAGACGATCGAGGCGGACACGCTCGCGGCGCTGTTCGCGGCCGTCGCGGCCCGCCACGGGGGGAACCTGCCCGCGCTGCTGCGGCGCTGCTCCTACCTGGTGGACGAACAGCCGGTGGGTCGGCGTGACCCGGCCGGGGTCATCCTGCGCGACGGCGCGGTCGTGGAGGCCCTGCCGCCGTTCGCCGGCGGCTGAGAACGCCGGCGTTCTCAGCCGCCTTCCGCCCGCTCGACCTGGCCCGCGGCCGGTGCGGCGCCGGGTCCGTCAGCCGGGCATGGCAGCATGACGCGCGTGAGCGCTGGCGATCCCGGGCTGTCCCGCGGCATGCTGTCGGGGGAGCCGGCCCCGCCGGCCGCTGCGCCGACCCGGTGGGTGCGGCTCGGCGAGCCCCTCGCCGCCCTCGCCGCCCTGATCGCCATGGGCCTGGCTGTCGGCGCGGCCGCCCTCGCCACCTGGCTGCTGGCGGCCGTCCTGGCCGCCGAGCAGGTCACGTTCGCGTGGGCGTGGAGCCGGGCGCTGCGCGCCTCCCCGGGCACGATCCCGCTGGTCGCGGCGTGGGCCGTGCTCGCCGATGTCGTCCTGCTGGTCTCGGACCGGCACGCCTACGGTTCGGTCGCCGGTGTCATCGGGGCGGCCGTCGTGGTCGCGGTGCTCTACCAGCTGGTGCTGCGCCGGGCCTTCACGCTGCGCGCCCCGGTCCCCCCGCGCGCCGGCGGCGAGGCGGACCCGGCGGGCCGTCCGGACTCCACCGCGGCGCCGGATCCCACCGTCCGGGTGAGTGCCGAACTGGCCACCGCGCTGAGCGGGATCACCCTCAGCGCCCTGTTCGCGGGATACCTCGCGCTGCGGGCCGGGCACGGCGCGCACCATCCGGCCGACCTGCTGGTGATCGCCGGCCTGCTGGGCGCCGGCAGCGCCGTCGTGACCGCCCGGCTACTTGGCTGGGCCGGCCTGGCGGCGGTGCCGGCCGGCCTGCTCGGCGTGGTCGTCGCGGTGGCCGCGGGTGCGGTCTTCGGCGCGCTCGGACCCGACGACCTGACCTTGAACGCCGCGCTTGCGACGGCTGCTTCGGGCGCGGCCGTCGCGGCTCTGGTGGATCTGGTGCTGACCCGCGCGCGTGCGGCCGGATCGCCCGCCGCCGGGGGGACACCGGGTGGCGGGGCCGGTGCGGCGGAGCCGGTCAGGGACGCGGCGGCGGATCGGTCGGCGGCGGATCGGTCGGCGGCGGTCCTGCTCGCCGCGATCCTGCCGTTGGCGTGCGCGGCGCCGCTGGTCTACCTGGTCGGACGGCACCTCCCCGGATGAGCGGCCCGGCCGGTCGAGGCCTGCGCATCACGGCCGTGGTCGTGGTCGTCGGACTGATCGTGGGTGTCGTCGTGGACCGGGTCGCCGCGCGGGTCGTCGCCGGCCAGATCGCCACGCAGGCGCAGCGGACCGAGCACCTGCCGTCTCGTCCGACGGTGTCGCTCGGCGGCTTCCCGTTCCTCACCCAGGTCGTCGCCGGGAACTACCGGAACGTGCGGGTGGACGTGCGCGGTCACGTCGAGCAGGACGTTCGCGTGGACCGGGTGCACGCGGACCTCGCGGGCGTGCGGCTCCCCCTCGCCGACGTCGTCCGCGGCGAGGTGCGGCGGATTCCGGTGGACCGGCTCACCGCCCGGGTGGAGCTGACGTTCGCCGACGTCAACGCCTACCTGCGCAGCCAGGGCTCGACTGCCGCGGTCAGCCCGGACGGGCAGGGGATCCGGGTCGCGGGATCGGTCGAGATCCTGGGGACCGCCTACCCGGTGTCCGGGACGGCGGACGTCGGAGTCCAGCCCGCCGCGGTCACGTTCACCCCGCGTGAGCTGTCCGGGTCGGTCGGTGCGATCCTGCCGCCGGCGCTGCGCCAGGCCGCCGCCGCGCTGCTCACCGTGCGCGTGCCGGTCGCCGGCCTGCCGTTCAACATGCAGCTCACCTCGGCGACTGTCATGGCCGATCGCATTGCCTTCGCCGCCGGCGGTCATGACGTCGTGCTGGACGCCGACGCGGCCACCGCGGGCCGGTGATGCGGCGGATGGTGCCGGTCCGGGAAGAGCAGGCGCCGCTGGGATGCTGTAGGAGCTGTGACGGGAGCCTGGGTACTGGTCGGAGCCGTCGTGCTGGCGGTGTCGCTGGGCACGGTGATGCGCGCGCGGGACGGCCGGTTCCGCGCGGTGCGGGGACGGCCGCTCGCCGCCGCAGGGGGGCCGGTGGACGCCGTGGCTGAGGCGTCCGG
>NZ_JAMPTM010000036.1 GCF_025403375.1 Frankia gtarii
CGACGAGCCTGTCCGCCCAGTCCGGCGCCAACGGCGGGGTGGCCAACCGCGGCGGCGGCGGCGCCGGCGCGGGTGGCGGGGCGCCGCAGAACGGGACCGGAGCCGGGTGAGCCTGATGACCGAACGCGGAACCGAACGCGGAGAGGTGGCGCACTGATGCGGATCCTGGTCGTCGACAACTACGACTCGTTCGTCTTCAACCTCGTCCAGTACCTCGGCCAGCTCGACGCCGAGTGCGTGGTGCGGCGCAACGACGAGATCGCGCCGACGGAGCTCGGCGACCTGGGCGTCGACGGGGTGCTGCTGTCCCCGGGGCCGGGCACGCCCGAGGCGGCCGGGGTGAGCATCCCGATGGTGCGCGAGTGCGCCCGGCGCGGCACCCCCCTGCTCGGGGTGTGCCTGGGGCACCAGGCGATCGGCGTCGCGTTCGGAGCGACGGTCGACCGGGCACCGGAGCTGCTGCACGGCAAGACCTCCCAGGTCCATCACGACCGCGTCGGCGTCCTCGCGGACCTGCCGTCGCCGTTCATCGCGACCCGCTACCACTCGCTGGCCGTGGAGGAGTCCACCCTGCCCGCCGAGATCGAGGTGACCGGCCGAACCGACAGCGGCGTGGTGATGTCGCTGCGTCACCGCGAGCTTCCGCTCGAGGGCGTGCAGTTCCACCCCGAGTCGGTGCTGACCCAGGGCGGCCACCTGATCCTGGCCCGCTGGCTCGACCAGTGCGGCGACGGCGGCGCCGCGCGCCGGCTGGCACCTGAGCTGTCCGCCGAGGTCGAGGCCCTGCGCACCGCCGCCTTCGCCTAAACGGGTCAGTCCGGGTTCCGGGCGGCCACGTCGGGACCGTCAGCACCCGGGCAGGCTCAGTCCGCCCGGCCCGCCGGGTCGACGGCGTGGGTGAGGGGCAGCGGCCCGTCGTAGGCGGGCATCCTGACGTCCCCGACCTCGTCGATCCGATAACCCAGCCGGTAGGCGGCGACGTACTGCTGGTAGATCGCGATCTGCGGGCTGGCGCGCAGGCCCGCGCGCAGGGCGGCGGCGCCGCCGATCGCGGTGATCCGAAACGGCGGCGAGAAGACCTCCCCGTGCAGCAGCAGCGTGTTGCCCACACACCGGACGGCCGTCAGGGCGGTGACCCGCCGACCCATGATCGTCATCGCCTCGGCGCCGCCGGCCCACAGGGCGTTCACGACCGCCTGCACATCCTGCTGGTGCACGACCAGATCGTCCGGCCCTGGCGCGAGGATCCCCCGCGGATACGGGCCGCGGCGGCTCTCCTGCGGCGCGTCGTCGAGCTGGACGGTCAACGCCGGCCCGTGCACCGGCGCCAGCCCCGCGGCCCCCGCCAGGCCCTGGCCGACGCCCGGCACGACGACCGGCCCGTCGGGCGCCGACCCGTTCGCGGCCGACCCGTTCGCGGCCGACCCGTTCGCGGCCGACCCGTTCGCGGCCGACCCGTTCGCGGCGGCTGCCGCGGGCCGATGGGATTGCTCGGCCACCGCGGCGCGGCGCGCCGCCACCCGCTCCGACTCGCTCTCCACGACCTCGGCGATGCCGCCGGGCCCCAGGGCAGCCGCGGAGCCGCGCAGGCGGTCCCCGGCCGCGAACGGCCCGGCGTTGGCGGCGGCACCTACCAACACGCCGAGGCAGCACACCAGCCCGATCGCCACCAGCTGCCGGGCCCGCCACCGACCCGCGCTGAACGCCCGGCCCGCACGCACCATTCGACGCACGCCGAATGTCCACCCCACCGTGCTCGCCGACCTCTCCGACGCGCCGACCGGGCAGCGCGTCCGCATGTCGGCGGATCGCCGGGCGGCGGCGTGCACACACGCGCCGCCGCAGACCCGGCCGGACGATCCGTCCGCCGCGTCGGAGGTATCGCCTCTCGCCGCACGCTACGCGGCCAGCGACACCCGTGATGCCACGTCGGTGCGATCGGTCGGACGTGGTCGCCGGGAGAGAATCCCGCGCGCCGGCACGCAACCGGCGTGTCATGAGTCCCGCTGTTTAACCTGTTGCCCAGTGCGGGACTGCCACCCGCCGAACAGAGAGGGCGACGGCGGTCGCCGCTCGTCCATGTATGGCCAGCCGAGGAGTCCCGCAGTGCCCGAGTCACGACGTCGCAAGCCGAAGAAGCCGACGCCGAGCGTCAACGCCAATCAGACCCGCCGCAGCCGGCCGCCGTCCCCGCCCTGGTTCGGCGGGCTCATCCTGGCCTTCTTCCTCATCGGGATCGCCTACCTGCTCGTCTACTACTTCTCCAACGGTGGGGTGCTGGGGATGGAGGGACTGGGCGGCTGGAATATCCTTATCGGGTTCGGGTTCGTCGTTATCGGCCTGGCCGTGTCGACCCAGTGGCGCTAGCCGGGTACCAGTCGTTCCGTCGGTCGTTCCGGCCGGTGCCCCGGACACATCCGGCCGGACTTCCAGCGGTGTCATTTATCCACAACCGTTGTCCACAAGTGTGGATATCGACCTCTGCGCGCTACTGACGAAAAGCGACCGCATGAATACCGATCGTCAACTCATCGCCGGAACGTCCCCGTTCGAGACGACCATCGGGTTCTCCCGGGCCGTTCGGGTCGGCGACCGGGTGTTCGTCAGCGGTACGGGCCCGATCTGGCCGGACGGGACGGTGGCCACGGCCGCTCAGGCGCAGGCCCGGCGCTGCTTCGAGCTCATCGGCGCCGCGCTGGCGCAGGCCGGGGCGGGTCTGCGCGACGTCACCCGCACCCGCATGTTCCTCACCGGCGCCCAGCACGCCGCGGCGGTGGGCGCGGTCCACCGGGAGCTGTTTGCGGGGATCCGCCCGGCCGCTACCATGATCGTCGTCGCCGGCCTGCTCGACGAGCGTTGGGTCGTCGAGGTCGAAGCCGAGGCCATCATCGGGATTCGGTAGCGCGACGGTTGGGTCAGCGGGCGAGGACCGCAGCACGCAGCCGGGAAACGGTGCTCTCGGCGTCGGCGGTGGCGACGATCAGCCGACGGAACTCCCCGCCCGGCCGGACCTCGACGACAACCGCCGGCCGGCCCCGGTAGACGGCGGCGAAGTCCTTGCCGTCCCGGGAGCGCCAGGTGCCGAGCACGATCACACGCGGGATGCCGGTCCCCGGCAGCCGCCATCCACAGAGCTCGGTGAACGGTTCCGGTGCTGGGCGGACATCGAGAACCTCGTCGAGGGAGACCGAGACATCGCCGCGTAGCGCGCCGAGCCGCTCCAACCCGCTCATGACGACCTCGACCCGCTTGTCCCTGACCTCCAGGCTTGCCACGCCCCCACGTTAGTGCCACAACCACCATTGATGCCGCGAATACCGCCGAGACAGGTCGGCGGCCACACAGTCAGGTCGACGGGGACGGGCGGGCGTAGGCCTCGGCGTCCTCTGCCCGGATCACGTACATGACCGCGTTGATGAGCGCCAGGTGGGTGAACGCCTGCGGGAAGTTGCCGAGATGACGGCCGCTGCTCGGGTCGATCTCCTCGGCGTAGAGGTCCAGCGGACTGGCCAGGCTGAGCAGCCGCTCGCACAGCTGGCGGGCCCGGGTCAGCTCGCCGATCTCGACCAGCGCCGACACCAGCCAGAACGAGCAGATCAGGAAGGCGCCCTCCTCCCCGGCAATGCCGTCGTCGGTCTCCTCGGTGCGGTAGCGCAGCACCAGGCCGTCCTCGGTCAGCTCGTCGGCGATCGCGAGAACTGTCGCCTTCACCCGTTCGTCCGACGCGGGCAGGAATCCCAGCAGCGGTATCAGCAGCAGCGAGGCGTCCAGCGCCTTCGACCCGTAGTACTGGGTGAACACGCCGCGGTGGTCGACGCCGGAGTCACAGACCTCCGCGTGGATCTCCTCGGCGAGCGCCTTCCACCGCACGGCCGTCAACGTGTCGCCGCGCATCTGCGCGAGCCGGCGGCCGCGGTCCAGCGCCACCCAGCACATCATCTTCGACACGGTGAAGTGCTGCGGCGCCCCGCGCACCTCCCACATCCCGCAGTCGGGCTCCTGCCAGTGCGACGCGGCTGCCTCGACGAGGCGCTCCAGCACCGGCCACAGCCGCTCGGAGAGGTAGTCGCGCGACTTGGTGTGCAGGTAGACGGAGTCCAGCACGACTCCCCACACGTCGTGCTGGCGTTGCAGCGCGGCGGCGTTGCCGACCCGGACCGGCGAGGCGCCCTCGTAGCCCGAGAGGTGCCCGAGGATCTCCTCGTCGATCCTCGGTTCGCCGCCGACCCGGTACATCACCTGGATCTCGTCGTCATGCTCGGCCACATCGGCGATGAACGAGAAGAAGTCGTTGGCCTCGTAGTCCAGCCCCAGGGTGTAAAGACCCCACAGGGCGAAGGTGGAGTCCCGCAGCCAGCTGTACCGGTAGTCCCAGTTCCGCTCGCCGTGTGGCGTCTCCGGCAGCGAGGTGGTGGCCGCGGCCAGCAGGGCGCCGGTCGGCGCGTAGGTCAGGCCTTTCAACGCCAGCGCGCTGCGCTGCAGGTGACGCCGCCAGGGATGGTCGGGGAACATCCCGCGCGAGAGCCACTGCCGCCAGAACTCGGTCGTGCGGTCCACGGCGACGCAGGCCTGCAGGTAGGTGTCCGGCAGCAGCGGCTCCTCGGGGCGCCAGGTCAGGGCGACGAACGCCGTGTCGCCCTCCCGCAGAGTGGTGCGGGCCAAGGCGCGCCGGCCGTCGAAGCCCAACCGCAGGTCGGTACGCAGCCGCAGCGTGATGTTGCTGCCAGGATGGGAGATCACGCCGGCGGAGTAGTCGTCCTCCTCGTACTCCCAGGACTCGGCATGGCGGCCGTAGTCGAAGTTCGGTTCGCAGACGAGGCTGAGGTCGACCGTGCCGTGCTCGCAGCGGGCGAGTCGCAGCAGCACGTGGTCGGCGTCCCAGTCGCTGGGGGTCCGCCGGTGGGTGTTGGAGCGCTTGTGGGTACGGTGCCAGCGGCCGACGACCAGGCAGTCGGTGACGATGAGCCAGCCGTTCGGCGTCTGCCAGGTCGTCTCGAGAATGTTCGTCCCGGGCAGGTAGCGGCGTCCGGCCGGAATCTGCGTGCGGTCGGGACCGAACCGGAAGCCGCCCGCCGAGCGGTCCAGCACCGAGCCGAAGACGCTGGGCGCGTCCGGCCGCGGCACACACATCCACTCGACGTTCCCGCTGGGTGCCACGAGGCACGTCGTCTCGCAGTCGGACAGGAATCCGTATTCGGCGATCGGCGGGAACGGGCTGCCCCCGCTGCGCCGCACCGGCGAATGTGCCACCCTTACCCCCTGATCACGATCTGCCACGGCATCCCTCATCCCATCGCCCGCCTCACCGAGATCAACACAATGAGTGCTGATGAGATAGCGAATAGTAGCCGCTATCCAGCATGGTGCAAGCATCCCGGCCACCCGGCAACTCGGCGCCGATCTCCATGTCGCTCTCCAGCGCCCCGCCGACCCGCGGCCACCGTGCGTCGGGGCGCGATGTGGTTGCGTGGTGGGGTGACCGCGCAGCCCACCGGGTCCGGGGAACCGCCCGGCGCCGACCTTCCGCCGATGTCCGCTGCCTGGTCGCCGCCGCTGTGGCGGGTCGGGCTTTACGCCGTCGCCGGCGCGGCGGCGGCGCTGGTGGCCGCCGTCGGCCCGCTCGCGCAGCGGGTCGGCTCGCTCGACGCCGCCGGTCGGCTGCTCGTCGGCGTGCTCGCCGCCGGCCTGGGCACGCTCGCGCTACGCGACCTGCTCGCCCGGCCGACCCTGCGGGTCTCCCCCGCCGGGCTCGACCTCGTCGACGGCCTGCGCCGCCGGCACCTGCCGTGGGCGGCGGTGCTGCGGGTGCGCGCCGCCACCCTCACCCACAACCGGCGCGCGGTGCACCTGCGCACCCTGGAGGTGGAGACGATTGACGGCCCCATCCTGCTGACCCGCCGCCAGCTCGGCACCGATCCGGGTTCCGTCGCCGAGCGCGTCGAGGAGATCCGGCTCCGGCTGGGCTGACCGGCCGCGGGAGGCTACTAGACCAGGGTCGAGGACTTGACGACCGCGGCGACGAGCAGCAGCGCGATCATCCCGACGACGCCGCCCGCCTGCGCCCACGCGCGGCGCGGCGGAACGTAGGCGTAGATCAGGCCGATGATCAGTCCGGCCGCGAGCCCACCCAGGTGGCCCCACTTGTCGATGCTGCTGAACGAGAAGGTGATCAGCAGGTTGATCCCGAGCACGATGAGGATCTGCCGCGAATCGACTCGCAGCCGGCGGGCGATGACGTAGTAGGCCGCGAAGAAGGCGAAAATCGCGGTGGACGCGCCGACCGAGGCCGTGTAGAGGTCGCCGAGCAGGTAGCTCAACGTGTTCCCACCGACCGCGCCGGCCACGAACAGGCCCAGGTACCGGACCCGGCCGAGGATCGCCTCCAGCTGGAAGCCCAGCAGGTACAGCGCGTACATGTTGAACAGGATGTGGAGCACGCCCGCGTGTAGGAAGGCGGCGGTGAGCAGCCGGTAGTACTGGTCGTCCGCCGCGATCGGGAAACCGATCATCGCGAAGTCGTCGGTGAACCGGTTGCTGGTGCCGCCGCCGGTGAGCCCGGGCGCTCCCTGCAGGATGTAGGAGACGACGCACAGTCCGATGAGGATCTGGGTGACCAACCCCTGCCGGGCGAGCTGCGCCCGGCCGCCAAGGGTGGTGCGCGGCTCGTGCTCACGCGGGGCGATCCGCTCGCCTTCCGCGCGGCCCTCCTCCGGGCAGTGGTACCCGACCGCCGCCGGCCGCATGCAGTCCGGGCAGATCGGCCGGCTGCAGCGTTGGCAGGAAACGTACGTCTCCCGGTCGGGATGGCGGTAGCAGCGCGGGACCGACGGCGAATGCGCCCCGGGCACCGGCGGCCCCGCCGGCGGTCGACCGCCGGCGGGCGGTACCGGCCCGGCCGACCCGGGCGGCGGGGTCCAGCCCGCGTGGCCACCCGGTGGGCCGATGGTGGGCCGCCAGCCCGCCGCGGCTGGCCCGGAGCCCGCATCACCCGCGGGCCCGGCCGGCTCCGGCGGCGGCTGGGTCATCGCCCGACCCCGTGAGCGCGACCGGGTCGAACACGCCGTGGCGGGCACAACCGGCCGGCCGACGGCACGTCCAGAGCTCTCAAGGTCGTACTCCCCGGGGTCGGGTCCCGCCGGTCGGACCGGTCAGGCCGGCCGACGGTCGATGACGATCTCCTGGATCACGATGTCGGACTTCGGGCGGTCCTGCGAGGCGGTCGGCGCCTTGGCGATCGCGTCGACGACGTCGGTGCCCCGGGTCACCTCGCCGAAGATGGTGTGCTTGCGGTTGAGCCAGTCGGTGGGGGCGACCGTGACGAAGAACTGCGAGCCGTTCGTGCCCGGCCCGGCGTTCGCCATCGCGAGCAGGTAGGGCTTGCTGAACGTCAGGTCGGGGTGGAACTCGTCGGCGAACTGGTAGCCCGGGCCGCCGCGGCCGGAGCCCAGCGGGTCACCGCCCTGAATCATGAAGTTCGGGATGACCCGATGGAAGACCGTCCCGGTGTACAGCGGGATCCCGGTCTTCTTGTCGCCACTCGCCGGGTCCGTCCAGTCCTGCGTCCCCGTCGCCAGCCCGACGAAGTTGCGGACGGTCTTGGGAGCGTGATCGGGGAACAGACGGATCTCGATATCCCCCTGAGTCGTCCGCAACGTCGCGTACAGCTCCTCGGCCATGAGCCTCTCTTCTCTTCAGGTCTGGGTAGATGTCGGGTCAGACGGCGCCCGAGCCGGACCCGATCGTATGCGCCGGGCGCAGCCCCGCGTTCCGCACCGCCCGCATCCGCACACGCCCGCCCGAGACGAGCCTCGGCACAGCCCAGGCATGTCACGCAGGTCGGCCTGACACACCTGCAGGGGGTCGGCGCGTTGGAGAGGGCCGCCGACGGGGTACGGCACACTGCACAGATCTTGTCCGCCCGCGATCCCCCGCCACACCTCGGCTCCAGGGAAGGACGCCATGAGCACGACGTTGAAGGACCGCATTTCGCACGTCACCGACACCGCGCCGGTCAGCGGGCTCTCCGACACGGCGAAGCACGCCGCCGACCGGGCCGGCACCGTCGCCCACCGCGCGGCGAGCATCGCCGGGGACACCGCCGGCACCGCCGCGTCGGCCACCCGGGGCGCCGGGGTGACGGTGGCCCACCGGATCTCCGACGTCTCCGGGTCCGCGACCCGCGGCGGGTCCTCCGCCCAGCGCGTCGCCGGCAAGGCTGCCGGAAAGGCCGCGGGGAAGGCCGCGGGGAAGGCCGTCGCCGTCTCCGGACGGGCCGGGCGGCGGATCGAGAAGGCCCGGTACCAGGCGGAACTGTCCGCCGAGCGGGCCCGTGCCGCCGCCGAGCTGCGCACGGAGCGGCAGCGCTCGCGCCGCGCCGTGGCCAACGAGACCAAGACGCGCCTGCAGGCCGACAAGGCCCAGGAGATCCTGGAGAAGCGGCTGGCCAAGACCGAAGGCAAGCTCGCCAAGGTGCATCGCCGGCGCCGGCGCGGCCTGCTGACGCTCACTCTCGTCGGCGCGGGTGCGGCGGGCACCGTCGTGGCGCGCCGCTACCTCACGCAGCAGGACACCTCGACGGTCACCGCCGAGCCGGCGCCGATCGGCAGCACGACCGGCTCCGCCGCGGCCACCGACCGGGCGAGTGGTCGCGGTTCCTTCGACGACCGCCTGCCGACCTCGACGACCGGCCTGGAGGAGATGCCGGGCGTCGACACGACGCTCGGCGAGCCCAGCCGCCCCCGCTGACGAGCACGGCGACGGTCAGCGGCTGCCCTCGGCGGCCGCTGACCGGGGCGCGGCGCGGACAGAACCGGTGACCGGTCAACGGCGCGGCGCCGAAGCCGGTTCGCCGATGCGGTAGGCCCCCGGGGCGTGCCCCGGCACCGCCGGGTGGATCGGCGGGCAGGGGTCGACCCGCCGGTAGGGCCGGCCCAGCGGCGGTCGGGGATCCGGCTCCCCCTTGTTCGGCCAGAACGACATGGCCCGTTCGGCCTGCGCGGTGATGGTCAGCGACGGGTTCGCCCCGAGGTTCGCCGAGATCGCCGCACCGTCGACCACGTGCAGGCCCTCGTGCCCGAAGACCCGCTGGTAGGGGTCGATCACCCCGGTGGACGAGTCCGCGCCGATCGGCGCGCCGCCGAGGATGTGCGCGGTCATCGGGATATCGGCGATCTCACCCACGGAGCCGCCCGGATAGCCGCCTATCCGCGCCGCGATCCGGCGAACGGCGTCGTTGCCCTCCGGGATCCACGACGGACTCGGATCGCCGTGGCCCTGCCGGCTGGTCAGCCAGCGCAGGCCGAAGGGGCCGCGGCGCAGGTTCACGGTCAGCGAGTTGTCGCGGGACTGCATCACCAGGGCGATCATGGTCCGTTCCGACCAGCGCCAGGGCAGCGCCATGGCCAGCGTATGGTGCGGGCGGACCAGCAGCTCCCACAGGTACTTCAGCCAGCGCGGCGCCCGGCCACCACCATCCGTCATCGCGGCGCTGATCAGGGCCATCAGGTTGCTGCCCCGGCCGTAGCGCACGGGCTCGACGTGGGTCTGCCCGTTCGGGTAGAACGACGAGGTGATCGCCACCCCACGGGCGACCCGACGGTCCGGGCGGAACCGCGTCGCGCCGAGGATCGACTCGGAGTTCGTCCGGGTGAGCTCGCCGAGCCGAGGCGACAGGGCAGGCAGGTCGCCGCGCTCGCGCGACGACAGCAGCAGGCGCTGGGTTCCGAGGGTGCCGGCGGCGAAGATGACCTGTCCCGCGGTCAGCGTCCGCCGCCCGCGCCGGGGCAGACCCGGCGTCCGGACCATGTCGACCTCGTACCCACCGCCCGGCCGCGGGCGGACGGCGGTGATCGTGGTGTCGGCCAGGATCTGCGCGCCCGCCTGCTCGGCGAGAAACAGATAGTTGCGATCCAGGGTGTTCTTCGCCCCCCGCCGGCAACCGGTCATGCACTCGCCGCACTCGACACAGCCCGTGCGGCCGGGCCCGGCGCCGCCGAAGTACGGGTCGGGTACTCCGACACCCGGCTCCTGTCGGCCATCACGACCGAAGAAGACCCCGACCCGTGCCGGCGCGAAGCTCGGGCCGACGCCCATCTCGTCCGCGACCGCGTGGAACACCTCGTCGGCGTAGGTCGTCGTCGGGTTCGGGGTCACCCCGAGCATCCGTTCGGCCTGCTCGAAGAACGGCGCCAGCTCGGCTCGCCAATCGGTGATGCCGCGCCACTGCGGGTCGGTGTAGAAGGCGTCGAGCGGCCGGTACAGGGTGTTCGCGTAGACGACCGATCCGCCGCCGACCGCCGTCCCGGACAGCACGATGACCCGCCCCAGCCAGGTGATCTTCTGGATGCCGTGGCAGCCCAACCGCGGCAGCCACAGATACCGGCGGAGGTGCCAGTTGTTGCGCGGCAGCGTCTGCGGGCTGAACCGGCGACCCGCCTCGACGACGAGGACCCGGTAGCCCTTTTCCACGAGGCGCAACGCGCTGACGCTGCCCCCGAAGCCACTACCGACCACGATCACGTCCGCGTCGTGCCCACCGCCGGATCTGCCTTCTGCCATGCCCGTCACCTGCCGCCGTCGACGCCGGCCTCCCATGATGAGCCACCGACCGGCCCGTGCAACACCGCTCGCCGTGCGCGATCCGCCGCCGCTGCGCCGCCACCGAACGCATCAGGCCGCACCGGAACCCCTCGGGGCTCTAGCCAGAACCCGCCTGGGCCCTGCCGGAACCGGCCTGGGCCGGGCCGAACCTGATCAGGCCGCGCCGTCGGCAGCCTGCTGCCGTTCCCGCAGCCGGGCCTCCCGCGCCACCAGGGCGGCTCGCTCGATGGCCTCGAGGGGCGGCCGCGGGATCTCCACGGGGGGCGCCGCGGACTGTGCGGCCTCGGACTGTGCGGCCTCGGAGCGCTTCGGCTCGGTCGCGGCCGGCCGGCCGGCACCGCGGCCCGCCCCGCCCGAGCGGGTGAACCGACCCCTGGGGGCAGGGGCCGACGGCGACTTCGACTGCTCGGCCCGGCGCTCCCGGCAGGAGCTGCACTCGCAGTCCGTCGAGGCCCGCGGCAGACGGTCAAGGCGCCACGACAGGTTGTCGACCTCGTCGCCGTCCCCGACCAGCACTCCGGTCTGGATGATGCGGACGAGGTGCAGGGCCAGCGTGACCGGATCCCAGTTGTCTTCCTCGAAGATGACCTGCAACTTGCCGAAGATCTTCATGAAGTCCGAGGTCGGGCGGCGCATCGCGGTCCCCAGGACATTGATCACCTGGCTGGTGGCGAAGGCTATCGGCTCGGGCGGTGGCGGAGGCAGCGGAACCGTGGGCGCCGGGGGCCCATCCGCCAAAGCCTCGTCCGCCGTCGGCCCGCCCGCCGGGGGCTGCTCCGCGGGCGCCTGGTGCGCCGCGGCCTGATCCGCAGGCTTCTGCCGCTGGGCAGCGGCGGGAACCTCGTCGGCGGGAACCTCGTCGGCGGGAACCTCGTCGGCGGGAACCTCGTCGGCGAAGGATGAGTACGCGCCGAAACCAGGTGCTGCATTCGACGGAGCCGCGGGGGCCTCGTGATGCGCCGGCGCACCTGCGTCACCGGGGCCAGGCTCGCCCGGCGTAACGGGCGCGTCCGTCGGCAGGATCGGGTAGTCCGCGTGACGCCGGTCCTCGGAGCCCTGGTGGGTGTCCGGATGCTGGTGGGCGTCGGGATGCTGGGCGTCGGGATGCTGGTGGGCGTCGGGGTCGAAAGGGCCACGATCGCGCGACGGTACGAGGTCGACGACGAAGCCGCCGGCCCGGTCCTGCGTCTCGCTACCCATGGTCGACGTGGCGCGGGTGCGGCGCCGCGGGGCGCCTTGCCGGTGGGAACCGGCGTGGCTGCGGCGCCCTTGGCGGCGGCCCGGCTCGCGCGAGGGTTCCGCGGCGCTGTCGGCCCCGCCGCGCGCCTGCTCGGTCGACTCGACTAGGCGCACCAGACCGGCCTGCACCATCGAGTCGGGGATGCTCAGGGCGAACCGGGTGGTCCGCCCGGCGGCCGGCCGTGCCACCGTGGTCAGCCAACCCTGCCTGCGCAGCAGGGAAACCTGTCGCTGCACGTGGGTTCGGCTGTAGCCGGTCTCCTCCCGCAGCGTGACCAGACCGGGGCCGGTCACCGCCGCCCCGACGGGAAGGAACTCCGGTGCCTCGGCGACGTGGCTCGCCAGGGTGCACGCAACGAGTTTCGCCGCGGAGGGCATGGATGCGCGTAACACGGCCCGTTGCCATCCGCTGCGATCGGCGATCAGGGTTCCCGACTCCTGGGCCGCCTGAACCGAAACCAGCGCACCGGGAAGGGTGAGCTGGATCGTGTCCGACGGCACATGCCTCCTTCCCTCGGCTGGATCACTCGATGCTGGCGGACTGCCCGGACCCGATGGGGTCACGGCCGGCCGTCCGGGGATCAGCCCCACCGGAACGGGCTCGGTGGGGCGAGAGCGCGTCGACGTCTGTTCAGGCACCGTACTCCGCACCGGGTCAAGCGGCTCCCGTGGAGGGCCACCACGGTCACATGAAGAGGACATGACTCCATCACCGCCGTTGGGTAGTCGTGGTGTGACAGAAACATCAAACATCGCCTGACTGCTGCCAAGCAAAAAGGAGAGGATGCGGCCACGGAAGGGCCACACCCAGCCATCCGCAGAGCAATTTTGAGCAGCCGAAAAATTCAGCGAATTGCACCGCCAGCGACAATCAGACATTGCTTTGATCTGTTTCTTCTACCCCAGCCACGGCTTTTCCGATGAGGTAACTGAAGTTGGGGCCGAAAAGTCGCCTGCGGGGCCACACCCACGCCCGGCGTCGCGCCCGGGCTGGTTCACCCGGCATCCTCTCGAGCCGCCCACCGTCCCAGTCCGCCCACGGGCCACCGCCCGCCGACCGCGACCGCACCCGGATCGGGCCCCGGCGCGGCGCATGGCGCCGAATCACGCCACCCCGTCGGAAACCCGCAGCTGCCTGGGGCAGGCTATTCACCGGATGCGGCTTCCTGCCGCGCTCCCTGCCGCGCTCCCTGCCGTGCTCCCGACACCGCCGGGGGCGGCGGCGCGCCGGCGCCGGGGGACGAGGAGGCGACGGCGATGCCCGCGGCGCCGACGGACGAGAATGCAGACACTGAGCGGACACATTCCACGGACGACCCGGGCCGCGAAAGCCGAGCCGATCCTCTACCACCGGACGAGCCCGCCACCCGACATCCGCCGCGGATTTCAGCGAACGGCGAGCCGAAGCCCTTCCGAACAAGCAGCCATATCTTTGCGTGACCTTGCCGGTAATTCCCGCGTCGCTTCACCACGTCGCCGGTGCCCGCCCCACCGGGGAACCGCGCGACAACCACCGACCGACAGCGTCGGCCGAAGCCGATCGATACATCAATGCCAGGAATGCGGGACGGGGCACGGCAGGCAACGACTGGTTGCACCCGGTGACGAATGCCAATCGGTCACACCGGAGATTCCCGTTCAACCCAGGATGGAAGGATCTGAAGTCAACGTGGATCATTGCCGGATCGCGGCCAACCGAGGCGATCACGGGTCAGGAGAGGCTCCTCTTGCCCAACCAGGCCTCATGGACCGCCACGTTTCCCGCTGACAGGTGGGACGAACGGGTCTCGGGTAGCGCGAGCCCGGCGGCAACCCACGGTGGAACCACCCCAGCGGGCCGCCGTCCGGCTTCCTCCCGTTTTGTCTCTCCGGACGGCCGTAAAAAGGCGGTCCGCAGCATCGGACCCATCTGTCCGGCTATGGAGGCACCACGCCGCCCGCCAGGCCCGCTCGCCGAGGGTTCCCCGCAAGCGGGCGGGGTACCTCGACTGTGCTTCCACGGACGCGGCGCCACCGGGGCGGCGAAGGAGGCAGCAGATGGCCGACATCGTGGTCGGAGTCGACGGCTCACCCGGCTCCCACGCGGCGTTGTGTTGGGGATTCGAGGAGGCCGAGCTGTACAGCTGCGGGCTTCGGGCCGTCGTCGGGATCGGGCGCGGCGGCGCGGCGCACCCGGAGGAGGCAGACGACCTGGCCGAGAAGGCGGCTCACATACTGCACAAGACGATCACCGCCGCGACGCCGGCCGGGTCCTCGGTCTCGGTAGCCGAGGAGGTCGTGGATCGGCCCGGAGCGGAGGCCCTGCTCACCGTGGGGCACGACGCCCGCATGATCGTGGTCGGGGCCCGCGGACGAGGCCTGTTGCACCGGCTGCGGGTCGGCTCGGTCAGCACCTCGGTGGCCGTGCACTCGTCGGCGCCGGCGGTGATCGCCCGCGGTGTCGGTCCGGCGTCGCCCCCGGGCCGGCCGGCGCAGGCGGTGGCCGTGGGCGTGGACGGCTCCCCGAACTCGCTCGCCGCCCTGGTCTGGGCCGCCGCGGAAGCCGACCGGCGCGGGGTCGCGCTGATCGCCGTGCATGCCTGGCTCGCGGCCATCCCGTTCCCCTTCGCCGAGGCACCCGGGGAGATCATCCAGGCGTTGGAGGAACAGGCCCAGGCCACGCTCGATGACGCCATCGTCGAGGTGCACGACGCCTTGCCCGCCCGGCTCGACCTGCGACGCCGGGTGGTGCCGGACTCACCGGCCCAGGCGCTGCTCGCCGCCGGCCGGGAGTGCGACCTCGTCGTCGTCGGCGCCCGCGGCCATGGCGGGTTCGCCGAACTGTTGCTGGGTTCGGTGAGCCATCAGTGCATGATCCACAGCACGGCCTCTGTCGCGATCATCCGCGGGCGGTAGTCGGCTGTTACCGGGTGGAACCGTGCACCACCGCATGCACGTCCGTGACGACCTGTGACCAGGCATACCACCGCACGTTGTCCTCGTCCGGCGCTGGATCCCAGGGATTGCGCAGCAGCACCCGCCCCCGGGCGGCATCCACCGCCAGCACCGGGTAGGCGTGGGCGGCGACGAGGCCGCCGGGCCGGGTCCGAGTCCGGGTGGTGAGCACGACGACCTCGCCCCGGCCGAGCAGCGCCGTGAGGTCCACGACGCTCGTCGCGCGGGCGGCTCGCCGGCTCACCGGCAGCCCGGTGAGGGTCCGCAGAGCGGCCGCGGCGCTACCGAAGGCGATCGCGGGGTATCCGCCGTGCAGGCGGGCGTACGCCTTCTCGTAGAGCGCCGGCCAGAGCTCGGGCTGGCCTGCGGCGTTGTCGCCGTCCATCGCGATCTCCTGGACGGCCTCGCCACGCCCGCCCCCACCGTCGAGGGGCACGGATGCGGTGACCCGGCGTGCGGGCAGCGTCGCGGTAACCGTTACGTCGGCGGTCGCGCCCGAGCCCGGGGAGAAGGTGATCGTGACGGTGCCGTTGGGGTTGCGCCGGAGCCGTTCGGCGAGCAGGGCGGGATCCTGCCGCGCGAGGCCGATCAGCGCCGCGGCGAGGTAGCAGTCGGCAACGGCACCCTGCCCCACGTCGGCTGGGTCGACGCCGTCGCGCACGATGGCGTCCCCGGAACGGTCGACGCCGAGCACCGGCCCCGACCGCTGGCCGCCGGCGGCCAGCGGGGCGGCGGGTTCGAGCCATGGCAACGCGCGTACCAGCTCGTCGAGCAGGTCCGTCGGCGCCCCGGCGAGCAGATCGTCGGCGAGGCCCGCGAGTTCGACCGCGGCGAGTACCGCCCCCGGCCTCGCCGTACCGGCCAGCCGCGCGGCCATCGCGGCGAGGACGGTCAACGGGCCGTCCCGCAACAGCCCGATCACCCCCGCGCGGGCCGGAGCCGGTAGAGCCGCCAGCCGCGCCCGGATCGCGCGCAGCCGTTCGACGTCGGGGACGTCCGGCGCGGAATCCGATCCGGACTCGGAATCGGAATCGAACAGGGCCAGCAGTCCCGCCGCCACCGCCAGGCTCGCCGTTGCCGCGGGTCGAGCGCCGGGCGTCCGACCGATCCGTTCGGACGGATCGCTCGGGCCGGCGCGGCGCAGGGCGATCGGCGCCGCGGCGAGCCGGGACATCCGCAGCTCGAGGTCGGCGGCGGCATCCGGGGCCTCGACGGCTACGAGCCGCAGTCCGCGGCGGGCCGCCCCGCACATCTCGGCGGACACGCCCATCCGCGTCATGGCCCGGTCGGCCTCGCCGACGGCGCTGGCCACCTCGCGGCCGAGCGCCGCCGCTCGAGCCGCGGCCGCGCGCAGGCGCGCGGCGAGGACGCCCAGCAGGACCGGATCGAAGCGAACCGCCGTACCGCCGAGTCCCGCAACCGGCGACCCGGCCGGCTCAAGCGACCCGGGCGGCACACGCGACGAAGACGATCCAGCACAGGCGGCCACGGGCCACGGGGCTCGGGCGGGCGACGGCCACCCGGCCGCGAGCCGGTCGAGCAGTGCGGCACGGGCGCCCAGCGCCTCGGCATCCGCGTCGAGCGCCGCCTGCCAGACGTGCATGCGGTCGGCCAGGCGGGCGCGCAGGGGCGAGCTTCCCGCGTCCACGCTCCGGACTCCGGTCAGCACCGCAGCCACCCGCATGGCGAGCCGGCGCAGCGCGGCGGCGTGGCGGCGCAGGTCGTCGGCCGGCCCGGCCAGCGCCGCGGCGCCGCCCGTCGGAGCTGGTCCCTCGCGCATCCACCCGCCCGTCCGGCTCGGTCGACCCCGATGATCAGGGTAGCCCGCGCGGCCGGCATGGCCACGCCGGCCACGTGGCCGCGACCGAGGACCCCGCGCCGCGCTAGAGTTTGATCATTTAGCTGGCAGTGCCCCGCGATCAACCGACCGCGGCGCCGAGCCCTCAGGAGGGCCGACCGTGACCGACGCCGTCGTCGTCGCCGCCGCCCGCTCGCCGATCGGTCGAGCCTTCAAGGGCACGCTACGAGGGCTGCGGGCCGACGATCTCGCCGCGACGATCATCCTGGCCGCTCTCGACCAGGTTCCGATGCTGGATCCCACCGAGATCGACGACCTGATCCTCGGCTGCGGGCTGCCGGGCGGGGAGCAGGGACACAACATCGGCCGAGTCGTCGCGGTCAGTCTCGGCCTCGACAGCGTGCCGGGCACGACCGTCTCCCGGTACTGCGCGTCGTCCCTGCAGGCGATCCGGATGGCGATGCACGCGATCCGCGCCGGTGAGGGGGACGTGTTCGTCGCCGCCGGGGTCGAGGTCGTCAGCAGTTTCGTCAAGGGCAACAGCGACAGCCTGCCCGACACCCAGAACCCCAGCTACGCCGGCGCCCAGGCGCGGACCGCAGCGCTGGCCGCCGCGGGCTCCCCGCCGTGGATCGATCCCCGCCGCATGGGCGAGCTGCCCGACGTCTACATGGCGATGGGTCAGACGGCGGAGAACGTCGCGCGGCTCACCGGGGTGGGTCGCGCCGAGCAGGACGAGTACGCCTACCGGTCGCAGAACCTCGCCGCGCAGGCCATCGCCGCCGGCTTCTACAAACGGGAGCTCACCGCGGTCCGGCTCCCCGACGGCACGGTCGTCGACGCCGACGACGGGCCCCGGCCGGGCACGACAATCGAGGCCCTCGCCGCGCTCCCACCGGTCTTCCGGCCCGACGGCACGGTGACCGCGGGCAACGCCTGCCCGCTCAACGACGGTGCGGCGGCGATCGTCGTGATGAGTGACACCAGGGCTCGTGAGCTGGGCGTCACCCCGCTGGCCCGGATCGTCTCCACCGGGGTCAGCGCGCTGTCCCCCGAGATCATGGGCCTCGCCCCGGTCGAGGCATCCCGGCAGGCGCTCGCCCGGGCTGGGATGACGATCGACGACGTGGACCTCGTCGAGCTCAACGAGGCCTTCGCGGCGCAGGTCATCCCGACCTACCGCGAGCTCGGCGTCGAACTCGCGCGGCTGAACGTGCACGGTGGCGCGATCGCGTTGGGGCACCCGTTCGGCATGACCGGCGCAAGGATGATGACCACCCTGATCAATGGGTTGCGCGCCACCGACGCGACCATCGGGTTGGAAACGATGTGCAGCGGCGGGGGCCAGGGAATGGCGCTTGTCCTGGAGCGGCTGTCCTGACCCGTCAGGTGTCGGAGCTCACAGCGGCGTCGTCTCGGGCGTCGCCCGCGGGTGCGCCACCGGGATCGCCGGGGGTCTCGGCCGCGGCCCGCTGAGGTGGAGCCGCACGGGGAGCACCCCCTGCCGGCGTGTCAGGGACAGTCAGCATGTCAGGGACAACGATTTCGCCGGAGACAACGACCGCGCCGGAGACGGCCGAGGCGTCCTCTCTGGCGCGCGGCAGCCCGGTAACGGTCCGGCCGCCGGCACCCCCTGGATGATCACCGGTAACGACGCCGGGTGGCGGCCCGCACGCCATCGCCGTGGCGGGCAGCGCCCGGACCGGCAGCCGGCACGTGATGGCCCACAGCCGCAGCCGGGCCTGGACCTCCGGCCGGGTGAGCTGGACCGCGGCCACGACCAGGCCGCCGCCGATGATGCCGTCGAGCCAGTAGTGGTTAGCCGTGATGACCACGACGATGGTCGTGGTGATCGGATGCAGGATGGCGAGCCACCGGGCCCGCATGCGCAGGATGGTGATCACCCCCCAGGCCTCCAGGATCGACCAGCCGATGTGCAGGCTCGGCATCGCCGCGTACTGGTTGGCGACGGTGTCGTGCGGCCCGTAGGGCGACGGCCCGAACACCGCCCCGGTGTCGACGAGCTTCACTCCGGGCACCAACCGTGGCAGGAATCGGGGGGGCGCCAGCGGGTAGGCGATGTGAATCAGCAACGCGACGCCGGTCGACGCCATGATGACCGTCCGCACCCGGCGCCAGGCCGGCCGCTGAAAGATCAGCACCCAGAGCAGAAAGGTGATCGCCGCGGGGAAGTGCACCACGACGTAGAAGCGGTTCGCGAACTCCAGAAGATGGCTGGAGTGCAGCGCGAGGGACTGGAAGGACGACTCGCTCGGCAGGTCGAACAGACGCTCGAGGTGCCAGACGCGCTTCGCGTGGTGCAGGGCCTCGATCTCCCGGCCGACGGCGAAGTGCCGGCCCAGCCCGTAGAGCCAGTACAACGAGCCCAGCAGAACTACCTGACCCAGGATGAAGGCGCTATTGCGCAGCGCTCCGACCGCCCGACCAGGTCGATCGCCCCGGCCAGAGCCCCGGGCCACCGCGGCCGGCCGGACCGGCGCACCCAGCAGGGTCTGGCCCGTCGTGCTCACCACGAGCAGTCTCGAACCATATCCGCCTCCCATGACGACACTTCCCGTTAACCCATCCATCGTTCTTACCGACCGATCGGTAAGGAAGGCCGAGAAAAAGATGTGAGATAGGGCTCAGTCCCGAAACTCTTCTCGACATCTCACGCTGGGTCGCCTAGCTGTCCCGGCCGTGGGACCGACGACGGACGAATGATCACCTGTCCCAGCTGCCTTACCCGCAGATTAACAACAGGGAACCCACTGCCTTCATTTCCGCCACAGGTAGCTCTCAGTCCGACCTACCACTCACTTCATGACATCCGCCGCACTAGGCAATTGGCACCATCCGGTCGCCCGCGCCGTCCTGTCCTGCCCTCCCCGCTGCCCGGGTCGTCGACCGCCTCCCACCGAGCGGAACCCAGGCCGGTGCACGGGCATCCGCCACCGGCTCCCAGCCGTACCGTGGGCCGGCCGGTCGCCGCAGCTGGCGTAGGCCGGCCGACCCGGGCAGCCGTGACGGGTGCAACCGGACAGGGACCCCCGCGCTCCCGGCGGTGCTGTGATCCCCGCCGCTCACCTCGTCCGGATCGGCCGCGACTTCGACGGCCTTCCGGCCTTCCGGCCAGCCGGGGCCGTCGGCGCCGTGTCTCGCCGACAGTGCAGGTGCACGCCATCGACCACCACAGCGGCAGGGAGATGGACCGCCATGATGTCCGCGCCCGTCGGGGACGGGTTCGTCATCCATGGCCGCACCGTGGGCAGCCCGCCGCGGCACGGCGTCGTGATCGAGATCGGCGGTGTCGACGGTGGTCCGCCATTCGTCGTTCGATGGGGCGGACGGGCACGAGAGACCGTTCTTTCCGAGCCGTGCCCCCCGTCGAGCTCCACGTCACCGGCAGCCGGTCCGAATCCGACCGTCGCCGTCGCCGTCGGCGGTCGGCCCGCCATCTGCCGGCCGACCGCCGACGATGCGGCCGCCGCGGCCGCGCGCTGGCACCATCGGGTAACTCACGGGGGAGGCACGGGGGAGGCACGGGGCCGCTCCCCAGCCCGCCCGTTCCTACGACCACCTACAGGCCGAACGAGGGTTGCCTTGAAGGCATCGCGTCTATGAGGCGTCGAGACCTCCGCCGCCGATTACGCAATGTGCCCCCTCGGTTCCATTCGGAAGTTCCAAAAGATCAACGTCCGAGCTACTCCCCTCGAATGTGATCTACGCTATACACCGAGGGATGCAGCCCTCGGACCGACCGGTCACTTTGCGTTGATCCGGAGGCCAAAGAAGACTCCGGAGCGTGCCCGATGCCGCCAAGCACCATGCCAGCCGACAATCCGACGAGCCGTCCTGACCCGACCGACCGCACGAGCTCGTCCGACGGGGATCCCGGCGGTCCCTTTTCCCGGAACCTGACCGGTCCACGGGCGCACGGGCCCGCCGAACCACCGGACGGCCCGGGCGGGCGCTGGCGGGCGCTCGTCACACGCAACGGCCGGCGTTCCGGTGTCGTCGCCGTCGTGACCCTGCTCGTCACGCTCGTCCTCGGCTACGGGTTGAATCGGCTGGAGTTCACCACCGGCCAGGACAACTACCTCAACAGCGATTCACAGGTGGCCCGGGACAACGTCGACTACCAGTCGTTGTTCGGCGGTCAGGCGATGCTCACCCTGTTCACGATCGAGCGCGGCGCCGACGCCGGCGACCTGTTCACCCCGCACAACATCGAGCAGTTCCGGGCTCTGCAGACCGAACTCGACGCCGATCCGCGCATCCAGTCGGCGATCACCCCGCTGACCGCGCTGGAGTTCACCGACAAGCTGGTCCGCAGCAATACCGGCAACGTCCTCGACAGCCCGGCCGCGAAGATGCTCCTGGGCGCCCAGAGCCGCGACCCGGATCCGGGCTCGGCGCAGCGCCGTCTCGGCGACTCGCTGGCCACCCTGAAGTGGATGCAGGCGATCCCCGAGGCGCAGCGGACGTTCGCCAACCCGGCCTGGGTCGACTTCCTGCTCCACGACAACACCGGCGCGATCCGCAAGTCGCTGCGGCCGTTCTTCCCGACCGCGTCGACCGCCCAGATGATCACCCGACTGGAAGGCAACGCCTCGCTGGACGCCGAGGGCGAGGGCGCGCGGATCGTCGAGCGGGCCACGTCCGGCCTGCGGTTCGACCACGCGACAGCGATGACCACCGGCGCCGCCGTCCTGCTCCGGGACATCAACAACTACCTCCGCGGCGGTTTCCTCACCCTCGGCGTCATCTCGCTGGCGCTGATGGCCGGGCTGCTGGTCGTCGCGTTCAAGGTGCGCTGGCGGCTGCTGCCGCTCGGAGTCGTCGGAGTCGGGCTCATCTGGGCCTTCGGGCTCGCCGGGTACATCGGCGTGCCGCTGTCCGTGGTGACCATCGCCGGCCTGCCCGTCCTGCTCGGCGTCGGCATCGACTTCGCCGTGCAGCTCCACAGCCGGGTCGAGGAGGAAGCCCAGCTCGACCGGGCCGGCAACCCCGTGGCGGCGGCGCTGGCGGGGCTGTTGCCGGCACTGGCGCTGGCCACCGTCGCCGCCGTGCTCGCCTTCCTGGCCCTGGAGTTCAGCCAGGTTCCGATGATCCGCGACTTCGGCACGCTGCTCGCCCTCGGGCTGCCGGTCATCGTCATCGCGACGGTGCTGCTGCTCACCGCGTCGCTGACCACGCGGGAACGGCGCCGGCCCACGCCGCCGAAGGACTACACCCACGGCCCGCTGGGTCGCACCGTCATCCGGCTGGGCGCCCTGCCGCGGATCACCGTGATCCCTCTCGTCGTGGCCGCTGTCGCGATCTTCATCGGTGGGATCTTCGCGGACGACCGGCTGACGATCCAGACCGACCCCGAGAAGTGGGTCGACCAGCAGAGCCAGGTGATCAAGAACATCAACACGCTGCGGGCGAGCACCGGTTCGGCCAGCGAGCTCGGCATCTTCGTCCAGTCGCGCGACGTGTTCGACGACCAGACGGCGGCCTTCGTCGGCAGGTTCGCCAACGCGCAGCTCGCGGCCCACCCCGACGACCTGCTGGACGCCTCCAGCCTGGTGACGACCATCAGCTACATGATGGAGGTGCCGAACACCACCGTCGTGATGCCGACCGGCGCGGACATCCGGCTCGCCTACCAGGTGGCGCCGCCCGACATCCAGCGCGCCATGGTCAACCGCGAGCACCAGGCGCTGAACCTCGTCTTCCGGACCGGCTCCGGGTCGCTGGAACGCCAGGCCAGCGTCGTCGACGGCATCCGCGACCACGTCCGCCCCCCGGCCGGCATCAGCGCCACCCCCTCGGGGCTGGCCGTCGTCGGCACCGGGCTGCTGGAGAACTTCGCCAAGAACCGGGTCGAGCTGACGTACTACGCCCTGGCCGCGGTGTTCATCCTGCTCGTGCTGTACAACCGGGGCCTGGTTCGGGCGGTGCTGTCGGTGGTGCCGGTGCTGATCGCGGTCGGCCTCAGCTCGATCATCGCCCTGCTGATCGGGGTCGATCTGAGCCCGCTCACGGCGGTCAGCGGCCCGTTGATCATCGCGTTGTGCACGGAGTTCACGACCCTGCTCGTGCTACGCCATCTGGAGGAACGCCGCCGCGGCCTAGGGCCGCTCGAAGCGGTCGAGGCGGCCGCGGCCCGCACCGGGCGGGCCTTCCTCGTCTCCGCACTGGCCGCCGTGATCGGCGTCGCCGCGCTGGCGTTCAGTTCGCTTCCGCTGCTGCGGGACTTCGGCCTGCTGGTCGCCCTGAACGTTGCCGTCGCCCTGCTGTCCGCGCTGGTCGTCCTGCCTCCGCTGCTGGTCTGGGCCGACGAGCGGGGTTGGGTGCACCGCCGCGGCCCCGCCAGCACCGCCGGGACGGCGAGAGCGGACAAAAGGCGCGTAAGCGGATAAGCGGCTGCGCAAAAGGCCGGTGTTGCCCGCCGCCCGTCGCGCCTCGCGCCGGCACGGACGCGGCCGGCGACGGTGGCACGGGGCCGGCCCGGGTCTTCGTTCCCATGCCCGTATGTGGCACGCTCAGGAAACGTGTTCCCGGGCCGGCGCATCACGGCCACCGCCGCCGGCGGGTGGTTCCCGGGACTACCGCCCCCGCCACGCAGGCTCGGCAGCCGCCCGAGCGTCGAAGGAGAAGGCATGAGTTTCGACTTCAAGGTCGCGGATCTCGCGTTGGCCGAGTTCGGCCGCAAGGAGATCCGTCTTGCCGAGCACGAGATGCCCGGCCTGATGGCCACCCGGGCGGAGTACGCGGCCAGCCAGCCGCTGCGGGGCGCCCGCATCATGGGTTCCCTGCACATGACGATCCAGACCGCGGTCCTCATCGAGACCCTGGTGGCGCTCGGCGCCGATGTCCGCTGGGTCTCCTGCAACATCTTCTCCACCCAGGACCACGCCGCCGCCGCGATCGTCATCGGGCCGAACGGCACCAAGGACGACCCGCAGGGCGTGCCGGTCTTCGCCTGGAAGGGCGAGACCCTCGAGGAGTACTGGTGGTGCACCGACCAGGCGCTGGCCTGGCCGGACGGCGGCACCCCGAACATGATTCTCGACGACGGCGGCGACGCGACCCTGCTCGTCCACAAGGGCGCGCAGTTCGAGACGGCCGGCGCAGTCCCGGCGACCGACCCCTCGGACAGCGAGGAGTACGCGATCGTCCTGGAGACGCTGCGCCGCACCATCGCCGAGAAGCCCGGTCGCTGGACCGAGACTGCGCGCAACATCAAGGGCGTCACCGAGGAGACCACCACCGGCGTACACCGTCTCTACGAGATGGCCAAGGCCGGCACGCTCGCCTTCCCGGCGATCAACGTCAACGACTCGGTGACGAAGTCGAAGTTCGACAACAAGTACGGCTGCCGGCACTCGGTCATCGACGGCCTCAACCGCGCCACCGACGTGCTCATCGGCGGGAAGGTCGCCGTGGTCTGTGGCTACGGCGACGTCGGCAAGGGCTGCGCGGACGCGCTGCGCGGCCAGGGCGCCCGGGTCATCGTCACCGAGGTCGACCCGATCTGCGCCCTGCAGGCCGCGATGGACGGCTTCCAGGTCACCGTGCTCGAGGACGTCGTCGGGATCGCCGACATCTTCGTCAGCACCACCGGCAACTTCAACATCATCACCGCCGCTCACATGGCCGCGATGAAGCATCAGGCGATCGTGTCGAACATCGGACACTTCGACAACGAGATCGACATGGCCGGCCTGACGAAGACCGCCGGCATCGAGAAGATCAACATCAAGCCGCAGGTCGACGAGTGGGTGTTCCCGGACGGCCACTCGATCATCGTGCTCGCCGAGGGCCGGCTGATGAACCTCGGCTGCGCGACCGGCCACCCGAGCTTCGTGATGTCGAACAGCTTCACCAACCAGGTGATCGCGCAGATCGAGCTGTTCACCAAGACCGAGAGCTACCCGGTCGGCGTCTACGTGCTGCCCAAGCACCTCGACGAGAAGGTCGCCCGGCTCCACCTCGCCGCGCTCGGCGTGAAGCTCACCGAACTGACCAAGCAGCAGGCTGACTACATCGGCGTGCCGGTCGAGGGGCCGTACAAGGCCGACCACTACCGCTACTAGTCGCCACCCTCATCAGGGACCGCTCCACCGAAGATGATCAGGGTCGCCGCGGCGGCCTGACGTAGGGCCGCCCGGCGCCGCTCGGCGCCGGGCGGCCCTACGTCGTCATGGCGCCCGCGCGCCGCCGGGGGCGCCCGCTCAGCGCCGCGTGGACGACCAGCAGACCGCCGTCCACGCCGGGTCGCTGGTGTCCGCCAGGTCGTACCAGCCATCCGGCAGGTAGGTCCCCCAGGTCACCGGCGGCCCGTCGGCACCGCTGCCGGCCTCGGCGGCGGCAGGGCGCGGCACTGCGAAGGTCGCCTCACCACCCGGGCAGCCCTGATGCTCGAATCGGAACGTGGGCTCGCCCGCGTCGCTCCCGCGACCGGCCTCGGTCCGGCACAGCAGCGCCGTCGACGGCCGCCAGAACGTCGCGATGTGGGCGTAGTAGCCGGCCTCGAGCCAGGTCGCGCCGGACGCCGGCGCACCGTCCGACGCCGGCACGCTGACCTCGCTGACCTGGCCGGACGGACAGCTCGCCCAGACCACGCCACCGGCACGGGCAACCCCGGCGTCGGCCACGGCGAGCAGTCCGGTCAGGGCGACCGTGGCGCCGGCGGCCGCGAGGGTCGGCCGGAATCCGCGAGAGTAGCGGCCCCGCCGACGCACGGTGAGCCGGGCCGGTCGGTGGACGTCGCCGGGAGCGGGCGGGCCCCCCGCGGCGGCGGGCGTCGGTCGCCCGGTCCGTCGTCGCGAGGCTGCGGCATACGGCATTGAATGCCTCCTTCTCGAACCCGGCCGCGAACGACCGTGAACCATCTGCGCGGGATCGGAACACCCGTTCCACGATTTGGTCCGGGATTCCCGTAAATAGAACAGCAATCGCCCGCCAGGATAGCGGTAGTTGGCGGGACGTTGGGATTTCGTTCGCCTGACCCCTCTAGCCCCTGAGCCCTCGAGCCCTCGAAACCGGCATCGTCCGGCCGCCGACCACCCCTTCCTTGTCTTTCCACCGGGACGAATCGGGCACGCAGGCCGGTGGAAAGGCGAGGAAGGTTCGCGTCCTCGGCCACGGTCGGCCGGTCGACCTCAGCTGCCGGCCGCAGTCGGCAGTTCGTTCAGCGGGGGCAGCGGGCGCCAGAACTCGATTTCGGTTGTCGCCGAGAGGTCGTACAGGTCGCGCCGACGGCCGGTGGCCGTATAGCCCAGCCGCAGGTACAGCCGGTGCGCGTCGGTGAACCGCGTGTCAGTCCACAGCCGCATCTGTCGCGCGTCCCACCGCCGGGCCTCGCGCTCGGCCCGTCGTACCAGGGCCGCTCCTATGCCCTGGCGGCGGGCGGCGGCGGCCACGTACAGCGTCTTCAGCTCGGCCCAGCCGGCCCGCTCGGATGCCTCGGCCCGCTCGGGTGCGGCAGGGAAACCCTTCGCCGGCCGGTCCCATACCGCCACGCTGCCGAGCACCCCGCCGGCCGGTCCTGCCATCACAGCCGGCCCTGCCATCACAGCCGGCCCGATCGGGTCGGCCGGGACCACCCACAAGGCCCGAGCGGGCTCCCCCTCGGTTGCCGCATGGGCCGTTCCGGGGGCCCGCAGCCACGGTTCCTCGGCGTCGACGTCGAGGACGCAGCCCGGGTACTGCGTCCATGCGCTCGCGATCAGGTCCTGTAGGGCGACGGCGTCGGAGTCCCGCGCCCGCCGCAGGCCGGGGAGCAGCTCGCGGCGCATCCACACGTGCTCGATGCCCGCCTCGACGTCGGGCTCGCCGATCGGCCGGTAACCCTGGCGAGCGTAAAAGTCCGCCACCCTCGTCTGGGCGTGCAGCTCCACGGCCGGCAGGCCACGCTCCCCCGCCCGACCTTCCAGTGCCGCGGTGACCAGCCGGCCCAGGCCCCGACCGCGCCAGGCGGCGGCGACGGCGACCCGCCCGATGACCCCCACCGGCTCCACGCTCGACTGACGGGGCCCCTGGTCAAGCAGGCGGGCCGTGGCCACCGCTCGACCGTCGGCGGCCAGGACGACGGCATGGTCCGCGGTGGCGTCGCGGCCGTCGTACTCCAGGTCCGGCGGCACGCCCTGCTCCCGGACGAAGACCTCGTAGCGCAGGTCGAGCGCGGCCCGCGGCGGCATCCCCGCGACCACGGTGACGGTGTCGGTGTCGACCGGACGCCCGCTCACCGGCACTGGTCCGGTCGGGAGACGCGACGGCCAGGTCTGGACATAGGCCGGCAGTCTAGGCGTCGCGGCCGGCAGACGGCTGGCGGGTGAGTCCGGGGCCGGGCCCCCGGACGGGGCGATCCGGCCCGCGGCGACCTCGCCCCGCCGGTCCACCGATGCGGGTTTCCGTGGGCGGCACGTCCGGGCATCCTGCCTGATACGGACTGACAACCACGGACCCGGCATCATGACCATCTCGGTGCGCCGAGTAGAAAGCAGGACTGTACCGGCCAGTGCCGGCCATCACCGGTCGGCACGGACTATTGACCGCACGAAGAGGAAGCGGCCCGGAATCGTGATTTTCCAGACGAGGACCTGTCGTGACGACGCGTGCGCACCGGAGGACCGCTGACGATGACGCCGACCCTCTACCCGCCGGCCCGACTACGGCCGGTGCGGAACACCTCCGGCCTGATGATCCAGCCGACTCGCGGACTCATCGCGCACGTCCAGGTCGGCACCGGATCGTTGTTCGGCTGGTTCGACAACACTGCCAGCCAGGTCAGCTCCCATCTGTGGCTGTCCAGAAACGGCGACTTCGAGCAGTATGTTCCGTTCGATCGGCGGGCCTGGGCACAGGCGGCCGGGAATCCGTACTGGATCTCCTGCGAATGCGAGGGGTACGAGACCGAGGACTACACACCGGTACAAATCACCAGGCTGGCCGAGCTGTTCAACTGGGGTATGCGGGAGTTCGGTTGGAAAGGGGAGATCGCCGACTCGCCGAACGGATATGGCCTCGGCACCCACCGGATGGGCGGGCAGGCATGGGGCGGGCATAGCTGCCCCGGCGACCGCCGGGCGGCGCGGCGCCCCGACATCCTGGCGCTCGCCGTCGGCAGCGACCATGGCGCGGCGTCCGATCCCCGCGACCGTTACACCGGCCGGCCGACGCTGCGCGAGGGCGACCATGGCGCGGACGTGGTGGCGCTCCAGAACGCGCTGAACATCATCTTCGGCCACGAGGCGCCGACCGGTGATCCCAACCGCATCGATCCGGACGGCGGGTACGGGCTGCGCACCACCGCACGGGTCGCCTCGCTGCAGCGCTATGCGTCACCGTGGTTCGGCCGCATCCCCGACGACGGCGTCTGTGGGCCGAACACCTGGCGCAAGATCGGCTACATCCTGACCGGGATGAACCGCGCAGTCTGAACCCGTCCCGTCCCGTCCCCGGCCGGACGGCCGGACCAGCGCATCCCGCTGCGGCGTCAGCCGGCCCCGGAACTCAGCCGCCCCCGGCGGGACCGCCGGCCGGGGGCGCCGTGGCCAGGTCGGCGAGCTCCGCGCCGGCCGCGCGCAGCCAGCGCAGCGGCTCGGCCATCGCGGCCTGCACACCCCCCGCCAGCCGAGCCAGGGCGACCTCGGCGACCGCACCCTCCGGCCGGGGGGCATCCACCTGGCCCGCCGCCAGGAGCACGGGCACATCCGCCGCCCGGGCCAGGGCCAACACCCCGCCGACCACCTTGCCCGCCAGGGATGTCCGGTCGAAGCGGCCCTCGCCGGTCACCGCCCAGCCGGCCCCGGCGAGCGCGGCGGGAAGCCCGGCCGCCTCGGTGATCGTCTGGACGCCCGGCGCCAGGTCGGCGCCCCAGGCCGCGGAAAGGCCGTAGGCGGTACCGCCCGCCGCGCCCGCGCCCGGGGCCGTCGGATCACCGCCGAGCAGCTCGGCCAGCCGGCGCAGCCCGGCCGCCAGCCGGTCGACGTCGGCGGGACCCGCACCCTTCTGCGGACCGAACACGGCAGCGGCGCCCGCGGGGCCCAGCAGGGGGGCGTCGACGTCAACGAGGCAGCGCACCCCCCCGGGGGGCGGCGGCTGCAGCCCCGACAGGTCCACCCGGGCGAGCCCCGTCAGGGCACCACCGCCCGGTGGCAGCTGCCCCCCACGTGCATCGAGGAAACGGGCTCCCAGGGCGACGAGGGCACCGGTGCCGCCGTCGGTCGAGGCCGAACCGCCCAGGGCGACCAGGATCCGCGTCGCACCGCCGGCCAGGGCGGCCCCCAGGACCTCACCGAGGCCGATGGTCTGAGCCCGCAGGGCGTCCGGGGCCAGCATCAACGGCAGGCCGCTCGCCCGCGCGAGTTCGACCACGGCGACGCCCCCCGGCAGCGCCAGCCATTCGGCGTCGTGACGGCGCCCGTCCGGGCCGGTCGCGCGCACCGGATGGCGGACCGATTCGGGCACGGCGGCGGCGAAGACGTCCAGGGTGCCCTCGCCGCCGTCGGCGATCGGCAGCGTCACGATCTCGTCGTGGGGTCGCCGCGAGCGCCAGCCGTCTCCGAGTGCCGCGGCGACCTCCGTCGCGGTCGCCGAGCCCTTGAACGAGTCGGGCGCGATGACCACCCGCCGCGGCCGGTCATCCGCCGCCGGGCCGCTTCCAGACACCGGGCGTACCAGGGCGTCCGCGTGCGCCCGGCTCAGCCCGCGGCCGGAGCGGTCAGCGGGGCCGGGGCAGTCAGCGGGGCCGGCGTCGCGAGCCAGGCGTCGATGCCGGCCAGGGCCGCCGTCCGCACCGGCTCCGGGGCCGCGCCGGCGAGCACCGAGCTACGCGCGCAGGCCGCCAGGTCTTCGTCGGACAGGCCGAGCTCACGCCGGCACAGCTCGTACTCCTCCAGACAGGTGGGGCCGAACAACAGTGGATCATCCGCGTTGATGGAGCAGCGCACCCCGGCGCGCAGCAGCGCCGGCAGCGGGTGCGCGGCCATCGACGGCACCACCGACAGCAACAGGTTGGAGGTGGGACAGACGTCCAGGCAGGTGGCACGGTCGAGCAGCTCGTCGACGAGTGCCGGGTCCTCGATCGCCCGGATGCCGTGCTGCAGGCGGTCGGCGCCCAAGGCCTCGATGGCGCCACGCACCGACTCCGGGCCGTCGAGCTCGCCGGCGTGCGGGGTGGACAGCAGGCCGCCCTCTCGAGCGAGCCGGAACGCCGCCGCGAACGGCTCCGGCGGCCAGCCGTTCTCGTCGTTGTGCAGCCCGAGGCCGACGACTCCCCGGTCGACGTGGGCAAGGGCCATGCGGGCCACCTCCACCGCCTGCTCGGGGGAGTCGTAGACGCGGTCCACCGCGGCCATCCAGCGAACCGTCACCCCGTACCGGGCGCCTGCCTGCTCCGATCGGGCCAGCACGGTCTCCCAGGCGGCCTCGGCGCTGCCGAACACGCCCAGGTGGGCGTACGGCCAGAAGCTGGGCTCGAGGTAGACGATGCCCTCGTCCGCCGCGTCGCTGACCATCTCGTCGATCAGCCGCTCGAAGTCCGCCGGCCGACGGAAGACCGGCAGGATCCCGCCGATCACGTCGCTGAAGCCGGCGAATTCGGTGAATCCGCTGGTACGAGGGGTCGGGATGCCCGCGGAGGCGGCGAGATCGGCGAGCGTCGCCGGCCGCATCCCCAGCTCGAAGTGCAGGTGCAGATGCCCCTTGGGCAGGGAACGGAGGTCCCGCATCGACGTCCTTCCTCCTCGCGGCACGGCCGGATGCGCCGCCCCGACGTTCGGACTATCACACGCCGTCGGGGGCGGTGGATCGAAACTTATGCCGGCCCCGCGGAACCATGTCCGGCGGGCGAAAGGTTGTTACCTACCCGTCACCTCCCAGCGGGCGGGGGTGCGGGGAACGATGCCAGGCGGCCTGGAAGCAAACGAGCAGTGCGGCCGGTCCAGCAAGAGGACCGGCCGCACTGCTCGTTGTTCACCGCTGCGCGGTGGTCACCAACCGCCGGCGGGGCTTCCCGGAGTCCGGTCCTGGGCGCCCGAGCCCCGGCCACCGGCCGCACCACCCGATCCGGGGGTGTACGGCGCGCCGCCGCTGCCGGGAGCGCCCGAGGAACCACCCGAGCCGGGGAAGCCCGAGGCGCCCGGAGCGCCGCCGGAGGCGTCGTCCGGCGCCCGGCCCTCGCGGTAGCCGCCCGCGCTGCCGGCAGGCCCGGTGGCGTCGGGCCCGGTGGCGTCGGGCCGGGGCACCTCGCCGCGCCAGGAGCCGGTCTCGGTCTCGCGGTGCTCGATGAACGACTTGAACCGCTTGAGGTCGGCCTTGACCCGCCGGTCGTCCAGACCGACGGCGGCACCCGCCTTCTCGGCGAGTCCCTCGGGCTTCCAGTCCATCTGGACCGTCACCCGGGTCTCGTCGTCCGCAAGCCGGTGGAAGGTCACCACGCCGGCGTGGGTGGTGCCTTCGGTGCTCTTCCACGCCACCCGCTCGTCAGGCAGCTGCTCGGTGATTGTGGCGTCGAACTCGCGCTCCTGCCCACCAACCTTGATTTTCCAGTGGGTGTGGGTGTTGTCGAGCTGCGCGATGGACTCGACACCGTCCATGAAGTTCGGGAAGGACTCAAACTGGGTCCACTGGTTGTAAGCGGTGCGAATCGGAACGTGGACTTCGATCGATTCCTGTACCGTGCTCGCCATGTTGCCTCCCGGCTGACGTCGGTGTCGGATGCAACGCTCATCCCCAGCCCGCAGCCACTAACACACGGCCGGGCAGGACATCGGGGACGGAGCATCGCGGCGCGGGGGCCAGCTCAGCCCAGCGGTCGCGGCGTGGCCCGCGCCGCCGCGCGGCGGGCCGCGGCCATCGCCACGGCGGCCTCGGTAAAGCCCCGGATGACCGGGTGCGGGTGGCTGGCGTCCGAGCCGAGCTCCGGCTGGAACAGCGTCGCCAGAAAGAAGGGGTGGCCGGGCAGTTCGAGGATGCGGACGTCGCCGGACTCGTCCACCCCGCTGAACCGCAGGCCGTGGACGAGCAGCAGGCCGACGTGGTCCGGATTGATCCCGTAGGAGCAGTAGTGGAGCAGTAGTAACGCTCGACTGTGCGGTCCGCGCCGATGACCCGTTCGGCGAGGGAGTCGCGGGTGATCCGGACGGCACCCTCGTGACCGTTCAGGGCACACGCGATCGGCACGATCAGCGGGTGGGGCGCGTCGGGGTCGACCTCGGCGTGCGCGGCGTGCGCGAAGCCGCACACCGAGCGGGCGAACTCCAACACGACGTGCTGCAGACCACCGCAGGTCCCGAGGAAGGGGATGCCCCGCTCCCGTGCCGCGCGCACCGCCGCGAGCGCGCCGGCCTCGCTGGCGTACGGGCTGCCCGGCACCAGCCAGATGCCGTCGAAGCCGTCGAATGCCCCCGCGGCCGCCACCTCGCTGGTCGGGATCCAGTAGGCGTCCACCGGCAGTCCGTCCCGCCGGCGCAACGCATCCAGCAGGTCGGGGATACGGCCGTGGGCGACGATCTCGGCGCTGCGGTCGCCGACGAGCGCCACCCGTGCGACAGCAGCGAACGGCGCGGCGGGTGCGGACGGCACGCCGAGCGAGCGGCTCACGGTCGCCACCCACGCGCTGGCCGCCGACCGCCTCGCCCAGGTCCTCGCCGACGTCCTGGCCGCCTCCGGTGACCCCTTGCGACTACCCGAGGTGGGGCCCATTCGAGCGGTCGGAATCGCCGCGAATCCGGTCGCCGTGATCCTCCCCCGTGGGCATCCGCTCGCCCGGCGCACCGGGCTGCGGCTGGCCGACCTCGTCGATGCCCGGTGGATCGACGCGCCGGAGATCGCGAACTCGGTGGCCGATCTTCGGGTCGTGACGGGTGAGCTGCGATTCCGGTCGCAGCTGCGCTACGACGGCGCAGACGTCGCGGGCCTGCTGGCGCTGATCGCCGCCGGTCACGGCCTCGGGTTGCTTCCTCGTTCCCTGCTCGCACCTGGCCCCCTGCTCGCACCGGCCGGCGGCGGCGACCGCCACCACGATCGGCATGACGGCGACCGCGACGGCTCAGGTGCTTTCCGGGCGGATCCGGGCGGCGTCCCGCTCGTCGGGCCCGCCCCGGAGTTGCGAACCGAGTTGCTCCGGACCGGCCGGCCGGGACCTGCGGCGCTGGCGCTGACCCGGGCGCTCGGCGGGTGACGGCTGGGCCCGAACCAACCCGAGTCCGCCGCTGGTACTGCGCGCCGGGCCGACCGGGGGGTAGGCTGGAGGTGTTGCTTGTTTCTCGGTGCGTGACCTAACGCTAGAGAACGGCACGACCAGACCACGGATCGGTCGGGGTCTGGTGCGAGGCCGGTACGCGAAGGACGCCTACCGGGAGCGCGGCAAGGAGAAAGTATCGTGGCGCAGGGTACCGTCAAGTGGTTCAACGCGGAGAAGGGCTTCGGATTCATCTCCGTCGACGGTGGCGGCCCGGACGTGTTCGTCCACTACTCCTCGATCGTGGCGGACGGCTACAAGTCCCTGGATGAGGGCCAGAGCGTCCAGTTCGAGATCGTGCAGGGCCAGAAGGGGCCGCAGGCGGACAACGTGACTCCCGCCTAAGGTCGCACCACCCCCAAGCTTTGCGTTCGGCGCGTGGCTCCTCATCGGAGCCACGCGCCGAAACCGCGTTGAGGGCCCGGCGGCGCGCGATCGTACTGCGCCGGTGTCCTCCTTGACCTCGTGCTACTCGACCGACGCCGGCGATGCTGGCTCTGGCCGCAGAACGAGGCGCCCGCGACCGACTGGTCGAGGCGGACGCGGCGATTCCTGGCTGGCCATCAAGCCGAAGCGGGGCCGCTTTCGCGGCCGCCCGTTCGCCCTCGCCCTGGTGTGGCGCCGGGAACCCGCGCTCAGCGGCGGGGCAGGCGGACGACCGTAATGAAGAAGTCGTCGATGAAACGCACGTCGTCGACGAACCGATCGAAATCGACCGCCTTCGTCACGTAGGCGTTGGCGTACAGGTTGTAGCTGCGCAGAATGTCCTCGGCCGCGTCCGACGTCGTGAGCACCACGACGGGGATGCGGCGCAGTTCCTCGTCATCCTTGATCTCCGCCAGCACCTCGATGCCGTTGCGGCGTGGGAGGTTGAGGTCCAGCAGGATCAGGTCGGCGGCGGGAGCGTCGGTGAACGGCTCTTCGCGCCGCAGGAAGGCCATGGCCTCGATGCCATCGTTCACGACGTGCAGCTGGCCGCTGATCCGATCATCGGCGAACGCCTCGCGGGTCATGAGGACGTCCCCCGGATCATCCTCCACCAGCAGTACGTCGAACGAGTCGACGGGCAGACCCGACGTCATCTGGCACCTCAGGATTTGTGGCCGACGCGAAGCGCGGTCGGCCGGGTGAGAAAGTGGGAACACCGCCGGCCGGAAGTCCGCACACGGACCCCGCATTGAAGCCTTTCTGACGGTACGCCAACTGCCTGGACCTGTCGCCCCCCACATCCGTAGTGGCACCGGCACCGCCCGCGCACCGCGGACGCAGGTGTGGTGATAGTCATATTCGAATGCCCCGATCGGGGTATTGGGTTCTGGACGGTCGACACGGGGTGGCGCCTGCTCCATCCGAAGGGACGTAGTCTCGGGTATGCGGGCACAGCCGAATGCCGTCGGGCGGCCGGACATCGGCGAGCGGGCGGACATCAGTGAGCGGGCGGACATCGTGGCGCTCGTCACGGAGTTCTACCGGCGGGCCTTCACCGATCCGCGGCTCGGCCCCATCTTCGTCGACGTCGCACAGCTCGACCTTCCCGCGCACCTGCCGGTGATCTGCGACTTCTGGCAGGCAGTGATCTTTCGGGCCGGGACCTACCGGCGCAACGCCTTCGGGGTGCACGCCGAGCTGCATGCCCGCGTCCGGCTCACGCCCGAGCTGTTCGCCCGCTGGCTGGAACTGTGGATCGCGACCGTCGACGACCTGCACAGCGGTCCGCATGCGGATCGCGCCAAGCTTCAGGCGCACCGGATCGCCGACTCGATGAGCCGCCGTCTCGCCGATGTCCCGACCGCGACCGCGGAGGCCACCCCCGCCAGTTCCGGCGCCGTCACGGCCTCCGGCCGGCGTCGTAGGCCGTCCGAGCCCGACTGATCTCGACCGCCGACCCCTCGAACAGGTCGGCGAGGACACGCAGCTGCGCCGCGACCAGGCCGCCCAGCGGGGTCAGCGAGTACTCGACCCGCGCCGGGATCGTGCTGACCACCTCGCGGAGCACGAGGCCGTCGCGCTCCAGGAGCTGCAGCGTCCGGGAGAGCATCTTCTCGCTGACACCCTCGACACGGCGACGCAGCGCATTGAACCGGTAGCTACCCTCACCCAACGCGAGCATGGCGAGCATTCCCCACTTGGACCCCACGTCCTCGAGCGCCGCCCGCGAGCTGCAGCCCCGGGCGAAGACATCGCTGACGAGCTCATCGCTGGGACCGACCTCCCCAGGACACGGCTCGCCCATCGCCATATCACGCTCGCAGGACATGGTCGCAAGCCTACGATCCCGCCTGGGACTGCCGCTATCTTATGGTTAGTACTTACCAAAGGAAACCGTAACCGACAGGGAGAACATCCATGGCCACCATCGCCGTCACCGGCTCCACGGGACACCTCGGCCGGCTCGTCGTCGAGGAGCTCCTCCAGTCCGGCGTCGAGCCGTCGACGATCGTCGCAGTGGCGCGGACGCCCGCCCGCGCCGCCGATCTCGCCGAGCGCGGGGTGCAGGTCCGGGCGGGCGACTACTCGGACCCGGCGAGCCTGCCCGCCGCCCTGGCGGGGGTCGACACCCTGCTGCTCGTCTCGGGCAGCGAGCTCGGCCAGCGCGTCGCCCAGCACACCGCCGTGATCGAGGCGGCGAAGGCGGCCGGCGTCGGGCGGATCGTCTACACCAGCGCACCGCGGGCCGACGTGACCGACCTGTCCCTCGCCGCTGAGCACAAGGCCACCGAGGAGGTGCTCGCGGCCGCGGGGGTGCCGTTCACGGTGCTGCGCATCAACTGGTACTACGAGAACTACACCGCCCAGCTGGGTCAGTACCTCAGCCAGGGGTTCGTCCTCGGTGCGGCGGGCGACGGCCGGATCAGGGGGGCCTCCCGGGCCGACTTCGCCGCGGGCATCGCGAAGGTCCTGACGACCTCGGGACACGACAACGCGATCTACGAGTTCGCCGGCACGCCGTTCACCCTCGCCGAGCTGGCCGCGACGATCACCGAGGTCACCGGCACCACCGTCACCTACCGCGACGTCGCGGTTGCGGAGCTCGCCGCCGCGCTGGGCCAGGCCGGGCTCGACGAGACGACGGCGGGCCTGTTCGCCGGCATCGACGGGTCGATCCGTGGCGGTGCGCTCGACGTCGACTCGGACGACCTGCAGCGGCTGATCGGCCGGCCGGCCTCCAGCCTCGCCGACGCCGTGCGCGCCGCCAAGGTCTGACTCCGCCTCACCCCGACCGGCGCTGTCGGGATGCCCGACTGCTGATCCAGAGGGATAAATCGGGCGCGGAACCCTCTGGATAAGCAGGGAGCCCGGCACGGGGACCGGCGGGGACCGGCGGGGACCGGCGGGGAGCGGCTGGGGCCCA
>NZ_JAMPTM010000370.1 GCF_025403375.1 Frankia gtarii
CAGGCGCAGTGCGGCCGGGCGGACGACGATCTCCGTGGGCAGGTCGGCCAGCGGATCCCCGTCGGCGTACACCGCGAACGGCCGGTCGGCGCTGATGCGCACCCGTTGCCCGCGCAGCACCCGCACGTGGCGGGTGTGAACGTGCCGGCCGGCGAACACCCGCGGGAACAGCGCCAGGAAGGTCAGCCGCGACGTCCGCGAGACCAGCACGATCTCCAGCAGCCCGTCGGCGAGGTCGGCGTCGGGGGCGAAGCGCATCCCGCCGCCGTAGTAGGCCGCGTTGGCCGCGGCGACCGTCCAGCCCTGCAGCGCCCGGGGCGGCTCGTCGTCGATCGTCACCGTGAAGCGCACCGGCCGCCAGGCCGCCACCGCCCGCAGCGCCGCATAGGTGTAGACGTGGCGCCCTCGCAGCAGCCGGGTCCGGTTGGCGATGACCTGCACGTCGGAGTCGAAACCGACGCTGGCGATCCCCAGGTACGGCCGGCCGGCGACCTCCGCCAGATCCACCCGCCGTTCCTGGAACCCTGCCAGCTCGGCGGCGACGCGGCAGGGGTCGGCGGGCAGACCCAGGCCGCGGGCGAAGTCGTTGCCGCGGCCCCCGGGCAGCACGGCGAGCAGCCCACCCGCCCGGGCCACCGTACCGGCGACCGCACCGGCCAGGCCGTCCCCGCCGAGCGCCACCACGACCCGGCCGTGCGCGGTCGCCTCGGCGGCGAGCTGGCCGGCGTGGGTGAGGTCGCGGGTGGGGGCGACCCGCACGTCGGCGGCCCACCGGTCGAGCTCGACACAGACGCCGTCGAGCAGGCGCAGCGCCCGCCCGCGCCCCGCGCTCGGATTGACGATCACGGTGAGCAGGCGCCGGTCGACCTCCACAGCGGCTGGGAGCGAGATTGCCGGCGGGCAGAGCGGTTCCGTCATGCTGCTGGCCCGATCCCTTCGCCGGCTGATCCGATCGGATCAGCCTACGGCCGCGGGGACCCGCTCACCGCACCGTGGACGACGCGACGGTCAGATGCTCGCTGACTGCGCCGAAGAACGACCGTTCGCCGAGCTCGGGGGCGTCCCGCACGTCGCGCAGCACCAGGTGTTCCAGCAGGATCAGCGCCGCGTCGGCCGGCCAGAGCACCAGCCACAGCCACACCCCACGGGCCTCGCCGACGAAGGCGGCCCGGTCGGGTCGGACGGCCAGCGGCCACATCGCCGTGGGATGCCCGGCGGCCTCGACCTTGGCCTCGGACGCGCCCGGCAGCGCCTCCGGATCGGGGCCGGCGAGGCCCGCGAGTTGGGCGCCGAGGCCCACCCCGGGTGCCTCGGCGACGAGGATCATCTCCGCCGGTCCGCCCAGCGGGCAGGGGCCGGCGAGGGCGAGCGCGCTGGCCCGCGGCCCGGTGCGGTCGTCGCCGGCCCAGCCGATCCCACTGACGTACCAGTGCACCGGCATGGGCTCCGGCAGCCAGACCGGCACGGTAGAGGACGTGGCCAGGGATCGCAACGCCTGCTCGCGGGAGGAGACGGCTGTCCGGTACGGGCTCACCTCCCCGTGCTCGTCGCACCGGTACTGGCTACTCCACAGGTCGGGCGGACGGAGCGGGCCGAGACAACGAGGGCAGGTGGCAGCAATGGTCACCGGGCGCCTCCTGGCGTAGGTGGAGGAAAGGCCGCCGGACGTCGACGGTTCCGATACGGCTGTTCCCGCCCTCTACCGCGAGCAACCGTCTCACCAGCACTGATGTGCCGAACCGCCGGGCACGTCAGCGGCCGGTGGCGCACTCGGCGAACGCCTCGTCGAGGAGGTCCAGGCCGGCGAGCAGCAGCGGTTCGTCGATCACCAGCGGCGGCAGCAGCCGCAGCACGTTGCCCCAGGTGCCGGCGGTGAGCACGATCAGGCCGCGACGGTGACAGGCCGCCGCGACGGCTGCGGTCAGCTCCTTGTCCGGCCCGGTGTCGCCACCGCCGCGGACGAGCTCCAGGGCCAGCATCGCGCCCCGCCCACGGACGTCCCCGACAATGTCGTGCCGCGCCGCCAGGGCGCGCAGCCGGGGCAGCGCGAGCTCGCCGATGCGCCGCGCGCGGGCGGCGAGATCCGCGGACTCGATGAGCCCGATCGCGGCGAGCGCCGCCGCGCACGCCGCCGGGTTGCCGCCGTAGGTGCCGCCGAGCCCGCCGACCTGCGGGGCGTCCATGATCTCGGCTCGTCCGGTGACGGCCGCCAGCGGCATGCCGCCGGCGATGCCCTTCGCGGTGGTGATGAGGTCCGGCACGACGCCCTCGTCCTCGCAGGCGAACATCGTGCCGGTGCGGGCGAACCCGGTCTGTATCTCGTCGGCGACGAACAGGATGCCGGCGTCCGCGCAGAACTCGGCGAGGCGGGGCAGGAAACCACGGCCGGGGACGATGAAGCCGCCTTCCCCCTGGATCGGCTCGATGACCATCGCGGCCACCTCGCCCGCGCCGATCTCGTCCCGGACGAGTTCGATCACCCGCGCCGCCGCCTGCTCGCCGCAGTGTTGCGGGCCGGTCGGCCAGCGGTACGGGTAGGCCAGCGGCACCCGGTAGACCTCGGGCGCGAAGGGGCCGAAGCCGGCCTTGTAGGGCATCGATTTCGCCGTCATCGCCAACGTCAGGTTCGTCCGACCGTGGTAGGCGTGCTCGAAGACGACGACCGCGGCGCGCCCGGTCGCCGAACGGGCGATCTTGACAGCGTTCTCGACGGCCTCCGCGCCGGAGTTGAACAGCGCGCTGCGCTTGTCGTGATCGCCGGGGGTCAGCCGGTTGAGTGCCTCGCAGACAGCGACGTACCCCTCGTACGGCGTGATCATGAAGCAGGTGTGGGTGAACCGGCCGACCTGTTCGCGCACCGCCTCGACCACGCCGTCGGCGGCGTTGCCGACACTGACCACGGCGATCCCCGAACCGAAGTCGATCAGCGAGTTGCCGTCGACGTCGACGACGACCCCGCCGCCGGCGGCGTGCACGTACACGGGCAGGGTCTCCCCCACCCCACGGGCCACCGCGCCGGCCCGGCGGGCGGCCAGCGCGCGCGAACGCGGCCCGGGGATCTCGGTGACGAGGCGGCGCACCTGGGGCAGCCCGGGGCCGCCGCGGGCCGCCGCGTTCGCAGGGATCATCTCGTCGGCTCCCGCCTGCTCGCTCACCGGTGTCTCCACCTGGGCATCCATCTGGGCATCCATCTGGGCATCGTCCCCCGGCCGCGGGCTCGGGGCCGGGGGACGATGCCCAGGTCAGCGCCCGCTTCAGCCTCGGTGGGCGCCGATGGGCCGGTCGGGCGCGTTGAACCAACCGATGTTCCGACTGCGCCTAGGATGACGGGCGATGGCGACGACACGGGTGGATCGCGATGGCTGACGTCACCTCGTTCTGGTTGGCGGGCAACCGAGCCGAGGGTGCCTCGACGATCGATGTCCACCACCCCTTCGACGGCAGCCTCGTGGCCACCGTGGCGCAGCCCGACGCCGAGCAGGTCGCCCGCGCCGTCACGGCCGCCGTCGAGGTGGCCCCGCGATTGTCGGCGCTGCCCGCGCACGTGCGGGCCTCGGCGTTGGCGCACGTGTCCAAGCAGATAGCGCAGCGCGGCGACGAGCTCGCCCGGCTCATCACCGCCGAGAGTGGCAAGCCGCTCACCTGGGCTCGGGCCGAGGTGGCCCGGGCAAGCTCGACGTTTCGCTGGGGCGCGGAGGAGGCCCGCCGCTTCACCGGCGAGCTGACCCGCCTCGACACGGACCCGACCGGGGAGGGGCGCCTGGCGTTGAGCCGGCGCTTCCCGCGCGGACCCGTGCTCGGGATCACCCCCTTCAACTTCCCGCTGAACCTGGTGGCGCACAAGGTCGCGCCGGCACTGGCGGTCGGCGCCCCGATCATCGTCAAGCCCGCCCCCCGCACGCCGCTGTCGGCGCTGTTCCTCGGTGACCTGCTCGCCGAGACCGACCTGCCCGAGGGGGCCTGGTCGGTCCTGCCGGTCCCGAACAGCGAGGTCACCGGCCTCGTCACGGACCCGCGCCTGCCGGTGGTGTCGTTCACCGGCTCCGGCCCGGTCGGCTGGTCGATCCGCGACGCCGTGCCCCGCAAGCACGTCGTGCTCGAGCTGGGCGGAAACGGCGCCGTGCTGGTCGCGGCCGACTACGCGGCGCCGGGCGACCTCGCGCGGGCGGCCGGGCGCATCGCCCTGTTCGCCAACTACCAGGCCGGCCAGTCCTGCATCGCCGTGCAGCGCGTCTACGCCGACCGGTCCGTCTACGACGAGCTGCTCGACGAGATCGTCACCGCGGTGCGGGCGCTGCGCGGCGGCGACCCGGCCGACCCGGCCACCGACGTCGGCCCGCTCATCGACGTCGCCGCGGCTCGCCGCGTCGAGGAGTGGATCGCCGAGGCCGTCGCCGCCGGCGGCACCCTCGTCTGCGGCGGCACGCGCACCGGCGCGAGCATCGCCCCGACCGTGCTCACCGACGTCCCCGCCGACGCCCGGGTCGTGCGCGAGGAGGTCTTCGGGCCGGTCCTCGTCGTGTCCGCGGTAAACGGGTTGGACGACGGCCTCGCCCGGGTCAACGACAGCGAGTTCGGCCTGCAGACCGGCGTGTTCACCCACGACCTGGCCACCGCGTTCCGCGCCCATCGCGACCTCGCCGTCGGCGGGGTCGTCATCGGCGACGTCCCCTCCTACCGGGCCGATCAAATGCCCTACGGCGGCACGAAGGGCTCCGGCATCGGCCGCGAAGGCGTCCGGGCGGCCATGACCGACCTCACCGAGGAACGAGTCCTGGTCCTCACCGGCCTCGACCTCTGACCACCGAACCGCCGGTAACCACCCGAACCGCCGGTAACCACCCGAACCGCCGGCCGTCGACGGGGTGCCGCCGGCAACGGTTAGCTGACAGCATCAGCGGATGACCATCGACCTGCACACCCACTCCACCGCGTCGGACGGCCTGGTCTCACCGGAGGATCTCGTCCGGCTCGCCGCCGAGACGGGGCTGACGGTCATCGCGCTGACCGACCACGACACCACCGCGGGCATCGGGCGCGCCGCCGCGGCGCTGCCCGCCGGTCTCACCCTGGTGCCGGGCGCGGAGATCTCCTGTTCCGTCGACGTGCCCGGCGGATCGATCTCCCTGCACGTGCTGGCCTACCTGTTCGACCCGGCCGAGCCCGCCTTCGCCGCGGTTCGGGCGCGGGTCCGCGAGCATCGGGCCGTCCGTGCCCGCAGGATGGCCGACCTGCTGGCCGCCGCCGGGCATCCGGTGCGGTGGGAACGGGTGGCGCAGCTCGCCGCCGGGACGGTGGGCCGCCCGCACATCGCCGCGGCGATGGTCGAGGCCGGGCTGGTGCCGACGGTGGCGGCGGCGTTCACCCGCGACTGGATCGGCACCGGCGGGCCGTACTGGGTCGGCAAGGAACAGCCGGACGTCTGGCAGACCCTGCGGCTGATCCACGACGCCGGCGGGGTCAGCGTGTTCGCGCACCCGTTCGCCAGCCGGCGCGGGGTGACGGTCGGCCCCGACGTGATCGAGCAGATGGCCCGGGCGGGGCTTGGCGGTGTCGAGGTCGACCATCCCGACCATGACGCCGGCGAACGGCGCCGGCTGCGCGGACTCGCCGCCGAACTCGGCCTGATCGTGACGGGATCGAGCGACTTCCACGGCAGCAGCAAGCCGCAGGGCCTCGCCGCCGAGACGACCAGCCGCGAGGCGTACGAGGAACTCGTGGATGCAGCCACCGGAGCGGCACCTGTCACCGCGCCGCCCCCGGCCTGACCCACCCACC
>NZ_JAMPTM010000371.1 GCF_025403375.1 Frankia gtarii
GCCGGGGAGGGCGCGGGGCCGTCGGCGCGCAGGCGTTCGACGCCGGCGGCGCGCACGCAGACCTGGGCGGCCCAGCCCCATTCGCCGGACGCGACGATCCGTTCCTCCAGGTCGACCCAGAAGGCGGCGGCGTCCGCGACCGGCAGCAGCCGCACCGCGGTCTCGACGGCCTCGGCGGCGACCGCGGCCAGCGGGCCGGCGGTGACCAGCGCGGCCGCGTCCCGGCCGAGCCGGGCCCGGTTGAGCGGGTACCGCTCGGGTTCGGCGGCGACGGCGACCCGAATGCGGTCGCGCAGGTGCTCGTCGACCTCGATCACCAGCGGTTCGCCCCGGGAGCCCAGCGCGCGGACGTGGGTCCACTCCTGGGCGGTGAGACCGTCGAACGCGGCCTGCGGGTCGAGACCGGCCCGGCGCAGCGCGGGGGTGATCATGGCGAGGTCGAAGCGGCCGAGCTCGGCGGCGATGGCGAGGGCGCCGCGGGCGTTGTCGTCGGCGAGGCGGGCGATGATGCGCCGTTCCACCAGCGGGTCACCGGCGGCGCGCAGCACGGCCGGGTCGAGGTCGGGCTCGCGGGCGATCCACTCCCGGTAGGCAGCGAGCTCGAACGGGTTGTAGCGGACCTCGCCCGCCGGTGTGGGCGGCATCCGGGCCCGGTCCAGCAGCGCGGTCCGCAACGCGCCGCCGCGCCGGCGACCGGGCAGGACGGTATGTGGAGAGAAGGAGTCCAGGTCCATGTCGTCGAGACCGGCGTCCGGCTCGGGGCGCGGGGCGTCGAGGTAGCGGTGGGCCTCGGCGGCGGTGAAGCCGGCGACCGGGACGACCCGGACGTAGGCGCGGGTCCGCAGGACCGGCCCGGCGGCGCGCTGCCCCGCGTCGGACGGGGGGATGAGCGGGCGGCGACCGGCGAGGACGACCCGGACGCCCGGGAGCTCGGCGTGCAGCCGTTCCAGCAGGTCGAAGGTGCGGTCGATGGCCGGGGCCGCGGTGCCCGGAGCGTACAGCTTGGCGAGTTCCTCGCAGGTGTCGAGCACGAGCACGACCCGCGGCCGGCCCAGTTCCCGCAGCACTCGGGCGAACGTGCGGACGACCTCGTCGAGCAGGGCCCGGATCGTCTGCGCGGCGGCGGCCCGCAGCGCGCCCGCGGTCGACCGGACCGGGCCGTGGTCCGGATAGACCGCCGAACCGTAGACCTGCTCCGCGGCCTGCTCCGCGGCCTGCTCCGCGGGCGAGGATTCGGGGCCGGCGCGGCCGAGCTGCTCGTGCAGGGCGTTGGCCGCGTCGCGGAAGCGCCGGTACGAGTAGTACCAGCCGCGGCTGGGTCCGTAGCCGGCGAGCTCGTCGGCGAGGGCGAGCAGCACCTCCGCGGGCCGCTGCTCGGGGTAGCGGGGGTCGAGATGGTCGAAGTCGACGCGCGCGACGGGGAACGGCGCGATGTCCCGCGCGGCCGCATACGCGCCCGAGGCAAGGTAGCGCAGCACCATCGTCTTGCCGATGCCGCCGGTGCCGAGCAGGTGGACGGCCCACTGCGTGCCCGGCCCGTCTTCGGCGAGCAGCTCGCCGAGCGGTTCCTCGATCTCGGCCCGGTTCTGGTAGTCGCGCAGGTATTCGGCGTCCTGGGCGTCGCGGTGGGCGCGGTCGAGCCGCCAGCCGGCCCGGCGGGCCGCCTCGGCGAGCGTGCCACCGCAGACCGCGCCGATCATTCGCGCCGCGGCTACGAGCCGGGCCGCGGCGGCCAGCCCCACGCCCGGGTCGACGCGGACACCGGGCGGGCGGGGTTCGGCGGCGGTCACGAGGCTGTCAACCCGCTGGAACAGGCTGGTCCCGGAATGGTCGCGGCGGTGCTGGACGGCAACCTCCAGCCAGGGCGCGAACTCGCGGGCGAGCTCCCCCGCGGACGCCTCGATCGCCGCCGCGATCACCTGGCTGAGCGCGTCGACCTCGGCGTCGACGTCGAGACCCAGGCCGCGCAGGTGGCGGCCGACCTCGTCGCGCCGGGACGCCCGCAGCCAGAACACCTGCCGGACCGTCCGGCGTGGACCGAGGGAACGCCGCCGCTCGATCAGCCCGGCCTCGTCGAGTCGCGTGAGCAGCGCCGCCAGCTCGTCGGCGGCCACGAGGCCGAACAGGGCGGCGGTGGTGTCCGTCCACTCGGGCACCAGCGCCAGCCGGCACAGTCCGGTCGGCTCGAACGCCGCCAGGGTGGCTACGCGTGCCCGCGCCAGCAACGTGCCGACGTCCGGCTGCGGGTCCTCGGTGGAATCGCCGCCGGGGCCGGTCGCCCCGGCGGGGCGTCCGGTGGGCGGGGGCGGCGGCGACCTCACCGGACCTGCTCCTCGTAGGCTCGCATGGCGCCCTCGTCGTCGGCGGCGACGAAGGCCTCGTAATCGGTGAGAATCGCGGCGACGAGATACAGGCTCTCGCGGACAGCGGTCGGTTTGCCTTTCAAGCGCCCCAGGGTCTTCTCTATTCTCGCCTGTGACGCGTTCCGCGCAGCCGTGTAGACGAACGGATAACTCGGATGCCACGGGTGAAGAAGCACCCACTGATATCCCAGTATGGCGCTCGCCGGGGGCATCGGGGCCAGCTCCGGGAAGACGAAGCCGGGCTGGCCGGCCTGCCCGTCCCGAAAGTCCTTGAGAAACACCCCCTCCTGCTCCACCAGGGAGGCGGTGACGACCACGGGGATCGGCCGGTCCGGGCTGCCCAGCCCGTCGCGGCGGATCATTGCCAGCAGCGGCCGCAGCCCGCCGACCCACCGGTGCACCTCGTCGCCGAGCACGACCACCCGCGTCGCCGCGCCGAACGGTTCGCCGGCGGCCGCGGCCGCGTCGGTGAGCGCGCCGAGGTCGCGGGCGAGGCGGTGGCGCAGCCCCGGTCCGGGCAGCGGGGCCGTCCCGGCGGCGAACTCCGCGACCGCGTCGTAGAGCAGGTCGAACCGTGCCTCGGCGCCGACGCCGCGCAACGCCTCCGGGCTGACGGTGCCCGCGAGACGCGAGTCGGGATCGGCGTCGAGGACGGTCAGCGGCGGCGGGTCGATCCCCAGCACCTCGGCGATCATGATCGCCTTCTCGAGGATCTGGCTGATGACCGTGCGCAGGTCAGGCGGCGCGGCGCCGTCGCCGAAGGGGCCAACAAGCAGCGGCAGATGCCCCGTCCGCAGCAGGCGCAGCCCGACCTCGCGCAGCAGCCGGCTGCCACCCAGGCCGCTCATCGAATCCTTGGCGACCGCGGCGACAAACCCGGGGCGGGCTTCGGCCGCCGGGGCGCCCAGCGCGTCGGTCGCCGCGAGCACCCTGTCATGACCGATGAACACCGGTGCCTGGCGCAGCCCCAGGCTCTCGGCGGCCCGGCGCAGCCCGAGCACCGGCGCCGGGTCGACCACCCGCAGGTCCGGGGGGACGTTCTCGGCGAGGACGAGGGTCGGCATCGCCCAGTCGAGATACCGGCTCGGCGGGTCACCGTGCAGCAGCGCCGCGCGCCGCCCGGCCGCGGCGGCGTCGACCACCGAAGCGCCCTGCTGCACCGCCCGCACGAACCGGCGGGTGAACAACCGGCTCGCCTGCTCGCTGACCTCACCGGACATCGCGACGACGATCGGCACGCCGCGCACGGCGAGTTCGGCCGCGAGCGACCGCCCGGCGGCCCGGGCCGCGTCCGCAGGCGCGTCGGCGTTTCCCACTGGCGCTTCGGCGTTTCCCGCTGGCCCGTCGCCGGGGCCGCCCGCGTCCTGGCCACCGGGGCGGGCGCTGCCACAGGCGCTCAGGATGACCGCCACCGGCATCCCGGCCGGGCCGCGCAGCGCGAGCGCCAGGGTCTCGCCGTCGACGAAGCGGAACCCGTCCGGCTCACCGGGATCGGCGACGCGGAGGACCGCGCGATGCTCGTCGATGTCACCGTGCGCGACCAGGTGGACAACATCCGGCTCGAACTGCGCGCATGCCTCGCCGAGTTCGTCGAGCGTCGTGTTGGTCATCGCCCGCGAGACGCACAGGGCCTCCGCCTCGAAGGCGCGCATCAGGCCCATGAACATCGCCCCCGGGCGGATCACCTCGTCGTCGAGGGCGGAGCCGGCGACGAACAGCACCCTCGGCACCCGCCGGATCGTCGCCGGCGCCGGGGTTGCAGTGGGCACCACCCGGGTGATGGCGACGAGCGCCCGGGGATGCCCGGCGAGCGGCGCCTCCCCGTCGTGCATCGCCTCCCACACCAGGCCGGCCAGCGCCGTGTCGTTCGCCGACCAGCGCAACGCGAGCTCCACCCCCCGCGCGGCGTGCACCGCGGGCGCGGCGAGCACGCGTCTCCACACCGGCGCGAGCAGGCACTCGAACAGCCACCTGCCGTACAGCTCGGCGTCGTTGTCGCGCAGCTCCCGGCCGGCGATCCGGGCCAGCAGGCCGGAGATCTCGCCCGGGTCGCCGGCGCACACCGCGGCCAGTGCCGGGTCCGCTCCTTGCGGCCCGAACGACGGGCCCGCACCGGGCGCGGACCGCGCCGAGGGCATCAATCCGCCCGAACGGCCGGCAGGACCCGCAGGACCGGCAGGACCCGCAGGGTGACCGTGACCGGGAGGATGATCCCGATGCGCGCCCGCCCACAGCCCCATCTCCTGGCCCCGCCACGGACGCGGACGGGACGACCCGGGACCGGGCCGCAGCCCCGCGGCGAGCTGCGGCCCCGCAACGAGATCGGCGTCGGGCAGCGGAGCCCATGCGGCGGCACCGTCGGGCCCGGCGGCACCGTCGCGCCCGATGGTCCCCTCGGGGCCGTCGGGCGTGGGCAGCGCGGGCGGCCCCGGCGGCTCGACCCGCCAGGTCGGCACCCGCCGCGGCAGTCCGTCGACGTCGGTGACCACCACCGCGGCCATCCCGTACCGAGCCGTGATCCCCGCGCCCCGCACGTGCACGGTCCATCCGTCTCCATGGTCCTCGACGTCGACGAGGACCCGGGGAATCCTCATCGCCCCTCGGCCAGGATCGAGGATTCCAGGGCCGTCACGCACGCACCTCCGACCACGAATCCGCCGCCCACCGGGGTCCCGGGCGGCGCGGCGGACCCCCCGTTCGTCAGTTGACCTCGCCGAGATCCCGTCATCGTCAACGAACCTTCATCTCGGCATCGGCGGACAGGTCGGCATCGGCGGACAGGTCGGCATCGGCGGACAGGGTCTCGCCGCGGGCGAGCAACCACGTGGTGAGGCGGGTGGCGAGGACGGCCACGTCGCCGGGCGGGGGCGGGCCAGCGAGCACCCCCGGTTCGCCGCAGGTACGCAGCAACGCGGCGAGCCGATGATGCAGGTCGTCGAGCTGCGCGTCGGTGGCGGCGAGGTGCGCGGCGACGCCGGCCTGCACGGCCAGGCGCGCGGCCGGGCGCGTCCGGCGGGCGTGCGGGCTGATCGGCACCGGGTCACTTCGCAGGGCCCCCGTCCAGCTCGCGATCCGGCCACCGGGGTCGAACCAGGCCGGGTCGACGCCGGCGGCGGCGAGCAGCGTGGTGGCGCCGATCGGCAGGGCGAGTAGGGCCTCGGCGACGGCGGGCACGACGGCCAGGTGCCGGCGCAGCTCGGCCGCGGTCGGCCTGGCAGCGTCCGTGCCCGCCAGCCACGCCTCGGCCGCCGCGACCGTCGTCAGCACACCGCGGGGACTGT
>NZ_JAMPTM010000372.1 GCF_025403375.1 Frankia gtarii
TAGCGCCTGCTCCTTGAGAACTCAACAGCGTGCCGATTGTCAGTGCCAATTGTTTTACCTCGTTCATGGCCTGGCTGGTTGTTCTTCTTAACCCTGGTTTTTCGGGGTGTGGGGGATGGCTGGTGATGGTTGTGAGAGATTCCTTTGAACACGACATCACGGTTGTGGTGTCGATGTTGGGGTCTGCCGGGTTTCCCGGCGCTCTTAATCATTGATGGAGAGTTTGATCCTGGCTCAGGACGAACGCTGGCGGCGTGCTTAACACATGCAAGTCGAGCGAGGGGCTTCGGCTCCTAGCGGCGAACGGGTGAGTAACACGTGGGCAACCTGCCTCGAGCTCTGGAATAACCTCGGGAAACCGGGGCTAATGCCGGATATGACACTACCGGGCATCTGGTGGTGTGGAAAGATTTATCGGCTCGAGATGGGCCCGCGGCCTATCAGCTTGTTGGTGGGGTGATGGCCTACCAAGGCGACGACGGGTAGCCGGCCTGAGAGGGCGACCGGCCACACTGGGACTGAGACACGGCCCAGACTCCTACGGGAGGCAGCAGTGGGGAATATTGCGCAATGGGCGGAAGCCTGACGCAGCGACGCCGCGTGGGGGATGACGGCCTTCGGGTTGTAAACCTCTTTCAGCAGGGACGAAGCGCAAGTGACGGTACCTGCAGAAGAAGCACCGGCCAACTACGTGCCAGCAGCCGCGGTAATACGTAGGGTGCAAGCGTTGTCCGGAATTATTGGGCGTAAAGAGCTCGTAGGCGGCCTGTCGCGTCGGCTGTGAAAACCCGGGGCTCAACCCCGGGCCTGCAGTCGATACGGGCAGGCTAGAGTCCGGCAGGGGAGACTGGAATTCCTGGTGTAGCGGTGAAATGCGCAGATATCAGGAGGAACACCGGTGGCGAAGGCGGGTCTCTGGGCCGGAACTGACGCTAAGGAGCGAAAGCGTGGGGAGCGAACAGGATTAGATACCCTGGTAGTCCACGCCGTAAACGTTGGGCGCTAGGTGTGGGGGACCTTCCACGGCCTCCGTGCCGCAGCTAACGCATTAAGCGCCCCGCCTGGGGAGTACGGCCGCAAGGCTAAAACTCAAAGGAATTGACGGGGGCCCGCACAAGCGGCGGAGCATGTGGCTTAATTCGATGCAACGCGAAGAACCTTACCAGGGCTTGACATGCAGGGAAATCTCGTAGAGATACGGGGTCCGTAAGGGTCCTGCACAGGTGGTGCATGGCTGTCGTCAGCTCGTGTCGTGAGATGTTGGGTTAAGTCCCGCAACGAGCGCAACCCTCGTCCTATGTTGCCAGCGAGTTATGTCGGGGACTCATAGGAGACTGCCGGGGTCAACTCGGAGGAAGGTGGGGATGACGTCAAGTCATCATGCCCCTTACGTCCTGGGCTGCACACATGCTACAATGGCCGGTACAAAGGGCTGCGATACCGCGAGGTGGAGCGAATCCCAAAAAGCCGGTCTCAGTTCGGATCGGGGTCTGCAACTCGACCCCGTGAAGTCGGAGTCGCTAGTAATCGCAGATCAGCAATGCTGCGGTGAATACGTTCCCGGGCCTTGTACACACCGCCCGTCACGTCACGAAAGTCGGTAACACCCGAAGCCGGTGGCCCAACCCTTGTGGGGGGAGCCGTCGAAGGTGGGACCGGCGATTGGGACGAAGTCGTAACAAGGTAGCCGTACCGGAAGGTGCGGCTGGATCACCTCCTTTCTAAGGAGCGTCTGGCTGGTCTGTCCTGTTGGGGATGGGCTGGTTCAGGGCCAGGACCGGATGTGCATGCCGGTCTGGTTGCTCATGGGTGGAACGCTGACGATAGGGCTGCTGGTTGTCTGCCGGGTGTCTAGTACTCTGTGTGATCCTCTGTGGGGGGTTGTGCGGGTGGAACGGGCTTGGTGGGGGCTGGTGGTTCGTGGCACGCTGTTGGGTCCTGAGGGAGTAAGGCTTCCTCGTCTGGTGTGACCCCTTCTGCATGATCCTCCTGGTGGGGGTTGTGGTGGTGGGGGTCTGCTGGTGAGCGGACCGGTCGTGGTAGGGGACTGCTTCCCGTGTGGGGGTGGGTTCTACCGTGTCGGCTGGGGCCGTCCGTACGTTGAGAACTGCACAGTGGACGCGAGCATCTTTGTGGCCAAGTTATTAAGGGCGCACGGTGGATGTCTTGGCACCAGGAGCCGATGAAGGACGTGGGAGGCTGCGATATGCCTCGGGGAGCTGTCAACCGAGCTGTGATCCGAGGATTTCCGAATGGGGAAACCCGGCAGGGCTTTAAATCCTGTCACCCTTGCCTGAACACATAGGGCATGTGGAGGGAACGCGGGGAAGTGAAACATCTCATTACCCGCAGGAAGAGAAAACAACCGTGATTCCGCGAGTAGTGGTGAGCGAAAGCGGATCAGGCTAAACCATGGTCGTGTGATAGCCGGCAGGCGTTGCGATGGTGGGGTTGTGGGATCGTCCGGACGGGACTGCCGTTCCGTCAGGGAGTCAGAAAGAACGCTGTTAGGCGAAGGTCATGCGAACGGACCGCCATAGAGGGTAATAGCCCTGTAGCTGAAAACAGTGTTCCTCCCGGACGTATTCCCAAGTAGCACGGAGCCCGTGAAATTCCGTGTGAATCTGGCGGGACCACCCGCTAAGCCTAAATACTCCCTGGTGACCGATAGCGGACTAGTACCGTGAGGGAAAGATGAAAAGTACCCCGGGAGGGGAGTGAAATAGTACCTGAAACCGTGTGCCTACAATCCGTGGGAGCTGGACTTCGGTCTGGTGACCGCGTGCCTTTTGAAGAATGAGCCTGCGAGTTTGCGATGTGTGGCGAGGTTAACCCGTTGTGGGGTAGCCGTAGCGAAAGCGAGTCCGAATAGGGCGTTTGAGTCGCATGTCCAAGACCCGAAGCCGAGTGATCTATCCATGGCCAGGTTGAAGCGCGGGTAAGACCGTGTGGAGGACCGAACCCACCAGGGTTGAAAACCTGGGGGATGAGCTGTGGATAGGGGTGAAAGGCCAATCAAACTCGGTGATAGCTGGTTCTCCCCGAAATGCATTTAGGTGCAGCGTCGCATGTTTCTTGCCGGAGGTAGAGCACTGGATGGCCTAGGGGGCCCACAAGCTTACTGAAGTCAGCCAAACTCCGAATGCCGGTAAGTGAAGTGCGGCAGTGAGACTGCGGGGGATAAGCTTCGTAGTCGAGAGGGAAACAGCCCAGATCGCCAGCTAAGGCCCCTAAGCGTGCGCTAAGTGGAAAAGGATGTGGAGTCGCACAGACAACCAGGAGGTTGGCTTAGAAGCAGCCACCCTTGAAAGAGTGCGTAATAGCTCACTGGTCAAGTGATTCCGCGCCGACAATGTAGCGGGGCTCAAGCGCACCGCCGAAGCTGCGGCATACGCATGTTAGCCAGGCATCCTTGTGGTGTCCAGGTATGTGTATGGGTAGGGGAGCGTCGTGTGGCGTGTGAAGCGGCGGGGTGACCCAGCCGTGGATGCCATACGAGTGAGAATGCAGGCATGAGTAGCGAATGACGGGTGAGAAACCCGTCCGCCGAATGACCAAGGGTTCCTGGGGCAGGCTAATCCGCCCAGGGTGAGTCGGGACCTAAGGCGAGGCCGACAGGCGTAGTCGATGGACAACGGGTTGATATTCCCGTACCGGCGCTGACGCGCCCATGCTGAACCTGGTTGTGCTAACCATCTGATCGGATGTGTCTTTTCGGAGATGTGTCTGGGAGGGTGGGATCCCGGCTGGTATTAGGCAAACGATGGGGTGACGCAGGAGGGTAGTCCAACCCAGGCGGTGGTTGTCCTGGGGCAAGGGTGTAGGACGGAGCGTAGGTAAATCCGCGTTTCCATGTGTCTGAGACCTGATGCCGAGCCGATTGTGGCGAAGTGGATGATCCCATGCTGCCGAGAAAAGCCTCTAGTGAGTGTCAGAGCCGCCCGTACCCTAAACCGACACAGGTGGTCAGGTAGAGAATACCAAGGCGTTCGAGTGAACTGTGGTTAAGGAACTCGGCAAAATGCCCCCGTAACTTCGGGAGAAGGGGGGCCGTTCTCCGTGTAGGAACTTGCTTCCGTAGCGGGGAGTGGCCGCAGAGACCAGGGGAAAGCGACTGTTTACTAAAAACATAGCTCCGTGCTAAGTCGTAAGACGATGTATACGGAGTGACGCCTGCCCGGTGCTGGAACGTTAAGGGGACGGGTTAGCTCTTTGGGGCGAAGCTCAGAACTTAAGCGCCAGTAAACGGCGGTGGTAACTATAACCATCCTAAGGTAGCGAAATTCCTTGTCGGGTAAGTTCCGACCTGCACGAATGGCGTAACGACTTTCCCACTGTCTCAACCACAGACTCGGCGAAATTGCATTACGAGTAAAGATGCTCGTTACGCGCGGCAGGACGGAAAGACCCCGGGACCTTTACTATAGCTTGATATTGGTGTTCGGTTCGGCTTGTGTAGGATAGGTGGGAGACTGTGAAGCTGGGACGCCAGTTCTGGTGGAGTCACTGTTGAAATACCACTCTGGTCGTACTGGATGTCTAACCTCGGTCCGTGATCCGGATCAGGGACAGTGTCTGGTGGGTAGTTTAACTGGGGCGGTTGCCTCCTAAAGAGTAACGGAGGCGCCCAAAGGTTCCCTCAGCCTGGTTGGCAATCAGGTGTTGAGTGCAAGTGCACAAGGGAGCTTGACTGTGAGACAGACATGTCGAGCAGGTGCGAAAGCAGGGACTAGTGATCCGGCGGTGGCTTGTGGAAGCGCCGTCGCTCAACGGATAAAAGGTACCCCGGGGATAACAGGCTGATCTTGCCCAAGAGTCCATATCGACGGCAAGGTTTGGCACCTCGATGTCGGCTCGTCGCATCCTGGGGCTGGAGTAGGTCCCAAGGGTTGGGCTGTTCGCCCATTAAAGCGGTACGCGAGCTGGGTTTAGAACGTCGTGAGACAGTTCGGTCCCTATCCGCCGCGCGCGCAGGAGACTTGAGAAGGGCTGTCCCTAGTACGAGAGGACCGGGACGGACGAACCTCTGGTGTGCCAGTTGTTCTGCCAAGAGCATGGCTGGTTGGCTACGTTCGGAAGGGATAACCGCTGAAAGCATCTAAGCGGGAAGCCTGCTTCGAGATGAGGTCTCCCACAGGGTAGCCTGGTAAGGCCCCCGACTAGATGATCGGGTTGATAGGCCGGAGGTGGAAGTGCGGCAACGCACGGAGCTGACCGGTACTAATAGGCCGAGGGCTTGACTTCGAAGATGCTACGCGTCCACTGTGCGGTTCCCAGCTGTATGGCCGGTTGGGTGCTGGTTGTATAGTTGAATAGTGTTTCGGTGGTTTTGGCGAAGAGGAAACGCCCGGTCTCATTCCGAACCCGGAAGCTAAGCTCTTCAGCGCCGATGGTACTGCATGGGGGACTGTGTGGGAGAGTAGGACGCCGCCGGACTTATACAAAGTGTGGGGTTGCCTTTTTAAGGCAACCCCACGCTTGTTTTGTGCGTTGGGGTATTTCTGCGGTGCAGGGCTCGAGGCGGCGTGTGGCGCGATCGGTTCCGGTCGCCGT
>NZ_JAMPTM010000373.1 GCF_025403375.1 Frankia gtarii
GTGCGGACGTTGCGGCTGGTCAATCAGGATCATGGGTTCGACTGCCCGGGGTGCGCGTGGCCGGAGCCGGCGCCGGGGGAGCGCTCGGCGGTGGAGTTCTGCGAGAACGGTGCGAAGGCGGTGGCCGAGGAGGCGACCCGCAGCCGGGTGACGGGGGAGTTCTTCGCCGCGCATCCGGTGTCCGATCTCGCCGGCCGTTCGGGGCACTGGCTGGGGAGCCGGGGTCGGATCGTGGAGCCGGTGTACAAGGCGCCGGGGGCGGATCACTACACCCGGGTCGGCTGGGAGGAGGCGTTCGGGATCGTCGCGGCCGAGTTGGCGGCGTTGGACAGCCCGGACGAGGCCGCGTTCTACACGTCGGGGCGCACCAGTAACGAGGCGGCGTTCGTCTGGCAGTTGTTCGCGCGGATGTTCGGGACGAACAATCTGCCGGACTGTTCGAACATGTGCCACGAGTCGTCGGGTGCGGCGTTGACATCGACGATCGGTGTGGGTAAGGGGTCGGTGTCGCTGACGGATCTGGAGGCCGCGGATCTGGTGCTGGTGGTGGGGCAGAATCCGGGGACGAATCATCCGCGGATGCTCAGCGCGTTGGAGCGGGTGAAGCGGGCCGGTGGCAGTATCGTCGCGGTCAATCCGCTGCCGGAGGCGGGGTTGCTGCGTTTCCGTAATCCGCAGCATGCGCGGGGGGTGCTGGGGCGTGGCACGGCGTTGGCCGACCAGTTCCTGCAGATCCGGCTCAACGGGGACATGGCGCTGTTCCAGGCGCTGTCGCGGCGGTTGTTGGCGGCGGAGGACGCTGCCCCCGGCACCGTGCTCGATCATACTTTCCTGGCCGCGCACACCACCGGTTTCGCCGAGTTCGCCGGGCATGTTCGGAGCCATCTTTCCGATGCGGACCTCGCGGCGGCGACGGGGCTTTCCGCTGCCGAGATCGATGAGCTGGCCGGTCGGGTGCTGGCCGCGGAGCGGGTGGTGGTGTGCTGGGCGATGGGGTTGACCCAGCATGCGAACTCGGTCGCGACGATCCAGGAGGTGGTGAACTTCCTGCTGTTGCGGGGGAACATCGGCCGGCCGGGCGCGGGGGTGTGCCCGGTGCGGGGTCATTCCAATGTTCAGGGTGATCGCACGATGGGAATCTGGGAGAAGATGCCCGACGCGTTCCTCGACGCGCTTGGCACCGAGTTCTCCTTTGCTCCGCCGCGGGCGCATGGCCACGACGTGGTGGAGACGATTCGGGCGATGCGCGACGGCCGGGTGAAGGTGTTTCTCGGCATGGGGGGGAATTTCGTCGCGGCGAGTCCCGACTCGGTGGTGACGGAGGCGGCGATGCGGGCGTGTCGGTTGACGGTGCAGGTGTCGACGTCGTTGAACCGTTCGCATGCGGTGACGGGGCGGGCGGCGTTGATTCTGCCGACGTTGGGGCGCACCGAGGCCGATGTGCAGGCGGGTGGGCCGCAGCAGGTCAGCGTCGAGGATTCGATGGGCATGGTGCACGCCTCCCGTGGCACGCTGGCCCCGGCCGGGGCGGGGCTGCGCTCGGAGGTCGCGATCGTCTGCGGCCTCGCCGAGGCCACCCTCACCCGCCGGGCGGCCGACTCGGCTGGCTCGGCCGGCTCGGTGGACTGGGCGGGGCTGGCCGCCGACTACCGACGGATCCGCGGTCACATCGCCCGGGTGGTGCCCGGTTTCGGCGACTTCGACGCCCGGCTTGCCGCGCCCGGCGGTTTCGAGCTCCCGCATCCGCCGCGTGACAGCCGTACCTTCCCGACGCCGAGCGGGCGGGCGGCGTTGACGGTGAACGTCTGCGAGGTGCTGCGGGTGCCGCCCGGTCACCTGCTGTTGCAGACCGTGCGTTCGCATGATCAGTACAACACGACGATCTACGGGATGGACGACCGCTACCGCGGGATCCGTCGGGGCCGGCGGGTGGTGTTCGTCCACCCCGATGACCTCGCCGCGCTCGGCCTTGCCGACGGTGTGCACGTCGATCTGGTCGGCGTCTGGACCGACGGGGTGCCCAGGCGGGCGGAGAACTTCCGGGCGGTGGCCTATCCGACGGCCCGGGGCTGCGCCGCCGCCTACTTCCCGGAAACCAACGTGCTGGTCCCGCTGGACTCCACCGCCGCCCGCAGCAACACCCCGACGTCGAAGTCACTGGTCATCCGGCTGGAGCCGACGGGCACAGCGTCGGACGGGCCGCGCTGATGGGGCGGGCGACCGCGCGGCGCGTGGTGACCCGGGTCCGGGCCGGGGTCGCCACGGCGGTCCGCCCGGACACGGTGGTCGGCGAGGAACCGCTGGAGATCCGGGTCGGCGGCCGGGCGCTGGCGGTGACGATGCGCACCCCCGGCGACGACATGGACCTGGCGCTGGGGTTCCTGCTCGGCGAGGGCCTGATCGGCAGCGCCGCCGACGTGACATCGATCCGCTACTGCATCGGACAGGACGGCGCGATCGGACAGGACGGCGCGGTCGGGAGGGACGGCGCGGTCGATGCCGAGGGCCGCCCCACCTACAACGTGCTCGACGTGGTGCTGGCCCCCGGGGTCGCCCTGCCCGAGGTCGACCTGACCCGCAACTTCTACACGACCAGCTCGTGCGGCCTGTGCGGGAAGGCCAGCATCGACGCGGTCCGGCTGCGCAGCCGGTTCACCGTCGCCGACGACCCGCTGCGCCTCGACGCGGCGACGGTGACCGGCCTGCCCGACGCCCTGCGGGCGGCGCAGCGGCTGTTCGCCACCACCGGCGGGCTGCACGCGGCAGCGCTCGCCGGCGCCGACGGCGTGCTGCGGGCCGTGCGGGAGGACGTCGGCCGGCACAACGCGGTCGACAAGGTGATCGGCGCGGCGGCGCGCGACGGCCTGGTGCCGCTGGCCGGGCAGGTGCTGGTCGTCAGCGGCCGGGCGTCGTTCGAACTGGTGCAGAAGGCGCTGATGGCCGGCGTGCCGATGCTCGTCGCGGTCAGCGCGCCCTCGACGTTGGCGGTGGATCTCGCCGACGAGGCGGGGATGACGCTCGCCGGCTTCGTCCGCGGCGACTCGATGAACCTCTACACCGGCGCCCACCGGGTCACCCTGGCCTGACCCCTGCGTGGCGCCGCGCGGTCCTACCCCGTGCCGGCAGGGTTTCCCGGCCGTGGGCAGGGAATCAGTGCGCTGATCGCACTAGATGGAGGCTCATCGTGGCAGTCACGCATGAGATCGAGCGGAAGTTTGCGGTGGAGGAGACGTTCGCGCTGCCCGCCTTCGACGGCGTGCGGAGGGTCGCCTCCGTCACCGACCGCGACGAACAGCACCTCGACGCCGTCTACTACGACACCGACGACCTGCGCCTGGCCCGCAACAGCCTGACGCTGCGTCGCCGGGAGGGCGGCGCCGACGAGGGCTGGCACCTGAAGATCCCCACCGCCGACGGGGCCCGTGACGAGATCGGCCGTCCGCTCGGCGAACCGTCGCAGATCCCGCCGGAGCTGCTGGACCTGCTCGCCGTGCGGCTGCGAGGGGCGTCACTTCGCCCGGTGGTGTCGATCACGACCGTCCGGCGCACCCGGCGGCTGCGCGACGCCGCCGGCCACGACCTCGTCGAGGTCGCCGACGACCGGGTCAACGCGCGAACGATGGGTGAGCGCACCATCGTGTCGCGGTGGCGGGAGGTCGAGCTCGAGGTACTCGACCCGGCCGGGATTGACGTGCTGCCCGCCGCGAGCAAGGCCCTGTACCGGGCCGGTGCGCGGCCGTCGCCGTCGCCGTCGAAGCTGCAACGCGCCCTCGCCGTCGACCTCGGCGCCCCCGACGTCCAGCCCGGCCCGGCGCGGCTCACCGCGACCGACAGCGCCGCCCGGGTCGTCCATGCCTACCTGGCCGAGCACACCGCGGTGCTGCTTGACCGTGACCCCGCGGTGCGCGTCGACGCCCCGGAGGCCGTGCACGACATGCGGGTCGCGGCCCGGCGGCTGCGCAGCACCATCCAGACCTTCCGGCCGCTGTTCGACGCCGAGCGGGCCGCGGTGATCGAGGCCGGCCTGCGCGAGATCGGCGACGTGCTCGGCCGGCCCCGCGATGCCGAGGTGCAGCTCGCACGCTTCGCCGGCGAGCTCGCCGGGCAGCCCGTCGACCTGGTGCTCGGCCCGGTGGCCGCCCGCCTGCAGGAGGCGCTGCTCGGCGAGCGGCTGCGCAGCCGCGAGGAGGCGCTGGCCTACCTGCGCGGCGCACAGTACCTCGGTTTCGTCGAGACGCTGCTCGCCTTCGTCGCCGATGCCGCCGCCGGGCAGACTGAACGGGCCCGGCGCCCGGCCGGCACCGTGCTGGGGAAACTCGTCGCCAAGGCGGACCGCAGGCTCGCCCGGCGGGTCGACCGCGCCCGGCGGGCGACTGCGGGATCCGACCGCGATGCGGCCTACCACGGCGCCCGCAAGGCCGCGAAGCGGATGCGCTACGCAAGTGAGCTGATGGTGGCCGTCCACGGCGGCGACGCGGCGAAGCTCGCGAAGGAGATGAAGCGGGTCCAGGACACCCTCGGTGAGCACCAGGACTGCGTCGTGGCGCAGACTCGGCTGCGCGAGTTCGCCGTCGCCGCGAACCTCGCCGGCGAATCGTCCTTCACCTACGGTCTGCTCGCAGGGGACGAGCGCGCCCGCGCCGCCGCCACCCGGGCCGCCTTCGACGCCACCTGGGCGCGGGCCTCGCGCCCCCGCCACCGCCACTGGCTGCGCGGCTGACCAGTGCCGCGCGCGCCGGTGCCGGGTGCCGGGCGGCACGGCGGTGCCGTCCGGTCGTGTGGGTGGCGGTCGCCGGGGCCGGGCTGTTGCTCGCCGATTCGGGCCGTCGGCGGTCGGGTCGTTCGGGACCGTCCGGGTCGCCGTCCGGGCTGTCCGGCGCCGGCCGCTGCAGGGGTGTGACCGGGGCGACCGTCGCCCACGCCCGGTGACCCCGGGGCGGACCGCGGCGACCTGCCGGGGTCCGACCGTGCCCGTCGGGCCGGGTCCGGATGGCCCGGCGGACGTGACGTTCGACAGATGGTGTGTGCCCCGTCTCGGATGTCCACTGGGTTACGGGTTCGAGTCGATCGCGTGCGGTCCGCCTCGATGGCCCTGGACGCGAGGTTGGGAGGGTGCGATGACGCGAGCTCTGGTGGCGTTTGGAACCGGGTGTGGCGGGGCTGGCGACCTGGCCGCGATGATCGGCCTGGCGTTGACGGCCCGTGGTCTCGACGCCGACGTGTTGCCGGCGAGGCAGGTGCGGGAGGTGGCGTCCTACGACGCGGTGATCGTCGCCGGGGCGCTGTATGCCGGACGGTGGGCCTGCGACGCCCGCCGGCTCGTACGTCGGCGCCGCGCCGGGTTGTCCCGGCTACCGGTGTGGCTGGTCACCAGCGACCCGCGCGGCGGGGCAGAGCCAGTGGGTCCGCAGCAGGCCGTGCAGGTCGCTGAGCTCGCGTCGCTGGTCGGAGCCCGGGGCATGGTGACCTTCGACGGCCCGCAGCGCGCCGACGCCCACCCGAACGC
>NZ_JAMPTM010000374.1 GCF_025403375.1 Frankia gtarii
CAGCACCCCCGCTCCCCACCGACCCGCCGCACGTCGAGGACGTCGACGACGTCGAGGACGCGGGCCTTCTGACGGTCCCCGTCGGGCGAGCCGACCGGATCCTCGCGATGGTCGAGGTCCACCGGCCGCCAGGCGCAGCGCTGTTCACCGACCAGGACACCCGGTTCCTCCACTCCGTCGCCGCGGTGCTCGGCTCGGCGGCCATCCGCTTCCGGATGGAGAGCGAGATCCGCCACCGCTCCCTGCACGACGGTCTCACCGGGCTGCCGAACCGCACCGCGCTCCTCGATCACCTCGACCGGGCGCTGCACCGCGCCCAGCACAACGACCGGCAGATCGGGGTTCTCTTCGTCGACCTCGACGGGTTCAAAGCGGTCAACGACACCCACGGGCACCGCAGCGGCGACGAGGTGCTGCGGACCGCCGCCGCCCGGCTGGTCCAGGCGGTACGACCCGGTGACGTGGTCGGCCGGCTCTCCGGCGACGAGTTCGCCGTCCTGTGCGAGGACGTCACCAGCATCGTGGATCTGGCGGCGATCGCCGACCGGGTACTCGCGGCACTGGCGATACCGAGCCGGCTACGCGAACGCTCGATCGTCCTCACCGGCAGCATCGGCCTCGCCCTGTCCGGCTCCCTGCTACGCGACGGGGAGCAACTGCTGCACGCCGCCGACATCGCGATGTACGCCGCGAAACGAGCCGGCCCGGGACAGCGCGTCGCCTACGACCGGACCATGCGCACCGGGCTGATGGACCAACTCGGCCATGCCGACACGCCGCGGCACGCCCCGAACGCGAACGACCTGACCACGCTGCAGGTCGCCGCGGTGTCGACACTCCTGCACCGCAGGCTCTGACGCTTGTTCTGCGCGTCGATCCACCGTCGCACAGTCCCAGCAGACACAGCACCGACGGTGGCAACGAAGCACGACCAGGACCACAAGATGGGCATCCGGGACCGCGGGTACGGGAACTCGGCGCACTCGGCGCACTCGGCGCGGAGGATGTCGCCGCCTGTTACGACCTGCAGGCCAATGCCTTCGTCACCAAACCCGCCAATCTCGATCAGTTCACCGAGGTCGTCCGCAGGATCGACGAGTTTTTCCTCATCGAGGCCCGCCTTCCCATGGCTGACCAAAAGGAAGGAAATCTGTAACCCTTCAGCCTTCACGCCTCGACCGGAAATCAGCGACTCGACACCTGACCCGAGGGTGATATTCCACGACCACCACGACGGTCCCGGCTACCCGGCGGGAGCCACGGCGACCACGACCGCTTCGGGTTCCTCGCCCACCGGCTGGGCGGGGGCGATCCCGTTGTCCGGCGACAGCGACGGCTTCCGGCGCCGGGCGGCCGGGATGATCATCGGGGTGGCCGTCTCGGGGTCCGGGATCACTCGGCAGGCGAGGCCGAAGGTCTCCTCGACCAGCTCCGCGGTGACGATCTCGGCGGGTGGGCCCTCGGCGACGATGCGGCCGGCGGCCATCACGACGAGGTGCGTCGCGTACCGGCAGGCCTGGTTGAGGTCGTGCAGGACAGCGACCAACGTGCGGCCGTGGTTCTCGTGCAGGTCCGCGCACAGATCCAGCACCTCGAACTGGTGGGTGATGTCGAGGAAGGTGGTCGGCTCGTCGAGCAGGAGGATCGGCGTCTCCTGGGCCAGCGTCATCGCCAGCCAGACCCGCTGGCGTTGCCCGCCGGAGAGCTCGTCGACGAACCGGCTCGCGAGATCGGTGACGCCGGTGACCGCCATGGCGTCGCGCACGACCTGTTCGTCGCGGGTGGACCACTGGCGCCAGATCGTCTGGTGCGGATACCGGCCCCGGCTGACGAGGTCGAAGACGGTGATGCCGTCCGGCGCGATCGCGGTCTGTGGGAGCAGACCCAGGCGGCGGGCGATCTCCTTCGACGGCAACGACGCGATCTGCGCGCCGTCGAGACGCACCGTGCCGGCGGTCGGGCGCATCACCCGGGCGAGGGCGCGCAGGAGGGTGGACTTGCCGCAGGCGTTGGGACCCACGATCACGGTGAAAGCGCCGTCGGGGATGCGCACCGCGAGGCCCTCGGCGACGATCCGCCGGTCGTAGGCGAGGGTCAGTTCCTCGCCGAGCAGCCGGGCCGGCGGGCGACCGGCGCCGTCGGAAACCGACGAGCCATCCGCCACCGCCCCCTCCAGCGCCGGCCAGGGCTGGGCGGACCGGGCCGCCGGGTCGTGGCGCCGCCAGGGTGCGAAAGCCACCCGTCCTCCCCCGTTGTCGGGCTGCAGTTGCCGGGTCCGGGCCGCCGACGGTGGCGCCCGCGCCTCGCGGATACCCCTGGCGACCAGCCGAAACCCCGGAATGTTTGGTTAGGTTACCTTCAATTAGCGTCGACGGCGACCTGATCGCCGAGGCGCACCGTCCCGGGCCGCACGACCCGGGCGACGACGCCCAGGATGATCCCGTTCGGACCGCGCCGGCGGGCCAGCGCGCGCAGGCCGTCCCAGTCCGGCGTGCCGGTGTCGGGTGAGCGGGTGATGACGACGCAGCGCCCGAGCGGCTCGGTGACCGTGACGACGAGCTCGCCGATCCCGACGCGGCGACCGACCCAGGTGTCCTCCTCGAACGGCGTGGTCCCGGCGACGGTGACCGTCATCCGGAAGCGGCGCAGGTCCCTGCCGGCCGAGGCGGCGTCCGCGACCAGGTCCACGGAACCGGAGCCGAGCATGGTCACCGGGCCCTCGTCCCAGCCGACGCCGATCCGTTCTGCCAGCACGAGGTGCACCGGCTGCCCCAGGTGGTCCGACAGCGCCTCGGCCGGCGGCCCGGGAACCACCCGACCAGCCCGCCGCTTGCCGAGGAACGTCCCAGCGGCCTGCTGATCAGATGGTGTCAGGGGCCCCTCGACGACCGAGCCGTCGGGGAACTCCAGTGCGATCCGACCGGCTGCCAGGTCCAGCTCCGGTCGGACCGAACCCAACGCCGGAAAGTCGCGCAAGGTGACGATCTTCCCGGCAGGGGTGATCAGGAACAGCCGCCGGTCCTCGGCGACCCCGTCCGGCCCCACCGCCAGCTCTGTGCGGGAAAGTACGGCTAGAGCCTTGACCGGTGCGATCGCCAGCCCACTCACGATGAGCGTCAACCTCACCCTCCATCCTTCTGGACACCCGAAATCCACAGAATATGGCCCAGATCATGGACAAAATCCATTCATGAGTTGTTCGAGTCGGCTGCGCAACGTCCCGATTAACAATCCATAAGGTGCGTCCAACTTGATCTGAAGGTTTCTCTACGGCAGAGCCGCCGACCAGGTAGTCACCCTCTACCGGGCCGCCGGCTGGGACTCCGCACGCCGGCCCGACCGGGCGTAAGGGGGCGGCGAGGTGGGCCGGACCCGGCCGGCCGGTCACGAAAGGGCGGCCCGTGCCCACCCGGGTCGCAGCACTCGGTCTCCGCGGGTGGCTGCGGCGGCCGGCCGCAGCGATCCGCTGCCAGGGCTGGGCCTGGGCGACGAGTTCGCGGCTACGGCAGTGGCTCCACGCCGAGGGCTGCTCATGGCCGCGGTCAACGGCGCGAGCAGCGCCACCTCGACGGCCACCGGGACACAACTCCGACGCGGGGGCAGGATTCCGCCTATGTCCAGTTCTGATAATTATTGCCGCTGCAGGGCAGGGTGTACGCCTGATATCCGGTTCCATTAGGGCTGCTCTGATTGCTGTCCAGGCATTTGCCCGTACCCGCATTGCGGAAGGCCTGCCCGAAACGGGTGCTCGACGCGAGCTCCCACTGCTGGGCGGCTGACCCGTCACAGGCGGTCGCGTACAGAGAGTCCGGCAGTTTGGCGCCGTCCGCGGTGTATCCACCGGCATTGCTGGCCAGGCAGGTGCCGGTGTGGACGTTGCGGAGCCGGAGCCCGTCGCGGATCCACTGCTGCCATTCGCCACCGTTGCAATCGAGCGTGTAGATCCTCGCGCCGTCGCTGTCGAGGCAGAAGCCGGTCGCGGTGTCGACCCAGGTCTTGCTCGCCGACGGAGCCGGGGCAGCCGCCGGTGCCGGTGCGGGCGCTGGATTGCCTGAGGTCACGGCCGGTGGCTGTGACCTGGGTGCGACCGGTAGGGCGCCACCGGCGCGCCCGGTCAGGGCATTGCCTGCGCCAGGAGCCGCGCGCCCGGTCAGGGCATCGCCGGCGGCGGGAGCCGCGCGCCCGGTCAGGCCATTGCCGGCGGCGGGAGCCGCGCTCCCAGGCGCAGCGTTGCCGGCGGCGGGCCCGGCCGCCGGGTCCGACCCGGTCCCGGTGGGGAACGCCGCCGGCGTTGTGGGGCCGGGTTCGGCGGTAGCCGAGGATGCCGCTGTGGTCGACGGTCGGGCAGATCCCGGGTGACTGACCGCCAGTTCCTGACTGGGGTCCGGGTCCGACTCGTTGCTTAGCTCGAGCTTCAACGCCGTCGCTCCGAGAGTGAGGGCCACCGCCACGACGGCGACTATGACGGACACCCGTCGCCAGCGGTGGCCGTGCGTTCTGCCGGTGCCGGTGGTGGCCATCGGGCTGTCAGGGCGGCCCGGCACCAGCCCAGGATCCGACGTCACAGGGTCCGACGTTGCAGGGTCCGACGTTGCAGGATCCGGTGGCGGAACCGCAGCCCACGGACGAGCAATGTCGGCCGGGCCCGTGGCGGGCGGCGGCGATGTGAGCGGCGGCTGGGCAGGTCGGTCCGCGAGGCTGGGCTGGAGCCCGCGCAGGTCCGCCGCCCCGGGCCGGTCCCCTGGATCCTTCGCGAGCATGGCCGACATGACGGCCCACAGCGCGTCGTCGAGGCCGGGGGGACGACCGGGCAGAAGATCGACGTGGGCGCGCATGACGGCCAGCGGCATAAGTCCGGCGAACGGTGTGACCCCGCTGACCAGCTCGTAGAGCATGATGCCGGCGGCGTAGACGTCCGCGGGCGGACCGACCTCACCGCCATTGATCATCTCCGGGGCCATGTAGGTCGGCGTGCCGAGGACACCCTGGCTGCTGGTCAGATCGGTGGAGCCGTCCATCACGGCGGCGATGCCGAAATCGGTCACCTTGGGGTGCAGCGCCGGGCCGGCGCTGCCGAGCAGGACGTTCGCGGGTTTGAGGTCGCGGTGGACGATGCCGAGGTCGTGGGCGACGCCGAGACCGGTCAGAATGTCGACGGTCAGGGCGACCGCCTCCGCTGGGGACAGGGTTCCCCGGGAACGCAGATACTGGCGCAGGTCGGAACCCTCGATGAAATCCATCACAATGGCCAGCCGACCGTGTTCGGCGACCAGATCCCAGACCTGTACCACGAACGGCGACTGAATGCGGGTGAGTACCGATCGCTCCCGCATGAACCGGGCGACTATTCTTTCGTCGGTGGTGAGTTCCGGCAGCAGGAGCTTGAAGGCAAGGACTTGGCCGGACTGGTCGTGCCCACGCCATACCTCCCCCATCCC
>NZ_JAMPTM010000375.1 GCF_025403375.1 Frankia gtarii
GCACCCGATTGGGCGGGGTGGGGATTGACGCGGACCGTGTCTGGAGCCAATGCATGGCGACCTCCTCGTCCGGCGGCTGGGTGGCGGCACCCGGCGACGTCACCCGCCTTCTTCCCGCTGTCACACTCCGTGACACGTGAGGAATTCCGGCGTATCGGAACCGGACTGCTTTCTCCCATCCTGACGGCCGCTCAGGCCCACGACTCGCCGACTCGGCCGGCTCGGCATCCCCGGCTGCCGGCATCCCGCGGGCGCGGGCGACGGTTCGGGGAGAGTAGTGGCGGTTCGTGGCGGTTCGTGGCCGAGTGGTAGGGCCTCGGTCGGCGTCCGGTCCCCGAGACAACGCAGTGATCTACTACCGAACACGCTCGAGGTCTGGACCGTCCGGCGACCACAGGTCATCGTGAAACGGACGGGCTGCCCGGCGCGTTGAACCCGCGCGATGCGGGTAAGGCCAGCGCGGCGGGCCGACCCGGACCAAACGGAAGGGATCATGAAGGACTCCGACGACGCCGGATGTAGTTCCGGCCGGCCCACGCGTGGAGAAGCGCCCGCGGGGGTCGACCGATGATCGAGGCGCTTCTACTGATTCTCGGCCTGGCTCTCGTTGCCACCTGCGGGGTCTTTGTGGCAGCCGAGTTCGCACTCGTGACCGCCGACCGGCCGACGGTGGAAAGAGCCGCCGATCGGGGCGAGCGAGGCGCCCGGGGCGTGCTCGCCGCGTTGCGCGGCCTGTCCACCCAGCTGTCCGGGGCCCAGCTCGGGATCACGGTCACGAACCTGGCGATCGGTTTTCTGACCGAGCCCGCCATCGCCGCCCTGCTGCGCGGGCCGCTGACCTCGCTCGGCGCCGCCGACGGGCTGGCCGACGCGTTGTCCGTGGTGGTCGCGATGGTGCTCGCCACCGCGGTGACGATGGTCTTCGGCGAGCTCGTGCCGAAGAACCTGGCGCTGGCCCATCCGCTCGCCACGGCCAAGGCGGTGCAGGGGCCGCAGCGGATGTTCACCCGGGCCACGGGTCTGCTCATCCGCTTCCTGAACGCGACCGCGAACGCCGTGCTGCGCCGGCTCGGCATCGAGCCGCACGAGGAGCTGGCCTCGGCCCGCTCCGCCCAGGAGCTGTTCTCCCTGGTTGGCCGGTCCGCCGAGCACGGCACCCTGTCGCAGGAGACGGCGACGCTGGTGCAGCGTTCACTGCTGTTCGGCGACCGGACCGCCGAGGACGTGATGACCCCTCGGATGCGGATGCGCACGGTGCATGCCGACGAGCCGATCAGCGAGGTCATCACCCTCACCCGGCGGACGGGCCACTCCCGGTTCCCGGTGCTCGGCGAGGACAGCGACGACGTCGTAGGAGTGATCCACATCAAGAACGTGGTCGGCGTCCCCGAGGACGACCGGGAACGCACGCCGGTGCGTGAGGTCATGGTCGCGCCGGTGACGGTTCCCTCCACGCTCCTGTTGGAGCCGCTGCTGGAGACGCTGCGCGCCGGCGGCCTGCAGATGGCCATCGTCGTCGACGAGTTCGGCGGAACGGACGGTCTGGTCACCGCCGAGGACCTGATCGAGGAGATCGTCGGCGACGTCGTCGACGAGCACGACCGGGTCTCCCCCCGGGCCCTGCGCCGTCACGACGGCACCTGGCTGCTGTCCGGCCTGCTGCGTCCGGAGGAGGCAAGCAACGTCACCGGAATCGGGATCCCGACCGACGACACCTACCAGACGCTCGGCGGGCTCGTGGCCCGCGCGCTCGGTCGTATCCCCCGGGCGGGGGACGCGGCGGCCGTCGAGGGGGTGCGCTACACCGTCGAAAGGATGGACGGCCGGCGGGTGGACCGGATCCGACTCGAGCCAGTGGCCCCAACCGGGGTCACCGTGGCGGATGACCCGGCTGCGGCCAGACGGCCCGCCGAGACGTGGGACCGCGAACGATCCGCGGGTCACCGTGAGCAGGCGGCGCAGCGATGAGCGGCCTGCTGGCGATCGCCGCCACGATCCTGCTGCTGGTGCTCAACGCGCTGTTCGTCGGCGCCGAGTTCGCGCTGATCTCCGCTCGACGCACGAGCATCGAGCCGCTGGCGCAGGCGGGTTCCCGGCTGGCGCGGATCACCCTCGGCGCGATGGAGAACGTCTCGGTGATGCTCGCCGGCGCGCAGCTTGGCGTCACCGTCTGCACCCTCGGGCTGGGTGCGCTCGGCGAGCCGGCGATCGCGGACCTGCTGCACGGTCCCTTCGAGGCAGCCGGGCTGCCCTCGGCGCTGCTGCACCCGCTGTCCTTCGCGATCGCGCTGGTTCTGGTGACCTTCCTGCACGTGGTCGTCGGCGAGATGGTCCCCAAGAACATCGCGCTCGCCCTGCCGGATCGGGCCGTGCTGCTGCTGGCTCCGCTGCTGGTCGGCGTCGTCCGGCTGGGCAAGCCGGTGATCATGCTCCTGAACGCGGTGGCAGGCATGTCGCTGCGGATCGTCGGCGTCGAGCCGAAGGACGAGGTGGCCAGTGTGTTCACCCGCGACGAGGTGGCCGGCCTCATCGAGCAGTCGCACCGTGAGGGCCTGCTCGCCGCCGACGAACACGAGCTGCTGACGGGGGCGTTGTCGTTCGAGGAGCGCACGGCGCGCGCCGTGCTGCTCGCCCCGGACGGACTGGTCACGGTCCCACCGACGATCACTCCCCGGCAGGTCGAGCGACTCGCCGCCCGCACCGGGTTCACCCGTTTTCCGGTGCACGACCCCGGCGACGAGATGCTTGGCTACCTGCACCTGAAGGACGTGCTGGAGACGCGGCCGGAACGGCGGTCGAGCCCGGTGGCCGCGAAGTGGATCCGGCCGCTGGCGCACGTCGGCGCCGACGACAGCCTGCGCACGGCACTCGCGACGATGCAGCAGTCCGGCGCCCATCTCGCCCGGGTCACCGACGCGCAGGGCTCCGTGCTGGGACTCGTCGCGCTGGAGGACATCCTCGAGGAACTGGTCGGCAAGATCCGCGACGATGTGGTTCGCGACGGGCATCGCAGCGAGCACCAGCCCGCCTGAGCGGACAGGCCACGGACGCGGCCCGCGGTCAGGCCCGTCGAGGACCGCGGGCCACGATGACGGCCATTGAGGGGGCCCACCAGTAGCTGCAGTCCTCCGGTGGCCGCAGCCCGTCGACGATCTGGACGCCGAACGTGCGGAAGTGGCGCAGCAGCGCACGCTGGTGCCGGCGGGAGACCGAGTCGATCTCGTTGGAGTAGTAGGTGAACGCGCCGCCGTCGGCCAGGGCCGCCGCGGCCGGCGCGAAGAAGTGCTCGGCGAAGGTCGCGTCGCGCATGACGTACTCGTCGACCTCGGTCTCGTCCATGGGATACGTGTCGAACAGGACGCCGTCGAACCGGCCCAGCCCGGACAGGACGTCCTGCCAGCGACCGGTGACGATCTCCACGCCGCGCCGGCCGTCGGCCCGCGCCCACTGCCCGGCGACCTCGGCTGTCCGCGGGTTCGCCTCCACGATGACGTGGCGGGCGGGGCCGACCTCCTGCACGAACCCGGCGGACAGCCCGAGACCGAAACCGATCTCCAGCACCGTGCTCCCCCGCGCGGTGACCGCCTGCGCCAGCGCCCGCATCAGCGGCGCCTCCCAGGTCTGCATCACCTCCTGGCCGGAGACGAGCAGGGTGCCGTCGACCACCGCGGGCGCGGCCGCATCGATGGCGGTGTCGATGCGCGGGCGGGCGGCGCCCGGAACCATGCCGGCGGCCGCCTCGTCCAGCGCACCGAGATCGGCGACGAACTCGTCCAGGGCCCGGTCGAGCAGGAACTGGCGAGGCTCCGCGGACATCGGGTCGAGCAGGGACTGCGTGGTCGGGTTCAGCGTCACCTCGAACTTCGCGGCACGACGGAGCACGCGGCCTCCCGGGTCAGGGCGCGCCGGGTACGGCCCGGCATCCAATTCGTATCGTAGAGCGATCAATCCGTTTCTATCGGCGATCGGTAGGTAAGGAGTGGGTGTCGTCCAACGTTGATGCGATCTCGAAACACCGCACTACATCATCCCCTGGTATGAACATGGGGTCAGACGGACGCCGCTGCCGGCGTCCGTGATCGCGGGGCGGGGTATGCGGGGCCGAAGCGGCCCCGCGGGAGTGGGGCACGGTGACGGGGGCGACACCACCACCGCTGTCCGGGAACACGGCGCGCCCGCTGCAGCCCGAGGACCCGCGCCGCCTGGGCGCCTATCAGGTGATCGGCCGGCTGGGCCAGGGTGGCATGGGCACGGTGTTCCTCGGCCGGGCCCCCGACGGCACCGCGGTGGCCATCAAGGTGATCCGGCCGGAACTCGCGCAGCGCCCGGAGTTCCGCGCCCGGTTCGCCCGGGAGGCCGAGAGCGCGCGCCGGGTGCGCCGATTCACCACGGCGGCCGTGCTCGACGCCGACCCACACGGCCCGCAACCGTATCTCGTGACCGAGTTCGTCGAGGGTCCGACGCTGTCCCGGCACGTGTCGCTCCGAGGGCCGATGCGGCCCGCCGACCTCGAGCAGCTCGCCGTCAGCGTCACCACCGCGCTGAGCGCCATCCACGCCGCCGGAATCGTGCACCGGGACCTCACCCCCGGCAACGTCCTGCTCTCCCCAGTCGGCCCGAAGGTGATCGACTTCGGGCTGGCCCGTGAGTTCAACGCGGACACCGAGCTCAGCCGGAACGTGCGCCAGGCCATCGGGACGCCCGGCTACATGTCGCCCGAGCAGATCCTCGACGCGCCGATCACCTCGGCGGTCGACGTCTTCTCCTGGGGCGCGGTCATGGTCTTCGCCGCCACCGGGCAGCCGCCGTTCGGCACCGGCCGGATGGAGGCGATCCTCTACCGGATCATCAACGAACCGCCCCGGCTCGACGGCGTCAGCGGGGAACTGCGCGGCCTCATCGAGGTCGCGATGGCGAAGGAGGCCGCGGCCCGACCGAGCGCCGAGGAGCTGCGCACGGCGCTGATCGGCGGCGGGGCGCTACCCGCTCGGCCGGCGCCGGTGGCGACGCCGGCCGAGACCGCCGCCGCCCAGCCCCGGCGGTGGGGACGCCGCGGCGGCGCAGCCCCGACACCGGCGGCGCAACCATCCGGCACGGCTGGCTCCGAGGGCGCGACGGGACGCATCGCTCAGGGAGGATTCGCCGGCTCGGCGGGCCCGTCCGGACCTGGCGGGTCGGTCGCGCCCGGTGCGGAACCAGTCGGGGGGGCCGCGGCGATGCCGGCGACCCAGCTGTCGCCCGCGCCGCTGGCCTTCCCACCCCCGGTCCC
>NZ_JAMPTM010000376.1 GCF_025403375.1 Frankia gtarii
CCTCACCACCCACCCCGTTTTCACTCATCCCGTCGATGGAGAGGCAGGCCATGCGCGTCGCGCTGCTCACCCGCGAGTTTCCCCCGGACGTCTACGGCGGGGCGGGTGTGCACGTCGAGTACCTGGCCCGCGAGCTCGCCCGGCTGGTCGACCTCACCGTGCACCGGGAGGCGGCCGCCGGCGGGGATCGGGTCGTGGTGGAGGCGCCCGGCGGGTCGGGCGTCGCCGCGGTGAGCGCCCACCCGAGCTGGGCGGCGCTCGCCGGCACCGACGACGTGCTGCGCACCCTGTCGATGGACCTGTCGATGGCCGCGGCGGCCGCCGGCGCGGACGTCATCCACTCCCATACCTGGTACACCAATCTCGGCGGGCACCTCGCCGCTCTGCTCAGCGGCGTGCCGCACGTGATGACGTCGCACTCGCTGGAGCCGCGCCGGCCGTGGAAGGCCGAGCAGCTCGGCGGCGGATACCAGCTGTCGTCGTGGTGCGAGCGGATCACCATCGAGTCGGCGGCCGCGGTGGTCGCGGTGAGCACCGGGATGCGCGACGACATCCTCGGCGCCTACCCGGCGGTCGACCCGGCGCGGGTGCACGTGATCCGCAACGGCATCGACACCGAGGAGTACCGACCCGACCCGGCGACCGATGTGCTGGAGCGGCACGGGGTCGACCCGGAACGGCCCACGGTGATCTTCGTGGGGCGGATCGCCCGGCAGAAGGGTCTGCCGGTGCTGCTGCGCGCCGCGTCGGCGATCGACCCGCGGGCGCAGCTCGTGCTCTGCGCCGGCGCCCCGGACACCCCCGAGCTGCTCGCGGAGACCACCGCGCTGGTCGACGGGCTGCGCGTCGAACGCGACGGCGTCGTCTGGCTCAACGGGATGCTGAGCAAGCCCGAGGTCATCCAGCTCCTCAGCCACGCCGACGTGTTCGTGTGCCCGTCGGTGTACGAGCCGCTGGGCATCGTCAACCTGGAGGCGATGGCCTGCGGCACGGCCGTCGTCGCCTCCCGGGTCGGCGGCATCCCGGAGGTCGTCGACGACGGCACCACCGGGCTGCTCGTCCCACCCGACGAGCCCAAGGCGCTCGCCGACGCCGTCAACACCGTGCTCGCCGACCCGGCACGGGCGGCGGCGATGGGCCGTGCCGGGCGGGCGCGGGCGGTCGACGAGTTCGGCTGGGCGGCCGTCGCGGAGCGCACCGCGGAGCTCTACGCCTCTCTCGCCGGCGGCTGACCGGCGGCTGCGGCAGCCGACCGGCGGGGCCGCTGACCGGCGGGGCCGCCGCGGGTCAGCTCCGCCAGGCGGTCAGCTCCGCCAGGCGGTCTCGGAGACCGGTGAGCGGCCCAGCAGCGGCCGCCACCAGGACTCGTTCTCCTTGTACCAGGCGATGGTGGAGCGCATCCCCTCGCTGAAGTCGATCAGCGGTGACCAGCCGATCTCGGTGCGCAGCTTGGTGGAGTCCAGCAGGTAGCGGCGGTCATGGGAGGGCCGGTCCGGCACGATCGTCTTCAGCGACGCCGGCAGGCCGAGTTCCGCGAGGACGGTGTCGGCGATCGTGGCGATGTCGGCCTCGACGCCGGAGCCCACGTGGTAGGTCTCGCCGACGCGGCCACGGTCGAGCACGGCGTCGATCGCCCGGCAGTGGTCCATCACGTGCAGCCACTCGCGCCGGTTCGTCGTCGACGCGTACAGGGGAAGCTGCTCGCCCTGCAGCGCACGGGTCACGAACAGCGGGATGACCTTCTCCGGGAACTGGTACGGCCCGTAGTTGTTCGAGCAGTTGGTGATCGTCACCGGCAGGTCGTAGGTGTAACCGTAGGCGCGCACGGCGTGGTCGCCGCCGGCCTTCGCCGCGTTGTACGGGGTGCGCGGCAGGTAGGGGGCGTCCTCGGTGAAGGCCCCCGGGTCGTTGAGGTCCATGTCGCCGTAGACCTCGCAGGTGGAGATCTGGTGGAAGCGGGCGATACCCACCGTGCGGGCCGCTTCCAGCAGCGTCTGGGTGCCCATCACGTTCGTCGAGAAGAAGTCGCCCGGCCGGATGATCGCCAGACTGTTGTGCGACTCGGCGGCGAAGTTCACGATCACATCGACCGTGTGCTCGCGCAGCGTGGACTCGACGAGCTCGCGGTCGCGGATGTCGCCGTGGACGAAGGTGATGCGCTCCGCGACGTCGGCGAGGTTCTCCCGGCAGCCCGCGTAGGTCAGGGCGTCGAACGCCACAACGGTGTCCGCCGGGTGGCGCTCGCGCCAGTAGCGGACGAAGTTCGACCCGATGAACCCGGCGGCTCCGGTCACCAGCAGCGTCGACATCGTTCGGCCTTTCGGTCGGCCCGCATGCGGCGATGCACGCGGTGGGGGATGGGCGGGCGGTCCGTGGCCATGGTCTCGCGGCCCGGGCGGGCGGTCGGCGGCCATGGCCTCGCGGCCTGGGCCGGACGGGTTCAAGTCTGCCTGGAGGGCGTCGCGGCGGTCGGCGCCGGGTCGGCGGTGACCTGCCCATCCTGGTCCGCGCCCGTGACGTCATGCGGAGGTAACACGCGCAAATTACGCTCAGGACTGTGGCGGATCTGTTCGAGGGCTATCCGGCGGAAGCGGCGGCCACGGCGGCCTGGGACGAGGTGTTCGAGGCGTCGAACACCCCCCGGGAGGTGTATTCCGCCCTCTACGACGCGTTGCAACCCCTCAGCAGCGCGGACCTCGCGGCCCGCAAGGTGGCCCTGGACCGGGCGTTTCGGGACGCGGGCATCACCTTCAACCTCTTCGGTGAGGAGCGGCCGTTCCCCCTGGACCTCGTGCCGAGGCTGCTCGCCGGGGACGAATGGGACGTCATCGAGCGTGGCGTCACCCAGCGGGTCCAGGCGCTGGAGGCGTTCCTGGCGGATGTCTACGGGCCGGCCGAGGTGCTCGCCGACGGCATCGTGCCGCGCCGGCTCGTGCTGACCAGCGCCCACTTCCACCGCGCGGCCCACGGCATCGACCCGCCGAACGGGGTGCGGGCGCACGTGTCCGGGATCGACCTGATCCGCGACGAGCAGGGCGGCTTCCGTGTCCTGGAGGACAACGTCCGGGTGCCGTCCGGGGTCAGCTATGTGATCGAGAACCGCCGGGCGATGACCCGGGTGTTCCCCGAGCTGTTCGCCACCCACCGGGTGCGCCCGGTCGCCGACTACGCCACCCACCTGCTGCACGCGCTGCGCGCCGCGGCCCCGCCGGAGGTCGCCGACCCGACGGTCGTCGTGCTCACCCCGGGCGTGTACAACTCGGCGTACTTCGAGCACGCGCTGCTGGCCAGGCAGATGGGCGTGGAGCTCGTCGAGGGCCGTGACCTGTCGGTGCGCGACAACAAGGTCACCATGCGCACCACCGAGGGTGAGCAGCCGGTGCACGTCGTCTACCGCCGGGTGGACGACGACTGGCTCGACCCCCTGCACTTCCGGCCGGAGTCGATGGTCGGCTGCGCCGGGCTGGTCAACGCCGCCCGCGCCGGCCACGTGACGATCGCCAACGCGGTCGGCAACGGGGTCGCCGACGACAAGCTGATGTACACCTACGTCCCCGAGCTCATCCGGTACTACCTCGGCGAGGAGCCGATCCTGCCGAACGTCGACACCTACCGGCTGGAGGACCCGGACCAGCGGGCGTACGTCCTCGACCATCTGGATTCCCTCGTCGTCAAGCCGGTCGACGGCTCCGGCGGCAAGGGCATCGTCATCGGGCCCCAGGCCAGCGACGCCGAACTGGCCGAGCTGCGGGTGCGGGTCAGTGAGGATCCCCGCGGCTGGATCGCCCAGCGGGTCGTCAAGCTGTCGACGTCGCCGACGCTGACCGACGACCGGCTCGGCCCCCGGCACGTGGACCTGCGCCCGTTCGCCGTCAACGACGGCAACAAGGTGTGGGTGCTGCCCGGCGGGCTGACCCGGGTCGCGCTGCCGCGGGGCAGCCTCGTCGTCAACTCCAGCCAGGGCGGCGGGTCCAAGGACACCTGGGTGCTCGCCTCCGAGCGAAACCCGCGCGAGCCGGTGCTGCCGATGGCCCGTCCGCCGGGAGCCGGCGCCCGCCCCGCCAGCGGCCCGGACCTCGGCCCGGTCTCCTCCGACCAGCAGCAGCAACAGCAGCAGCAGAACCAGGCCGCCCCCCCGGCCGCCGCCGCCGGGAGCCGAGGATGCTGAGCCGGATCGCCGAGTCGCTGTTCTGGATCGGCCGGTACGTGGAGCGGGCCGAGTCCACCGCCCGCATCCTCGACGTCCACGTGCACCGGGTGCTCGAGGATCCATGGCTCGACGCGGGCTCGGCCGGCCGCGAGCTGCTCGCCGTCATGGGCCAGCCCGCCACGTTCGACCAGCAGGTCGACTCCCGCACGGTGACCGAGATCCTCGCCTACGACCCGGCGCGGCCGTTCAGCATCACCGGGGCGCTCTCGGCGGCCCGGGACAACGCCCGCGGCGCGCGCGTGGTCGTCTCCAGCGACGTCTGGGAATGCCTCAACGCCACCTGGAACGACCTGCCGCACACCGAGGGGCTCGCCCGTCGGCTGGGCCCGCACGTGTTCTTCCGCTACGTCCGCGAACGCACCGCGATGCTCGCCGGGCTGGTCGACGCCACCCTCGCCCGTGACGACGGCTGGCGTTTCCTGGTGCTCGGCCGCAGCCTGGAACGCGTCGACATGACCTCCCGGCTGCTGTCGTCGAGCATCAGCGACGACCCGCACTCGCAGAGCTGGATCAGCCTGCTGCGCTCCTGCGGCGCGCACGAGGCGTATCTGCGGACCTACCGGCGCGCCGTCGACGCCGCCCGGGTCGCCGAGTTCCTGCTGCTCGACCGGCTGTTCCCCCGCTCGGTGTACTGGTCGCTGGCGCTGGCCGAGGACATCCTCGCCGAACTCGACGGCGGCCGCGGCCGGCCCCGGTCCACCGTCGACGACGCCGCCCGGCGGATGGTCGGGCGCACCCGCACGGAGCTGGAGTTCCACAGCGTCGCCGAGCTCGTCGAGAACATGCCGGACCTGCTCGCCTCCCTGCAGGGCACCTGCTCGATGGTGAGCGCCGAGGTGACCACCCGCTACTTCGCGCGGGAGGCACCGCGATCCTGGGCGACGGAGGTGCCGGCATGAACCGGCCGCCGCGGTTGACCCGCCCGGCCAGTCCCACCCGGGTGATCCGCCCGGCGTGGGGCGACGCCGCGACCCGGTGGACGCGGCGGGCCCCGGCGCCGCGCCGGGGGCGTCCGGCGAGCCCGACCCGCTCGGTGGGTCCGACCCGGCCCACCCGAC
>NZ_JAMPTM010000377.1 GCF_025403375.1 Frankia gtarii
GGCGAGGGGGAGGCGGACCTGGAAGCGGGTGTCGCCGGGGGCGGAGGTGACCCGCAGGTCGCCGTGGTGCTTTTTCACCACGATCCGCCAGGAGATGTCCAGGCCGAGACCGGTGCCCTCGCCGACCGCCTTCGTCGTGAAGAACGGTTCGAAGATCCGGTCCCGGATGGCGGGGGCGATGCCGGGGCCGGTGTCGCCGATCTCGACGACGAGGGTGTCGTGGTCGGCGAAGGTGCGCACCGTCAGCGTGCCGCGGTGGTCCATCGCGGCGACGGCGTTGTCGATCAGGTTCGTCCAGACCTGGTTGAGTTCGGCGGCGTAGGCGGGGACCACCGGCAGGGACCGGTCGTAGTCCCGGCGGATGTCGACGTCGTCGCCGATCTTGCGGCCGAGCATGATCAGGGTGCTGTCGAGCAGCTCGTGGATGTCGACGGTCTGGTACGGCGCCCGGTCCATCTGTGAGTACTGCTTGGCGGCGGTGACCAGGGTGGAGATCCGGGTGGTGGAGTCCTCGATCTCCCGCATGAGCATTTCGCTCTCGACGGTGTAGGTCAGCCAGCGCACGGCGCCATCGAGCACGCCCGCCGGCACCGAGGCGGCCACGTGGTCGAGCCAGGCGACGTCCAGGCCGGCCTGCACGAAGATCGGCGCGACGTCCCAGGCGTCACCGATGTCGCGTTCGTCCAGCCAGTCGCCGATGAGGTCCTCGCGGTCCGAGACCTCGATCGGGGTGAGGGACGGCGCCTTCGCCACCCGCTCCACCGCCTCCTCCTGCAGGCGGATGAGCACCTCCAGCTCGGTGCGCTCGTATGGACCGGAGGCGATCATGCCGAGCTTGTGCCGCATGCCGGCGACCCGCTCGCGCAGCGCCGAGGTGGCCCGCACGGCCGCGGCCGCCGGGTTGTTCAGCTCGTGGGTCAGCCCCGCGGACAGCGAGCCCAGCGCGAGCAGCCGCTCCCGCTGGCCGACCACCTGCTGGGTGTTCTGCATGCCGAAGAACAGGCCCTCGAGCATGTGCAGGGCCATCGGGAACCACTCGCGCATCACGGTGGCCACATCGTCGGCGTCGAGGACGAAGAAGCGGCTGGGTTCGGTGACCCGCATCGAGTTCTTGTAGAGCTGGGGCACCCGGTCGCCGAGGTAGGCATGCCAGGCGCCGGCGTACACCCCCCGTTGGGAGGAACGCACGACCTCGACGTCGTCCGCACCCACCCGGGTGGACATCACCAGCGCGCCGTCGATGAGCACGTAGAAGCAGGTCGCCGGCGCGCCCTCGGAGTAGACCGGGCCCGGCTCGAGCAGTTCGGCGTGCCCGCGTTCGCACAGCCAGTGGAGCTGGTCGTCGGTGAGCTTCTCGAACAGGAACAGGGTGCGCAGCTCGTCGACGTCGCAGGGAACCGTCGTCATGGTTACTCTCCCGATGCGGCCGTCGTTGCTTTCGCGAGGTACGTCATTGCTTTTCCAGGTAGCGGTGGACGAGCGCGATGGCCATGGCACCTTCGCCGACCGCCGAGGCCACCCGTTTCACCGATTCCGCGCGGGCGTCGCCGGCGACGAACACCCCCGGAACCGACGTCTCCAGGTGGTAGGGGTCGCGGTCGAGGGACCAGCCCGGCGGGCGGCGGCCGTCGATGACGAGGTCCGGCCCGGCCAGGACGAACCCGCGTTCGTCGCGGGTCAGCACGCCGTCGAGCCAGCCCGTGCGCGGCGCGGCGCCGATGAAGATGAACAACCACTGGGTGTCGACCGTCTCGGTCTCGCCGCTGGCGTTGTCCCGCAGCGTGAGCCGTTCCAGATGGCCGTCACCCTCGGCCGAGACAACCTCGGTGCAGGTCCGCACGGTGATCGCCGGGACCCCGGCGATCTGCTGGATCAGGTAGTGGGACATGGACGACTCCAGCGACGACCCGCGTACCACCAGGGTGACCCGCCGGGCGTGCCGGGCGAAGTGCATCGCGGCCTGACCGGCCGAGTTCGCCCCGCCGACGATGTACACCTCCTGCCCGGCGCAGGCGGGCGCCTCGGTGAGCGCGGAGCCGTAGAACACGCCGCGGCCGGTGAACCCGTCCAGGCCGGGGGCGGTGAGCTGGCGGTAGGACACCCCGGTGGCGAGGACGACGGCGTGCGCGGAGATCTGCCGGCCGTCGTCGAAGTGGATCGTGCGCGCCGGGCCGCAGACCTCGAGCGCGACGGCGTCACGGGCGGTGAGGACCTCCGCGCCGAACTTGACCGCCTGCCGGCGGGCCCGGTCGGTGAGCTGGGCGCCGGAAACGCCGTCCGGGAAGCCCAGGTAGTTCTCGATCCGCGAGCTCTGACCGGCCTGCCCACCGGTGGCCGTGCGCTCGACGAGGACGGTGCGCAGGCCTTCCGAGGCCGCATACACCGCCGAGCCCAGTCCCGCCGGGCCGCCGCCGATCACCACGACGTCGTAGAAGTCCGCGGTGGGGGAGGTGCTCAGCCCCACCCGGCCGGCGAGCTCGGCGTCGGAGGGGTCGGTCAGCGTCACCCCGTCGGGAGTGATCACGATGGGCAGTGTGTCGGGGGACGCCTCGGCCGCGGCCAGCAGCCGCGCGCCCTCCGGCTCCTCGGACAGGTACCAGCGGTAGGGCACCTGGTTGCGGGCGAGGAAGTCGCGCACCTCGTAGGAACGCGCCGACCAGCGGTGCCCGACGACCCGGGTCTCGGCGACGGGGGTGTGGTCGGCGGCGAGCCAGGCGTCGAGCAGGCCGTCGACGACCGGGTAGAGCTTCTCCTGCGGTGGGTCCCACGGTTTGAGCAGGTAGTGGTCGAGATCGACGATGTTGATGGCATCGATCGCCGCGGTGGTGTCGGCGTACGCCGTCAGCAGCACCCGGCGCGCCGTCGGGTACAGGTCCATGGCCTGCTCGAGGAACTCGATGCCGTTCATCGTCGGCATCCGGAAGTCCGCGAGCAGCACGGCGACCCGGTCGCCGCGCAGCTTCATCTCCCGCAGCGCGTCGAGCGCCTGCGGACCGGACTCGGCGCGCACGATCCGGTAGCGCTCCCCGTACTCGCGCCGCAGGTCGCGGGCGACCGCGCGGGAGACGCTCGGATCGTCGTCGACGGTGAGGATCGCCGGCCGGGAGGCCGGCCTCGATCCGGGCGCCGCCGCGGCGTCAGGCGTGGGCGGAGCCGATGCGGACGTCATGGTTGCCCCCCGGGGAGATCGGTGGCTGGCGCGGTGCCGGTGTGCCGGATGCGGAGCGGTCGAGCGCGGGTCACGGGCCGGTCGGGCGACGGACGGTCGGGCGACGGGACGCGGCCGCGGCCCTGGTGGAAGTCGATCAGGCGACCGGGTCTCCCGCCGCGGGGACGGCCGCGGGGCGCAGGCCGGCGCCTTCGGGACGAAGGCGGATGGGCGCGGATGAGCCGGTGCCGTCCGTGCGCCGCCGCATTCCGCCAGTCTATGGTTCCGCCCCCCGCCGCGTTCACGCGTGCGAAAAACCGCCCCGGACAGCCCCGGACAGCCCCGTTCCGCAACGATCGCGACAGTCCCTCGCCCGGGGCCTGCCTGCCCGACACTCCAACACCCCTGAGATGCTTCGCGATCTTCGGGTCCGCTGCGCGGTCCCGAGTGGATTCGACGATCAAGGAGGATCTGTGCGACGGGCCGATAACGCTGTCGAGTGTCCCTGCGATTCAACGTCAGCAATGGCTTTGGCCAGTACCTGTTCGATGAAGGTCGTCTTGCTCTCGGTGTAGGCGTCGCGGTTGGTACGGAATTTTGCCGCCAGGGATCTTTTCAATGCCGCGTAGGCCTGGGCTGTCTGCGGGTGGGTGCGTAGCACATCGCGAAAGCGCAGGTGCCGTTCGAGCTCGGGGTTGTCCGCGGCACAGACGTAGAGGTGGTGGGCCGGCGTGTTCGGTGGAGTGCGCAACGCTTCCCGTCCGGTGATGCCGAGGTCGCCCCGGTGGTGGTATCCGGCCGCCTGCAGCCGGGCGATGACGGCGGGCAGGTCGTCGCGGGTGCGGATGACGACGTCGATGTCGATGACGGGCTTGGCCGGCAGGCCGGGAACCGCGGTGCTGCCGACGTGTTCGATCCGGTGCGTGAGCACTCCGAGGACGTGGGCGAGGCGGTCACGAACGACCGCGAAGCTGTCGGGCCAGCGCGGGTTGTAGTCCGTGATCTCGATCGGTAGGGGCACCTGAGGTTCCTCGTCGGTGTGAGTCCGTGGTCCCGTCCCCGCGGGCCGGTTCCGCCCCGCCCGGCAGGTCGAGCCGCATCGGCGATGTTCCTCGCGACGGCATCTGTCCCGATTCGGACTGTCGGGCAGCTGTCCGCAGCCGAACGTTACGTTCCCTGGGCCTCGTTCGTACCGTGGTCGAATGGTCCGGACCGGAAGTGCGCCGAGATGGCCGCTCGCCGTGATGGGCATCGCCCTCATGGCGGCGGTCATGTCGATGGCCGTGGCGGTGTTGCCCGACAGCTCCGGCGCCGCCGTTGGCCGGGTCGGCGGTGCGCCGCCACTGCGGCTGGCCGCGGGCTCGTCCGGCCTGTCGGCCGGCGACGCGTGCCCGGCGTCCACCGGCCGCATTCCACTGTCCGGCGGGGTGCACATTCTCGTTCATGACGGGGTCCGGCGTTCCTACCGGTTGGCGATGCCCGTGGATTACGACGGGCGACTCTCCCGTCCCGTCGTGTTCGACTTCCACGGTTTCAGGGCGGACGCGGCGTTGGAGGAACAGCGGTCGCGGCTGGGGGTCGTCGGCGCCGGGCGTGGCTTTGTCGTGGTGACCCCGGATGCGCTCGGCACGCCGCGCCGGTGGAACACGATGAGCGACCCGGGCAAGGCCGACGACATCGGCTTCGTCGGCGCCCTGCTAACCGACCTCGCCTCCCGGTTCTGCCTCGACGGCCGGCGGGTCTACGCCACCGGGCATTCCAACGGCGCCGAGTTCGCCGCCGCGCTGGTCTGCCGGTCCGCCCGGTTCGCCGCCGTGGCCATGGTCTCCTCGACCTTCGAGGCCCGCTGCCCCGCCGGGCGCGCCCCCGCGACGATGGCCGTGCACGGTACCGCCGATCCGTCGGTGCCCTACGGCGGCGGCGTGGTGGCGGGCTCCTCGACCCGGGTGCCCGCGGCGCCGGCGGTGGTCCGTGCCTACGCCGACCGCTACGGCTGCAACCCGATCCCGCGCACGGCCCAGCCC
>NZ_JAMPTM010000378.1 GCF_025403375.1 Frankia gtarii
CTGGGAGGGCATCAGGGTTCCCTTCACCCGGACGGCTGGCTAAAGCTAGGAGTTTGTGTTGGGGCTCGGGCGGCGCTCGCCGAGAACTAACGCAAAATGTTTGCGTTAGAATTCCTGGTGTGAGTCCGGAGGGTCCGCGCCCCGGTGGGCGCAGCGCGCGCGTACAGGCCGCCGTGCACGCTGCCGTGTGCGCGTTGCAGGCCGAGCGGCCGCGTCACGCGATCACCGTGCCGCTGATCGCGCAGCAGGCCGGGGTGACACCCTCGACGGTCTACCGGCGCTGGGGGGATCTCACCGAGCTGCTCGCCGACGTCGCCGCCGAGCGGATGCGCCCCGACGCCCCGCCCACCGACACCGGCACGCTGCACGGGGATCTGTGCGCCTACGCCGAGCAGTACCTGGAGGAGATGTCCGCCCCCACCGGCCGGGCGTACCTGCGCGACGTCGTCGCCTCGGCCGACCCCGGCCGCCCGGCGGGGCGCTGCGACACCTACATCCGCGCCCAGCTTGAGATCATCGTGGCCCGGGCGCAGGGGCGCGGTGAGCGCACCCCGCGGGTCGGGGAGATCGTCGAGCAGGTGATGGCGCCGATGATGTACGGGATCCTGTTCGCCGTCACGCCGATCGCGTACCCCGACGCCGTCCGTCTCGTCGAGGCGATCCTCGCCCGCAGCACCGTCCTCGCCCGCAGCACCGTCCCGGCCGGCGCGCACCCGGCCCGCTGACGTCCACCGGCAGGCGGGTGGCCGGCGCCGTACTCGTTCGTCACCCTGAGCGGACCGGTGGTGCTGTCCGAGGATGTGACCGAGGTGCGCCGCTGGGCCACCCGCATCGCCGTCCGTTACACGGGCGTCGAGCGGATGGACATCGCCGGGCTCACCCGGTGACCTGGCCGCGCCGTGGGACCCCGGGCAGCTGACGACGCGGTCCGGGTCTGCGCCGGGTGGGGGTCAGGTGGCGCCGGCGGTGCGGGGGGCACGGTCGACCGGGGGCGAGGAGATCAGCAGGAGGATCTCGTGTACCCGGGTGGACAGCAGCCGCGAGGGGCGCACGTCGAGGATGGCGACCATCTCGTCGAGGACACCGCCGGCGGTGGCCGGGTCGTGGTTGACCAGTGTGGTGGCCAGCGCCCCCAGCGCCCAGCCGCGTTCGAGGGTGCCCGGGGTGGTGATCGACACGGCGCGATATCCCGCGGAACGGGCGCCGGGCACGGACAGCCGGGCCATCGCGTCGGCGACGACGCAGGCCTCGCGGACGTCGTCGAAGGCGGGCCAGCCCGGATGGCGCAGGCCGCGCACGACCGGGCGGTCGCGCAGGCGGGCCAGCGCGGCGTCGACGCCGGGTTCGTCGCCGGCGGCCGCGGCGAGGGTGACCTCGGCGGCGGCGGCCCAGCCGTGCAGGTAGGGATCTTCGACGGCGGCGGCGCGGGCGGCGGCGGCACGGGCGGCGTCGAGGCGGCCGTCGGCGAAGGCGATGGCGGCGTCCAGGCTGCGGGAGGTGCCGGTGAGCAGCCGGTCGTCGAGCTGGGCGGCGAACTGCTCGGTGAGGGTGGCGAAGCGCCGCGCGGAGGTGTTCGCGCCGGTGTCGGCGGACAGCACGCCCAGGTAGAACGACAGGTAGCCGGCGACGCGGGTCAGCTCGATGTGCACCGCGGGTGACAGTCGCCGTGCCAGGGCGGCCTGTACGCGGCGCCAGTCGCCGATGATCGGTCCGAGCAGGCTGGTGTGGGGCGTGCTGAGCAGGGTGGTGGCGTAGCGGTAGAGGCGGTCGTCGAACTCGCTCAGTGCCAGCGGGTCGGGGTCGGCGTAGGCGATCTCCCTGGAGATCATCGCCGCGGCGCGGGCGGCGGCGGGCAGGGCGAACCTGTCCGGCGCCTGCGTGCCCGCCAGCTCCACCGCGTCCATGCCCTGCATCCCCTCCACCTCCCGGCCGGGCTTGCACGCCGCCGGTCTGCTCGCCGGGCCCGGGCCCGCCACCACGTCCGGGCCCTGCCGCGGCCCGGGCGGGCCGGCGTGCCGCGGCGGCGTGGGCCGCGGGCGATACCCGAGCCTGTCCGTCACGTCGCGTTACCGACAGGTGTCCGTGCCCGGTGCCCGCCCCGCCTCGGCGGGCCCGCTGCGGGGTGCCGGAGCTGGGCTTCGACCTCGGGCCGTCGGTGCCGCGTGTACGGCGGTGGTTCTCCCGATGAGTGGTCGGATCGGCGGACGATGCGACGGTGGGCACGCTACCGCGCCCCCGGGGGGGTCTGTACAGAGGTTCGGCGAACTCCACACCGCCCCCAGGTTGTCCAGGGGGGACATTCCGCCTCTTGTCGGCGGCGGAGGTGGCGTGTAAAGGGGGCTGCGGTGGTCCGGCCGGGCTGGGTTTCCCGGCCCGCGGGCCTGGTCAGGGCCGGCGTCGGCGCGGCGGGCCCGGGCGGACGGTGTCGACGGTGTCGACGGCGGTGACGCTGCTCACCGCGGCGGGGCCGGCTCGGGTCGGACCGGGCCGGGTGGGCATACCGGTGTCGCCGGGCCGTCCGCGTGCCCCCCGGGTGGGGGTCACCCGCCGGTGGTCGCCGCCGGTGGTGGGCGGTGGTGGGTGACGGCGTCGGCGGCGAAGGGCGCCGGTACGTACATCGTCCAGACGCTACCTGCGGTCCGGGGCGTGGGGCGGGGCGGCGGCGTCACCGGCGTTTGACATACCGTCTGGTCGGTTTATTGTGGGATGTATGGGTGATGCGGTGCCGATGGTTCCGGCGACGGCCAAGGGTGAGGCGACCCGCGCCCATCTGCTGCGCGTCGCGGCGGTGGTGTTCGCCGAGCAGGGCTACGCCGCGACGACGATGGCGCAGCTCATCGACGCCAGCGGGTTGACCAAGGGGGCGTTCTACTTCTACTTCCGGTCCAAGGCCGAGCTGGCGCTCGCCGTGCTCGGCGAGCAGAAGACCCGTTTCCTCGACCGGGTCGTCGTGGCGCTGGCGGGCCGGGAGCGGGCCGTCGACGAGCTGCTCGCGATGGTCCCGGTGATGGTCGAGCTGATCGAGGGTGACCCGGCGGCGTGGAGCGTCACCCGCCTGGCCCGGGAGCTGGCCGGCGAACCGCAGCTCACCGCACGGGTCCGTGCGTCGATGGCGGCCTGGGTGACGCTCGTCGCCGATGTCGTGCGCCGCGCGCAGGCCGAGGGCGACCTGCGCGCCCACGTCGACGCCGACGCCCTCGCCGCGGTGCTCGTCGCCGCGTTCGACGGGTTGAAGTCGCTCACCGACGTCCTCGATGGCCCGCGGGCCTCGGCCCGCTTCGCCGAGCGGGCGGGGGTGCTGGTCGACCTCGTCGACCTGGCGTTGTGCGGCGGCCGGGGCGAGGTGGGCCCGACGCGGCCCGGTGAACAGACCGACCAGATGGCAGGGAGACGCTGATGGACCTGCAGGGACAGACCGCTGTGATCACCGGGGCGTCGACGGGTATCGGCGCGGTGTTCGCCCGCGAGCTCGCGGCGCGTGGTGCCGACGTCGTCCTCGTCGCCCGGAGCATCGACCGGTTGCAGGTGGTGGCCGAGGAGATCACCGCCCGGCACCCGGTGCGCGCCGAGGTGGTCGCCGTCGACCTGCGCGACCCGGGCGCCGTCGACGTCGTCGCCGAACGGGTCGCCGCGGCCGGCGGCCGGGTGGACCTGCTGGTCAACAACGCCGGTTTCGCCACCCACGGCGACCTGGTCGGGGCCGACCCGGTCCGCCTCGCCGACCAGGTGCGGCTCAACTGCGTCGCCGTGGTCGCGCTGACCGCCCGTTTCCTGCCGGCGATGGTGGCCCGCGGGCAGGGCGCGGTGGTCAACGTGGCGAGTACCGCGGCGTTCCAGCCGCTGCCGCACATGGCCGTCTACGGGGCTTCCAAGGCGTTCGTGCTGTCGTTCAGCGAGGCGCTGTGGGCGGAGGCGCGCCCGGCGGGGGTGCGGGTGCTGGCGCTGTGCCCGGGTGCCACCGAGACGCCGTTCTTCGACGTCGTCGGCACCCGCGACAGCGTCGTCGGCGCTGTGCGCACACCCGAGCAGGTGGTGGCCGCCGCGTTGCGCGCCCTGGAGCGGGGCCGGCCGGTCGCGATCGACGGGCGGCGCAACGCGCTGCTGGCCCGTGGCGGGCGCCTGCTGTCCCGGCGGATGCTGGTGAGGATCGCCGAGCGCACCATGCGCCCGACGCCCGCCGGCACCTGAGCGCCGCCCGCACCTGAGCGCCGCCCGCACCTGAGCGCCGCCGGCACCTGGTACAGCACAGCACCGCAACCGGCAGGCGAGGTGGGCGGCATGCACCAGGCATGCATCGCCAGGATCGCCAGGCTTGGTTACCGGCAACAGGTCACCTACCAACCCGCCGACCACTACTGGGCCCTCCAAGGATCCGAAACAGCGGTCTTCCTCGCCCTGGCCCTGCTCCTGACCGGGTTCTGCTTCTGGTGGACCCGCCGCCTGTCCTGACCGAACCCCAGTCCACCCGCCCGGCGTACACGCGCCTCGTTTGCCCTGGCCGAGGGACCGCTGCCGGTCTTCGGTCGTGGTCGTGGACAGCGGGGCCGTCGGCGCAACCGCTCCTACCGGTCCCCGTCGACCCACGCAGCCGCGCGCAGCGGTTCAGGACGCCGACGCCCGCGCCGTGTCGGCCGGGGTGAGGGGGCGGGTGAAGGCGACGCGGTGCAGGCCCGGCCCGTCGTAGTCGGGCTGGACGTCGACGCCGTCGGCGGTGCGCCGTCCCGGAATGACGTGGAAGCCGAGGGCGGTGTGGAAGGCCACGGAGGTGGCGTTGCCCGGGCTGGTGATCGCCTCGACGCGCCGCGCGCCGCCGGCGGCGGCCTGGGCGAAGAACCACCGGTACAGCGCGGCGGCCACGCCGCGGCGGCGCAGGGCCGGGTCGACGCCGACGAAGTGGATGTAGGCGGCGTCGGGCTGCGCGGCGGAGCGGAAGGCGATCAGGAAGGCCGTCAGCCGGCCGTCGACGGCCTCGCCGAGCACGCAGGTGTTGGCGAAGTGCTGGAAGAACAACCGGGGCAGCAGCAGGGCCCGCTGCCGGGAGCCGGCCTCGCCACCGAAGCCGCCCCACCAGTCGTCCAGCACGGCGAGCACCCGTGCCTGGTCGGCGCCGCGCGGCCGCCGCCAGCGTAGCTCCCCGGCCAGTGCGGATGGTCGGGGTGGTCGGGGCCTGTC
>NZ_JAMPTM010000379.1 GCF_025403375.1 Frankia gtarii
GGGCCGCCCTGTGCGGGGAGCGGCGGGCACCGTCGCGGGGGTGGCTGCCCTCGTGGGTCTGTTTGGGCTCCCGGCCGCGTCGAGTCTCCCGGGAGTGGCCGCCGTCCGCCGGATGCAGACCATCCCGGCGGCGGCCGGTGGCCCGTGCCGGGAGCCCTGCCCGTTCGGACTCTGCGCCTGCGGATCCTGCCTGTGGCGAGTGGTCGGCCGTGGCGTCGCCTGCCGCCGATTCCGCGGTCGGGGAGTCACCGGTCGGGGAGTCACCGGCCGAGGTGACGGGTGTCGGGTCGGGCTGCGCACTGTCGATGCCGAGGGATGCTGAGGGCAGATGCGGCCGGCGTCTGGGTAGCGAGGGGCGGGTGAGCAGGGCCTCGGCGCGTAGGGCGGCGAGCATGACGCGGGGAAGGTCGCGGGTGGTCGGGTAGCAGCCGTAGCGGGGCTGCCAGTCCGGGTCGAACTTGGCGTTGAAGCGGTAGATCGACTCGATCTGGAACCAGCGGGACGCGGTGAGCAGCAGCCGGCGCGTCAGCCGCAGCGCGGGCGTCGCGCCGAGGCGTTCCCCGCGGGCCAGGGTGGCACGGAAGGCGGCGAAGTTGAGTGACACCCGGGTGACGCCGAGCCGGTGGGCTTCGCGAAGCAGAGCCACGACCATGAACTCGGTCAGCCCGTTCGCGGCGGTCCGTTCGCGGCGCATCGCGTCCAGGGACAGGCCGTCCGAACCCCAGGGCAGGAAGGTCAGCAGGCCGCGTAGGCGTCCGTCCTGGAACGCCCGCACGACCACGCTGTCGGGGTCCTCGGGGGCACCGACGCGGCCCAGCGCCATGGAGAAGCCGCGTTCGGTGCCGCAGGAACGCCAGGCCGACGCCCGGTCCGCCAGCGCCGCCCGTTCGGCGGGGTCGAGGTCGGCGACCCGGTCGATCCGTGCCGTGTAGCCGGCGCGTTCGACCCGGGCCACGGCCTGCCGCACGCCGCGCATCGCCCGTCCGTCCAGGCTGAACGCCGCGGTCCGCACGACCGCCTCGTCGCCGAGTTCGAGGACCCGCAGGCCGGCCCGCTGGTAGGCGCGCCCGCCGTCGGGGCTGCAGCCGAGGACCGCGGGCACCCAGGAGTGGGCGGCGGCGAGGTCGAGGAACGGGCGGATCGCCCCCGGCCAGGCCTCCGGGTCGCCGATCGGATCGCCGGCGGCGAGCGCCACCCCGCCGACGACCCGATAGCTGATCGCGGCCTTGCCCGACGGCGACCACAGCACGCTGCGGTCGCGCCGCAGGGCCACATAGCCCAGGGAGTCCCGGCCGCCGTGGCGGGTCAGCAGCGCCCGCAGCCGGGTGCCGTCGGCCGCCGTCAGCGCGGCGACCGGGGTGGCCGGCCGTAACGCCAGGTAGCCGGGGACGCCGACGGTGAGCGCGCCGAGGGCCAGCAGGACCGCGCCGACGAGGTCGCCGTCGCCGGGGCGGGCGAACCGGGCCGGTCCGGTGATCCCCGCGAGGCCCGCCAGCACGTGCTCGACGTGCGCGCCGAGGTCGCCGCTGCCGTGGCGGAAGTGGATGAGGGCGAGCCCGACGGTCAGATCCGCGGCGGCCAGCGCGGCGAGGGCGCCCAGCGCCCGCCACCGGGTCCGGGGATCGCCGGCGGCGGGAAAACGGCGCCGGGTGGCGATCAGGACGGCGAACGGGACGAGGTCGATCGCGGCGGGGACGACGGCGAGGCCCCGGGCCAGGTCCAGCAGCACGGCCGCACCGGACAGGGTCAGCGCCGCCCGCCAGGCCCGCCGCTTGCGTCGGCGCAGCCCGTGGGCCAGCCCGATGAGCAGCAGGCCGGCGCCCACGCTGGTTCCGGTCGCGGCCTGCGTCACCATCCCGGGGATCAACCGGCCGAGCCAGGTCCACCCGGTCGGTCGGTGGCTGATCGCGGTGATGACGTCGATCAGCCCGACGAGGACGGTGAGGGTCGCGATGAGAGCGGGCACGGGCAGGCGCCCACCGGTGGTGGCGGTGGGCGTGGCGGGTGGCGCCGCCTCATCCTTGCGACGCGTCATCTTGACAGGCACTCCAAAGGCGCGACCGGGGGCAGGGGCGATCGGTCCCTGGCGGCCGCGATCTGTCGGTCGTCGGGACCGGCGTACGGTACATCGCCCATGCATCCGCTGGTCGGGCGGTTCGGCATCTCTTGGGTCACGGCGCCGGAACGTCGTCATTGCGGCGGGTCGCGGCTGCGCGCATAGGGTGAATGTTCGCCTTGGCCGGGTTACGTCGCAGTTCGGTGCCACCTGGAGGTGCCGCAGCGCGACGGGCCTGGGCCTCGGCTGGCTCGCCGTCCTGCTCCACCTCGATCACCACCTGGGACGCGGGCGAGCTGTCCGTCGGCGAACCCTGCTTCGCCGGCCGGCCGGGCGGGTGATCCCGATCCCGATCACCGCCCGCGGTCAGGGAAGCAGGACTGTCTTTCCGACGGTGGTGCGACCTTCGGCGCCTCGGTGGGCTTCGGCGGCCTGCGACAGGGCCAGGGTGCTGCCGATGATCGGCCGAAGCACCCCGCTGCTGCCGAGTGCCAACGCCTGCTCCCGCAACTGGGTAAGCCGTCGTGCGGGCAGCGCCGGGGAGGCGAAGCCGGTGACCGAGAGACCCCGGTGATACACGGCGAGGGGGTCGATGCGTGGCGGCTGGCCGCTGGCCGTCCCGTAGAGCACCATCCGGCCGACGCCCGGTGCCAGCAGGTCGAACGCGGCCTGCGACACGGCTCCGCCGGTGCCCTCCAGCACCACGGTGACGCTTGCGCCCGCCGCCTCGCCTGCGCGTCGCGGCCAGTCCGGCTCCCCGGAGTCGACCACGACGTGCGCGCCGAGCTGCCGGGCGAGCTCGCGTTTGCGGTCGCCTCGGGCGGCGGCGATCACGGTGGCGCCGGCGCGGCGGGCGAGCTGCACGAGCAGGCTGCCCACCCCGCCGGCGGCGGCCTGCACCAGCACCGTGTCCGCGGGCCCGAGGCCGGCGGCCTCGACCACCCCGATCGCGGTGGCGCCCTGACCGAGCAGCGCGACCGCCGTCGGGTCGTCGAGACTTGCCGGTAGGGGCAGCGCCGTGGCCTCGGGCAGCACGGCGAGCTCCGCGTAGCCGCCATGAGCCGTCGCGCCCACCGTCCGCCGGCCGATCGCCGCCGGGTCGACGCCGGGGCCGACCGCGACGACGTCGCCCGCGACCTCGAATCCCGGGGCGAACGGCAGCGGAAGGTCGGGCAGCACGTCGCGCATGAGCCCGGCGCGGATCTGGACGTCGGCGAACCCGATGCCGGCGGCCGTGACCCGGATCAGCAGCTCGCCGGGGCCCGGCCGCGGATCGGGTACCTCGTCGACCCGCAGGACATCGGGTGGACCGTACTCGTGGAAACGAACGGCGCGCATCAATGAACTCCTTCGTATCCCGACTTCCCGCGCAGCCGCCGGCCGGCCGTGCGAGGGGACGCGAAGGTAACCCGTGAAATACTGGTTACTTCAAAGGAATCTGATTACCGTGAGGATACCGATGGAGCTGCTGCGCCCGGACATGTTCCACCCGGCCTGCCCGAACAGCGTCATGCCGATCAGGATCGGTGACAAGTGGTCGGCGATGGTCGTCGTCTGCCTGGAGCAGGGCCCCCGCCGCTTCTCGGAGCTCCGCGTGCCGATGCACATCACCACACCCAAGGTGCTCACGCAGACCCTGCGGGCACTCGAACGCGACGGCATGATCACCCGCACTGTCCATGCCGAGGTGCCCCCACGGGTCGAGTACGAGCTGACGTCCCTGGGCCGAGCTCTGCTCGACCTCATCGCGACTAGCTGCCGCTGGGCCGACGAGCACCTGCCCGCCCTGCTGGCCGCCCGCGACGCCTACGCCTCCCGTACGGCCGAGCCCGTCTCACTCGCGGCTCCGGAAACCACGTCTCCCCGTCCGGGCCGCTGAGCGGGAAGTCCCTGGTGACGTCGAGGACGTGCATGCCCTGTCAGCCGCGCCGGGAGCGGGCGGGGAGCCGATCCACGAGTGGCTCGCGGTAAGCCCGGTTCGACGCCCGCCGGCCCTGCCGTGACGCGCCTGCGCCCGGCTCACGTGGCAGTTGCGCGGCGTCCAGTCTTCGAGGGAAGCGGGCGGGACGGCAGGAGAACAGGAGTGACTGCTCCCGGCCGGCCCAGGGATGGGGCGGAAGGCCCGTCGTCCTTGTCGGGACTGGTGAGCAGAAGCTCGGCGGTGATGTATCCGAGACGTCGGCCATTCCGGCCACGGACGATGACGATCCCGGCGGGATCGCGGGCGAGCATTCGTCGGGCCGCCTCCAGCGGAGTGTCCGGAGGCACGAAGTCCGCCGGATGAATCAGCCCGGTGATCCGCTCGATCGACGGAGAGCCCTGGGCGGCGGCGAGCCGCTGCGCCAGATCTGCCAGGCGGATGACGCCGACGAGGTGGGAACCCGCCTCCACCGCCGACACCTGGGCCGCGGCGGCGAACATCCGTTCCAGCGCCTTGTGAATGGTCGTCTCGGCGGAGATCACCGGGACAGGGATGTCGTTTCGCATGACGTCGGCGACCGTTTTGATGGAAGGCCGATTGATTGTCCCGAGGGGCCTGATCTGCCGATCGCACGGCTGGAGATCGTGAGCCGGCGGTACCAGGATAAATCGAGAATCGAAGGTACATGCATCCCCGAGGGCCTGTCTCTCCTCGGCCCAGAGCGCACGTGGCGATTGTCGGACGACGGGGGGTCTGAGGTCGCGAGCGTCCAGCACGCGAGTTCGTGTCAGAGAATATTCCCGAAGGTCCACGGTGACAATAGTGACGGCGGAATAGCGGAAATGCGGGCCGAGGTCGTCGTGAACATCGGGGTGGGGCTCCGTCCCGAGGGGGCTCATCAGCGGCCTGGCCAGTACCGCATCGATGAGGGAGGTCCACCGGGAGGCCGGCAGGAGTTCCGGTGCGCCGTCTCTTGTCGGCTGCGCGTGGCCGGCCGGAAGGAGTAGATCGTCCGAGCCGCCCATCATCGAGGTCTGGTCGGACGGCTCCGGTGCGGGGGACTGTCCGCTGGGGCCGGCAGCCTGGAAGGCGCTGATGTCTGGGAAGGCGCTGATGTCTTGGTCGGCGGGGGTGGCTGGGCC
>NZ_JAMPTM010000037.1 GCF_025403375.1 Frankia gtarii
CGGCGGCGGCGATCCGCTCCATCGTGGCGTCGTCGTGGGCGGCCGAGACGAACCATGCCTCGAACGCCGACGGGGGCAGGTAGATCCCCGCGTCGAGCATGCTGTGGAAGAACGCGGCGTAGCGGGCGGCGTTCTGCGCCTGGGCACCGGCGTAGTCGACGACGGCGGCGGCGTCGGTGAAGAAGAAGCTGAACAGCGAGCCGGCGCTGCTGGGCAGGTGGGCGACGCCCTCCTCGGTCAGCGCCGTCGACACGATGCCGGCGACGTCGGCGGAGCGGGCGTCGACGGTGGCGTAGACCTCGTCGGTGCAGGCCCGCAGCGTGGCCAGGCCGGCGGCGACGGCAATCGGGTTACCGGACAGGGTGCCGGCCTGGTAGACGGGGCCGGCGGGGGCGAGCCGCGCCATCACGTCCGCGCGGCCGCCGAACGCCGCCGCGGGCAGGCCCCCACCCATCACCTTGCCGAAGGTGAACAGGTCCGGCGACCAGTCCTCGATGGCGCCCTCGTTGCCCCACCAGCCGGCCCGGGAGATCCGGAAGCCGGTCATCACCTCGTCGAGGATGAGCAGCGCGCCGTGGACATCGCACAGCCGGCGCAGCCCGGCGTTGAAGCCGGGCAACGGCGGGACGACGCCCATGTTGGCCGCGGCGGCCTCGGTGATGACCGCGGCGATCGTGTCGCCGCGCTCGGCGAAGACGGCCTCGACCAGGGCGAGGTCGTTGTAGGGCAGGACGATCGTGTCGGCGGTGGCGGCGCCGGTCACGCCGGGGGTGTCGGGCAGCCCGAGGGTGGCCACCCCGGAGCCGGCGGCGGCGAGCAGGGCGTCGACGTGCCCGTGGTAGCAGCCGGCGAACTTGATGATCGTGGACCGGCCGGTGAAGCCCCGGGCCAGCCGCACGGCGCTCATCGTCGCCTCCGTGCCGGAGTTGACCAGCCGCACCTTCTCGACCGGGCCGACCCGCTCCACGATCAGCTCGGCGAGCTCCACCTCACCCGGCGTCGGCGTGCCGAAGCTGGTGCCGGCGGACACCGCCCGCGACACCGCCTCGACGACGGCCGGATGGGCATGGCCGAGGATCATCGGCCCCCAGGAGCAGACCAGGTCGACGTAGGTACGACCGTCCGCGTCCGTCAGATACGGGCCGTCGCCGGACACCATGAAGCGAGGGGTGCCGCCAACGGCCCGAAAGGCGCGGACCGGGGAGTTGACCCCACCGGGAACGACACGCTCGGCACGCCGGAACAGCTCTTCCGAGGCCGGCGCGGCAGAGGGAACCACCATGCCCCCGATCCTCGCAGGTCCACTCGGCCACCCGCGCCCCGCGTGGCCAGCGGCACGCCCGCGACGGCCCGTCGGCGCGCCCGTGAAGCGCCGCCGGCGGACGGGGGTTTGCCCCGGCCGCCCACCGGCGGCGGCCTGTGCGCCGGACCTCGGCCGGCCGACGACGCGGATCGCGTCCGGCAACAGCTCCGAGGCCACCTTCCGCAACCGCCGTCGTGGGTGGTTCGACAGGGATGCCGGGCCCGCGGCGGTGGCGGATGGGATGGCGACGTTGTCCTGATAGTGCCCGGTGCATCGGCCACGCGCCCGGTCCCGAACTACTGATCGATAGGCGAGCCTGGCCTAGCCGGGGGTCCCCCGACGGGCGGTTCGCCGCAGCAGCGGACTTTCCCGCCGACCCACCCCGCGGATGACCCGTTCGGGCGTGAGCACTCTCACACCATCCGCACGTTTCATCGCCGCATCCGTGCACCGGCCAGGAAGCCGCCGGCCCGTGCGGTACCGCCTGATCATGCCCCGGCAGCGACCGGTCGGCCGCGACAGGGCCGGGACGCCCCGGGGTGGGCGGGGGCCCGGCAGCAGGAGCGCCACCACGCCGGCCACCGCCATCAGGGCCACCGAGAACAGCAGGGTGTGGCGCAAGGCCGCGACCACGCCGCCGGCCGCGGCGGAGGGGATGTCGCCGGAGAGGTCCGCGCCCTGGTCCAGACCGGCCAGGCTCGCCAGGTTCGACGCGAGCAGCACCGACGTGAGCGCGGTGCCGATGGAGATGGCGACCTGGTTGATGATGTTCAGCAGGGTGCTGCCGGCGGCGGTGTCCCGGTCGGGCAGGTGACGCATCGCCGTCGTGATCGTCGGCATGATCGTCGCGCCGGTCCCGATCCCGGTCACAGCCATCGAGGTGAGCAGCTGCCAGTAGGGCGTGTCCTGGTCGAGCAGCAGCAGGGTGGTCAGCAGGCCGGCGGTCGCGATCACGATGCCCGCCCCGACGACGCGCGCCGGCGGGACCCGGTCGATCAGCCGGCTCGCGACCTGCAGCGACAGGCCCGTGGTCAGCGCCTGCGGGATGGCCAGCAACCCGGCCGTCGCGGGGCTCTGCCCCCGGACGAGCTGCCAGTACAGCGGCACGATGAACATCGATCCGAAGTAGGCGGCCGCGAACAGGCCCAGCGTGCCTGCTCCGGAGGCAGCGGCACGCTGCTGCAGCAGGCGCACCTCCACCAGCGGGCGTCGCGTCGGCAGCCGCAGCGCCCGCAGCACGAACACGACGCACATCCCCAGCCCGATCAGCGCCGGGACCAGCACGGCCGCCGAGACGGCGGTGCCGCGCCGGCCGCTTTCCGCCAGCCCGTACACGACGGCGGCCAGTCCCGGCCCGATCAGCGCGAGCCCCGGCACGTCGAGCCGCTCGCGCACACCCGCGGGCGCGTCCCGCGGCAGCAGCAACAGCGCCAACGGGATGGCGACCAGCGCGATCGGCACGTTGACCAGGAAGATCCACCGCCAGGAGTACTCGACGAGCCAACCGCCGAGAGTCGGCCCGGCGAGCGGGCCGACTAGCACGGGCAGCCCCAGCACGCCCATCGTGCGGCCCCGGACCTCCGGCCGCGCGCTGCGCATCGCGATCGTCATCGCGATCGGGTTGACCAGCCCACCGCCGATTCCCTGCACCACCCGGAAGGCGACGAGCGAGCCGATGTTCGGTGCCAGCCCCGCCAGCAGCGAACCCAGCCCGAACAGGGCCAGCGCGGCGACGTAGACGCGGCGGGTACCGAATCGCGCGGCCAGCCACGTGGTCGTCGGCACCGCGACCGCCAGCGCCAGCGTGTAGCCGGTGGTCACCCACTGGATCACCGCCAGCGGAGTGTGCAGATCCCTGGACAGGCTGCGGATCGCGACATTGGTGATGGTCACGTCAAGCACGACCATCAGCCCACCGAGCACCAGCACGGCAAGCGTCAGCCGGGTCTGCCGGTCGATACCGGCGGACGGCGGCGCTGCCGACGTCCCGGCCACCGACCCGACCGGTGGCCCGGACTGCCGCCCCGGCGCGGCGTCGGCGCTCTCGTCGGCGGCAGCGCTCTCGTCGGCGTCGGCGCGGGAGGTGCCGAGATCACCGGCCCGCGGATCCGGCGCCCCTGGATGGTCGGGGACTGTCCTGGGCGAGTTGCCTGCCATCACGGTCCTCCTCGGCCCGGGCCGTCCGGCGGCACCTCCACCACACCCGGTCGCAGACCACCTTCGAACCTGAAGTCAACATGAGGTCAAGCCCGCCGGGGTCGGTCGCCTCCGCGAGGATCCCGGCGATTACCTCGACGGAGTCGCGGGCACCTGACGCGACACTCATGCCGGGATCGTGGGCACTTTCTTTGCTCAGGATCAGACGGCGAGCGTTCGGACCGTGGAAAGCAACCAGCGTGGCGAGCGCGAGTCATTTTGTCCGGGCGGCGAAGGAACGGTTGCGGACGAGCTAACGCAGGAGCGCGGCGGCCTTCACCTCGAGGGTGGGGAAGGCAGCACATCCGAACACTGTTGCCCGGGGACCCACACGAATCACGCCGCCGGTAGAGTGATGACAGCTCGACGCTCTCCGCCCAGAAGCGGGCGGAACGCCGCGGGGCGTACGTCGAGCCAGGGGGCTGGGGACATGACGGACGCAGTTCGGCGGAAGAGCGATCCGCGCCCGCGGAAAATCATACGCGTCTCGTGCGTTTTCGCGGCATTCGCCATTCTTTTTCTGGCACTTTTCCATGGGGTTCCAGCAGCATCCCCAGAGCATGACTCGACTGCCACGCGGCGTTCCGACTGCACAACAGTGTACATATTCTACGGAAATCCGCAGTCGCCGTACAAGGCTTTCGCGGAGAAATTAGGTAAGCAGATCCAGGACGCCCTGCCCGGAGTAAACATACAACATCCAAAGACTGAGGGCGGCGCGGACAACCTCTACCGCCTCGAGGATCCGCAGGTTGGCGATCCACAGGCCGCCCGATGCTCGATTGCGATGACCAAGCTCAATGTCGCGGTAGACGCAACGTACGGAGTTTACCAGTTCAACCCCGAGCCAACCGAGGCAGAGGGACTGGCAACCCCTCATACACAGAATCAGATACCGGGGCTGCTGACGGTCGGGCCGGCATTCGACGATCTCCTGCAGATCGTCGTCCGGGACCCGAACATGAAACTAGAACAGCTTTGCGACAGGCCGCTCAGTATCGGACTTCCACGGTCGGGTTCACGGCAGTTGACCGCGGTATTCTACCGCGCGATATGCGGGCAGGAGCTGCGGGAGCTGGTCGGGGGTCGGGTGATGGCGTACCAGAGAACACTGGACCAGGGGTTCGATCTCCTCAACGCCGGCAAGGTGGACGCGGTGATCTGGGTGAACGCGGCACCGACGGAGACCATCAGGAAAAAGATTTACAGCCATCAAGCCTATCTGCTCACCGACAACGTCCCATCGCACATGGTAGACCGGGGCGGAGAAAATATGTCCGTGATAGACAGAATGAACCGGGACTGGAAGAACTTCTACGAACCAAAGGTGGGCGGGGAATACCGTGACCAGCCGATGATACTGTCTCGCGAAATCCTCGCAGAGGATTATGGCACCACAGATAAGATCACGACCGTCGGCGTGCCCAACGGCCTGGTCGTCCGGGCTTCCACCGACTCCACGCTGGTGGCGACGGTGGCCCGCATTCTGCTGGAACGCAAGAATCGCGACGACCTTGCGAAGGAGCTCTGGCCGCATGACCCGGCACACAGCCACAGCCTGGCGGATGTAGGAAAATATGTGTACGACGTGGCGTCATCCCTCTTCTGCTACGTGCCGTTGCATCCGGCCGCAGCCGAGGTCTACCGACAGTTCAACCTTCCGCCGCAGGACTGCGTGAAGAAGTAGGAGCACGCCTGGTATCAGTTCTGCCGGGACGGCTGGCCGTCCATCCCTCGTCGCAGCCTTCGGCGAAGCCGGCAGGGGCGGGCGCCCCGCCGCGAGATGTAGCTGATGACAAGCGAGATGCCCAGGGCCAACACGGCTTCGATCCCGGTGCGGAGCGCTCCAGCGCTGAGGCCGAACGGGCGGGTCGCGACCACGAGCACCCCCGCACCCGCTACTGCGGAAAGGGCCATGCGACGCACCAGCCGGCGGGGGGCCGGCAGAATAGCGAAGGCGAGCATCGTCATCGCCGTCCCGATCCCGACAGGGCCGAGGACCTCGCCTGGTCGGGCGGCCCACCACCTGGACGACGTGGCCGCGCCGCCGGCCAACGCCCCGGCCGCCACGATTCCGCCCAACACCGGCGCGACGGACGCGACGGAACGGAAGGTGAGCCAGCGACCGTCCGTGGTCGGCCGGTCCTCCACGTCCGGTACCAAGGAGCCCGGCTTGTCCAGCAGCGGCGGTGCCGTGTGCTGGTCTGTGACCTGACCGGACGCCTCGATCTTGTCCGGGGCGGGAGCGCCGGACGTACCAGTCACGGCGACCGCAGAGAGGCTGGGGGATCGTGCCGGTGACGCTGAACGGGCGGGGGGATACACCGGCTCGGTGGTGGGCCTCATCCGGCCGGCTTCCGCCGCGCGTATCGCGGCGAGGAGACGCTGCTGGGCGGTGTCGAGAGCAAGGTCGAACAGGTCGACAGTGATTAATGGGCTCAAAACCCCATCAGGCTTGCAGTCTTCGACCCGGATCGGGACCAGCTTGCGGGTGATCCCGGTCGGGTCGTCGTTGTACGCGGCCTGCCACTCCTGCCCGTCGCGCGTCGAGGATAGATAGGCATGCGACAGGACGGCGATGGTCCGCTTGGCTCTGGTGACGGCCTGGTTCATCATGAACACCCAGTTCGAGCCTGGCACAGCGTCCCACGCCTCGATCTGAACCTTGTAGCCGGCCCCCTCCAGATTCCAGGCTATCCACTCCGCCCAATCTTGATCAGCCTTGATATAGGAGATTAAGAAGTCGCTCTCGGTCGCGCCATCGTCAGCCCCCGACATAGCACACCATCTTGCACCACTGCCACCATCGACGACACGTCACGTCGGATATGGACGCCGCCGCTCGTCGCGGGAGCTGGGGTCGGAAACTCGGATGCGCCGCTGGCGATCCGCTGGTAGTCCATCACCATGGACAATCCCTCATGGACGATCCGGCCGGCCCGCGCCGACGAGGCCGACCGGCTGCGGGCCGTCGATGACGAGGCGGGCACGCTGTTCGACGGCCTCGGGTTGATCGACGAGGCCCTCGACGGGCCATTCCCGCCCGACAAGCTGACCCGCCTCCTCGGCCTGTCCCAGGTCTGGGTGGGCTGCCCGGGAGACGACGGCGTCCCGGTCGGCATGGTGATCGCCTCGGTACGCGACGGGCTCGCCTACGTCGAGGAGCTGGCCGTCCTGCCCGCTTACGGCCGGCGGGGACTCGGCGGACGTCTGCTGGCCACGGTGGGCGACTGGGCTCGCTCACGCGGCCTGCCCGCGGTGACCCTGTCGACGTTTCGCGATGTGCCGTGGAACGGGCCGTTCTACCGCCGCCACGGCTTCCGGGACCTCTCCCCCACCGAGTGGACGCCGAGCATGCCGGCGATCCGAGCCGGTGAGGGGGAGCACGGCCTGCGGATCGACGCCCGGGTCTTCATGCGCCGCGACCTGGCCGTCCCTGCGAAGGGTGATCGGAGTCCCCTCGGCGCCGAGCCCAACCGTCCCATCCGCCCGAAAGACACCTGCCGGCCAGGACGACAGAACCAGCACAGGCATTCGACCGGCCCGGTGTGCTGACTCCCTGGGATCGAGGCCCAGAAGCCGTCCGCAACACCCATGTCGGCGTGACCGGTTACGCGCACTATGCTGATTCGGAGAGAAACTGCGCGGCTACCAGGCGAAACCGTGGGGCGCCCGCGCGATCAGGCTGCGGCACCGCGGCGCCGAGCCAACAGGCCCATCGATCCGGGAGTGCGACGCGTGGCAGACTCCGACCTCGACTCCGCCGTCCGCCCTGACGGCGCCGGGACCGACCGGCCGGCCGCCGCCGGGTTGGCGCTGCGGACCGACCAGCCGCACTCGGCCCGGATGTACGACTACTACCTGGGCGGCAAGGACAACTTCCAGGCGGACCGGGACGCGGCCGAGCAGGCGATCATCGCCTTCCCGAACGCGCGCATCGCCGCCCGGCAGAACCGGGCGTTCATGACCCGGGCGACCCGGTTCCTCGCCGGCGAGGCCGGCGTCCGCCAGTTCCTCGACATCGGCACCGGCATCCCCACCTCGCCGAACCTGCACGAGGTCGCCCAGGACATCGCCCCGGACACCCGCGTCGTGTACGCGGACAACGACCCGATCGTCCTCACCCACGCCCGCGCCCTGCTCACCAGCACGCCCCAGGGCCGCACCGCCTACCTCGACGCCGACCTGCGCGACGTGGAACGCATCCTGACCGCCCCCGAGCTGCGCGAGACCCTGGATCTCACCCGGCCGGTGGCACTGTCGCTCATCGCGGTCCTGCCGTTCCTCGGCGACAGTGACGATCCCTACGGCGTCGTCGGTCGGCTCGTCGACGTCCTGCCCGCCGGCAGCTACCTGACGCTGAGTCATTCCACCGCGGACTTCGACCCGGCCATCGAGCGGATCGCCGCGACCTACCGCGCCCAGGGCATCACCGCGCAGCCGCGCGACCACGCCCAGACAGAGCGGTTCTTCGCCGGGCTGGAGCTGGTCGAACCCGGGGTGCGACCGTTGCACCGCTGGCGCGCGGACGGACCAGCCGGCACGGTCGGTGAGGGGCTGACGGACGCCGAGGTCAGCGTCTATGCCGGTGTGGCCCGCAAGCCGTAGTCGACCCGGGCCACTCCCGGCGGCCGTGGCGGAGGCGGGCGGGTAGGATTTCCCCTGTGTCGACAGCACGTGTCACCGCCGAGGCGGCGGGCCGCCGGATGATGCTGATGTACATGCCATCCGGCCTTTTCCGCGCGTCCTGACAGACCACCGATGAGGCCCCGACGGAGCCTCATCAGCGAGGTTGCGCCCGGGGCGGGAGGATCCGAAACCGATGGGTCGCTACTTCGTGACGACGGCCATCCCGTACGTCAACGGCAAGCCACACGTGGGGCACGCGCTGGAGCTGGTCGAGACCGACGCGTTCGCCCGGTACCTGCGGGCGCGTGGTGACGAGGTCCGGCTGCAGACCGGCACCGACGACAACGCGCTGAAGAACGTCCAGAGCGCCGAGGCCGAGGGAATCACGCCCACGGAATACGTGGAGCGGGTGGCCGCCCGGTTCATCTCCCTGCGCGAACCGCTGGACCTCTCCTTCGACGACTTCATCAAGACCAGCTCCGACCCACGGCACCGGCCGGGCGTGGAGAAGCTGTGGGCCGCCTGCGCCGAGCGCGGCGACTTCTACCGCAAGAGCTACGCCGGCCTGTACTGCGTCGGCTGCGAACTTTTCTACACCCCCGACGAGCTGGTCGACGGCCGCTGCCCCGAGCACGGCACCGTGCCGGACCTCGTCGAGGAGAGCAACTGGTTCTTCCGGCTCAGCCGCTATCAGGATCAGTTGCACGAGCTCATCTCCAGCGACCGGCTGCGCATCGAACCTGCGACCCGCAAACGCGAGGTGCTGTCGTTCATCGAGGCCGGGCTGGAGGATTTCAGCGCCTCCCGGAGCATGAGCCGGGCGCGTGGCTGGGGCATTCCGGTGCCCGGCGATCCCGACCAGGTCATCTACGTCTGGTTCGACGCGCTCGGCAACTACATCACCGCACCCGGGTACGGTACCGACGACGCCGGCTTCCAGTACTGGTGGAATGACAGCGACGCCCGCGTCCACGTCATCGGCAAGGGCATCATCCGGTTCCACGCCGTCTACTGGCCGGCGATGCTGCTCTCCGCCGGCGTGCGCCTGCCCGACACCATCTTCGTGCACGAGTACCTCACCGCCGACGGCATGAAGATCTCCAAGTCGGCCGGCAACGCGGAGGACCCGGCGGACATCGTCGCCGCGTCCAACACCGACGCGCTGCGCTGGTGGATGCTGCGCGACGTCGCCCGCAACGGCGACACCGACTACACCACCGAGCGGCTGCTCACCCGGGCGAACGAGGATCTCGCCAACAACATCGGCAACCTGGTCAACCGGACCGTGTCGATGGTCAAGCGCTACCGGGACGGGGTGATCCCGCCCGTCGCGGCGGACAACCCGGGGGCCGCGGCGCTGCGGGCGGCCCGGGAGCAGGCCCCGGCGACGATCGACGCGGCGTTCACCGCGTTCGACTTCCGCCGCGCCGCGGAGGCCATCACTACGATCGGCAACGAGGGCAACCGCTACGTCGAGGCCGCGCGCCCCTGGGATCTCGCCAAGGCCGAGCGCAAGGAGGACGCGGCCCCGGCCGCCCTCGACGCCGTGCTCGCCGAGCTGGTCGCCACCTGCCGGGAACTCGCAGCCCATCTCACCCCGTTCCTGCCCGACGCGGCGGCGCGCATCGCCGCCCAGTGCGGCGGCGGCGGCCCCCGGGTCGCCGACCCCGCCCCGGTGTTTCCCCGCCTGGAGGCGCCGGCCTGAGCGAACGGTGCCGCGGCGATCGGCGCCGGCGTCTCAGCGCGTGAGGCTGGCCGTCCGCACCTCACGCAGGGACGTCGTCGCCGGCCGAGCAGGTTCGCCAGATGCCCCTGCGGCTGGACGCGTCTAGGGCCGCGCCGCGACCGTGGGGGCCGGTCGCGCCGACGGCAGCGCGACGTGGCCGGCCGGCGGCAGCGGGGTGAACCGACGCAGCCGCAGGCTGTTCGTCACGACGAACACCGAGCTGAACGCCATCGCCGCGCCGGCGATCATCGGATTGAGCAGGCCGGCCGCGGCCAGCGGCAGCGCCGCCAGGTTGTAGGCGAACGCCCAGAACAGGTTCCCCCGAATCGTACGCAGAGTGGCCCGGGACAGCCGGATCGCGTCGGCTACCAGCCGCGGGTCGGCGTTGACCAGAGTCAGGTCGGACGCCTCGATCGCCGCGTCGGTCCCACCGCCCATCGCCAGCCCCAGGTCGGCCTGCGCCAGCGCGGCGGCGTCGTTGACCCCGTCGCCCACCATCGCCACGACCCGGCCCTCGGCCTGCAACCGGCGGACCGTCGCCACCTTCTCCTCGGGCAGGACCTCGGCGATGACGTCCGCGGGCGCGATCCCGACCTCGGCAGCGACCGCGCGGGCCACGGGTCCCGCATCCCCGGTCAGCAGGACCGGATGCAGGCCGAGTCGACGCAGGGCCGCGACGGCCTCGGCGGCGGTGGGCTTGACCGTGTCGGCGACGCTGACCAGTCCGCGCGCGGCGCCGTCCCAGCCGACGACGACCGCGGTACGCCCGGCGTCGCGCTCCCGGACCAGGGCGCCCGCAAGCTCGGCCGGCAGCTCGGCGAACAGTCGGGGCCGACCGACGACCACCGTGTGGCCTTCGACGGTGCCGCGCACGCCGAGCCCGGCGTCGCTGGCGAAGTCCGTCACCGGGGGCAACGACCCGGCGGCCGCGGCCCGGGCGGCGTCCGCGATTGCGCGGGCGATGGGATGCTCGCTGGCGTCCTCGGCCGCCCCGGCGAGGCGGAGCACGTCGGCGGCGCTCTCCCCCGACGCCGGGTGGACAGCGGCGGTCCGCATCCGGCCGGTGGTCACCGTGCCGGTCTTGTCGAGCAGCACGGTCTGCACCCGCCGCGTCGATTCGAGGACCTCCGGGCCACGGATGAGGATGCCCAACTGCGCGCCGCGTCCCGTGCCGACGAGCAGGGCCGTCGGGGTGGCCAGGCCCAGCGCGCACGGGCAGGCGATGATCAGGACGGCGACCGCGGCGGTGAACGCGTCCGTCGCCGACTGTCCGGCAACGAGCCAGGCGCCCAGGGTGATCAGCGCGGCAGTGATCACAACGGGGACGAAGATCGCCGAGATCCGATCGGCCAGCCGCTGGACCCGCGCCTTGCCGCTCTGGGCCTGCTCGACGAGCCGGGCGATGCGGGCAAGCTGCGTGTCGGCCCCGACCCGGGTGGCCCGCACGATGAGCCGGCCGCCCGCGTTCACAGTCGCGCCGACCACCGGATCCCCCGGCCCGACTTCCACCGGCACCGACTCGCCGGTGACCATGCTCGCGTCGACCGCGGACACCCCGTCGAGCACGACCCCGTCGGTCGCGATCTTCTCGCCGGGGCGGACGACGAACTCGTCGCCGATGCGCAACTCGTCGACCGGGATCCGCACCTCGACCGCCAAGCCCGCGGGAACCGCCAAGCCCTCGGACCCGGTCCTCGGGCGGCGCACCGTCACATCCCTCGCCCCGAGGTGCAGCAGGGCCCTCAAGGCCGCACCGGAGCGGCGTCGCGCCCGCAGCTCGAGGAACCGCCCGGCGAGCAGGAACACCGTGACCCCGGCGGCCACCTCCAGGTAGATCGCGGTGGCGGCGCCGTCGGCGTGCCCGCCGGCGCCACGAGACATCTCCCCGGCGCCGTGCGACATCCCGCCGCCGCTCCCGGCGGCGACCTCGGACACGCCGCCCGTCAGCGAGAAGGAGTGCCGCATTCCCGGATCGCCCGCCCCGCCGAGGATCAGCGCGTAGAGCGACCACCCGAAGGCCGCGAGCGTGCCAAGAGAGACCAGTGTGTCCATGGTGACCGCGCCGTGCCGGGCGCCCCGGGCCGCCGCGGCGTGGAAAGGCCGGCCGCCCCACAGGACGACCGGTGTTGCCAGCGCCAGGCTGACCCACTGCCAGTAGTCGAACTGCCAGGCGGGCACCATCGCGAGCACAAGCACCGGCAGCGCCAGCAGCGCCGAGATGGTCAGGCGCCGGCGCATCGCCCGCAGGTCCGTACCCTCCGGCACCACCTCGTCACTCTCGGCGCCCGCCGTACCGCCCGACCCGGCGGTGGTCGCACCGCCCGTCGTGGCGGACGGCCGCGCCGCGGCGACGGGCAGGCTGGCCGTGTACCCGGCGGCCTGCACGGCCCCGATCAGCTCGTCGACCGTCACGGGGCCGGCCACGCCGGCCACGCCGGCCGCGCTGGCAGGCGCCGGCCGGGCGAGGGTGACGGTCGCCTTCTCCGTGGCGTAGTTCACCGACGCGCTGACGCCCTCGATCCGGTTGAGCTTGCGCTCTACCCGCGCGGCGCAGGACGAGCAGGTCATGCCGCCGATCGCGAGCTCGAGTCGGGCCGGCTCCCCGGCCTCGATCCCGACGTTCGTCACGTGAAGTTCCTCCCCGGCCCCGCCGCGCGGTACCGCGCGAGTGTCAGGCCCGGCCGACCAGCTCGTACCCGGCCTCCGCGACGGCCTCGCGGACGGCGCCGTCCGCCAGCGTGCCCTCGCTCACCACCGTGACCCGGCCGTCCGCGAGATCCACCGCGACGCTGGCCACCTCGGGCAGCCGCTCCAGCTCCTCGGTCACCGAGCGGGCGCAGTGCTCGCAGGTCATCCCGGTCACGGTGTAGGCGATCGCGGTCATCGCGGTCCTCATCTCTTCAGCCACTGTCCACAGCCCGGACTCGTCCGCCCGGCAGCCCGAAAGTACCCCTCCCCCGTATAGTGCACGATAACCCCCTGGGGGTATCCGCGACACGGCGACGGATGTCACGGGAGCAGGCCTGGACGCGGCCGGTCAACCCCTGGTCGCAGGGCTGCGCCCCCCGCCGCCCCACCTGAGCGTCCCCGGCTGTTGGCCGCAGCGTTGCCCGCGCCCCGAACGGCGCCGCCCGGTGACGCCCCTGACCAGCCGACGAGCGTCGGCCGTCGGACGTGGGGGAATCCCCCGGACGGGGATGACCGGCCGGCGGCCTGGGAGAACACCCTGGCGGCCCGGCCCGGTGAACCGCGGCTCGCGGCGGCGGCCCGCGTCCGGTCGGTTGACGCGACCGCCAAGCGCCACCATCGACGCACCGCGGACAAGCCTCACATCGACGCGCCGGCCCTCATGGCCCGGCACCATCCGGCCACACGCCCTGACCAGCCCGATCTTCGAGCGCCCTGCCCATCCGGAACCCTCCGCGGGTGAGCGGGTCAGCGCGGGTCAGCGCGGGTCAGCGGGTGGCGGCCAAGCCGCGGGCGACCTCGACGGCCCAGTAGGTGAGGATGATGTCGGCACCGGCGCGGGAGATCGCGGTGAGCGTCTCGGCGATGGCCCGATCCCGGTCGATCCACCCCGCGGCGGCGGCGGCCTCGACCATCGCGTACTCGCCGGACACCTGGTAGGCGGCTACGGGCACGTCCACGGTGTCCGCGACCGCGCGCAGCACGTCCAGGTAGGCCAGCGCCGGCTTGACCATCACCGCGTCGGCACCCTCGGCCAGGTCCAGCGCCACCTCGCGCAGCGCCTCGGCCACCGAGCGCGCCGGATCCTGCTGGTAGCCGGTGCGGTCGCCGAACTGCGGGGCGCACTCGGCCGCCTCACGGAACGGGCCGTAGAACGCCGAGGCGTACTTCGCCGAGTAGGCCAGAATCGGCAGGTCGGTGAAGCCCTCGGCGTCCAGCGCCGCCCGGATCGCGCCGACCTGACCGTCCATCATCCCGCTCGGCGCGACGACCTCCACGCCGGCGCGGGCCTGCGCCACGGCGATCGAGGCATAGCGCGCCAGGGTGGCGTCGTTGTCGACCTCGCCGGCGTCGGTCAGCAGGCCGCAGTGCCCGTGGTCGGTGTATTCGTCCAGGCACAGATCGGTCATCAGCACGATGTCCCCGCCGACCTCGGCGACCAGGTCGGCCAGCGCGAGCTGGACGATCCCGGCGGGGTCGTCGGCGGCCGAGCCGCGTGCGTCCTTCGCCGCCGGCACACCGAACAGGATCAGCCCGCCGACCCCCGCCTCGACCGCCTCGACGGCGGCTTTGAGCAGCGACGAGCGGGTGTGCTGGACGACACCGGGCATCGACGTCAGGGCGACGGGTTCGTCCACGCCCTCCTTGACGAACATCGGCAGGACCAGGTCCGCGGGGTGCAGCCGCACGTTCGACACCAGCCGACGCAGTGCGGGCGAGCGGCGCAGCCGGCGAGGGCGCACCGCCGGAAACCCGGCCGGCAGCCGGCCACCCGGACCCGCGCCACCCGCGCCCCGGTTCCCGCTGCCCACGGCCGACGCACCCGGTATCCCGTTCAACAGCCTCGTACCTCCCCGACCGACGGCTCGCTCCACCTGACGCTACCCACCTCGCCGTGCTCGCGGGACAAACCACCCGACCCCGACCCACCCGGCCACGACCTTCGGAGGGGTGGGCCGTGGCCGGCCGCCGGGTTAGCGCCGCGAGCCGCGGCGTGGCTTGGGCAGGCGGGCCGCGAGCGGACCGATCTTGCCCAGCTCCTCGCGGTGCTCGGCGGCGAATTCGGCGAGCGCCCCGACCAGTGCCGGGATGGACGCCTCGGGCGCCTGCACGTCGACGCGCAGCCCGAGCTCCTGGGCAGTCGCGGCGGTGGCGGGGCCGATGACGGCGATCACCGTGGTCTCGTGCGGCTTGCCGGCGATGCCGACGAGGTTGCGCACGGTGGACGAGGAGGTGAACACGACGGCGTCGACCCTGCCTCCCTTGAGCGCCTCGCGGATGGGTGCGGGCGGCGGGGCGGCGCGGACCGTGCGGTAGGCGGTCACGTCGTCGACCTGCCAGCCGCGGTCCTTCAGGCCGGCGACCAGCGTCTCGGTGGCGATGTCGGCCCGCGGCAGCAGTACCCGGTCGAGCAGGTCGAGCGACTCGTCGTACTCCGGCCAGTCCTCCAGCAGACCCTCGCTGGACTGCTGTCCGGAGGGGATCAGGTCGGGACGGATCCCGAAGGCACGCAGGGCTTCGGCGGTGGCCTCGCCGATCGCCGCCACCTTGACTCCGGCGAAGGCCCGGGCGTCCAGGCTGCGCTCCTCAACCTTTTCCTGCACCGCGCGCACGGCGTTGACGGAGGTGAAGGCAACCCACTGGTAGCGCCCGGTGACCAGGCCGCCGATCGCACGCTCCATCGGGGCGGCGGTCCGCGGCGGCTCGACGGCGATCGTCGGCACTTCCAGCGGGCTCGCGCCGTGCGAGCGCAGCAGGTCGGACAGGATCGCAGCCTGCTCCTTGGTCCGCGGCACCAGAACCGTCCAGCCGAACAGCGCGCGAGTCTCCCACCAGGACAGCTTCGCCCGGGTGGCGACTACAGCGCCGACGGAGAGCACGACCTGGGTGATGGGCGTGGGGGCGGCGGTCAGCAACGGCGCGACGTCGGCCTCGACCCGGTCGAGGGTCGAGGTGATGGTGCGCTGGTCGGTGGTGGTGCCGTCCACGGTCACCGCGATCGGGGTGTCACCGGGGCGGCCGTGCTCCGCCAGGGCCGCCGCGACCTTGCCGACCTCGGTCGGGGCCGCGGTGACCACGAGCGTGCCGGGTGTCTGGGCGAGCGCCGCCCAGTCGATGTCGCCGGGCGAGGGAACCGGTGCGCCGAACCCGCCGAACCCACCGGGACTACCCAGGCCCAGCGGGGACCCGAAGCCGGTGCCCAGGCCGCCGCCGAGGCCGCCCCCCAGCCCGGTCATCGGACGTGTGCCGAGCCGGCCGGCGCCAAACGGCGGGCCGGTCAGCGGCCCGACGGGCTCGCCCGCGCCGAACGGCGACGGCGCCGGGAGTGTTCCCGACGAGGAGAAGACACCGGACGTGCTGGCGAAGGTGATCGGCGAGCCGGGCGCGACGCCGGCGTAGGTGGCCACCGCGGCACCGGTGAGGATCCCTGGCACCACCCGGTAGGGGATCTTGGCCTTCGCCAGTGCCTGGGCGTCGGCGGCGCCGATGCGGGTCAGCCACGGATCCGACGCGTAGAGCCGGACGACCTTGTCTCCGGCGCGGGCCCGGCTGACCACCGCGGCGGTCGCCGCCTCGGCATCGCGGACCGGCTTGGATGCCTCCAGATCCCCGATGCGTAGCACCTCGGCGGTGAGGTTCTCCACGATCTCGGGCGCGACGTCGGGGTCGGCGACGACAAGGTCGGCCGACGAGAGGGTCTCGACCGCGAGGACGGTCAGCAGGCCCGGGTCACGGGGGCCGGCACCCACGAGTGCGACCGGGGAGACAGGCTTTTTCGTGCGTCGGGTGGCCATGCTCAGCGAATTCCCATCAGCGAGTGTGCTCCGGCGGACAGCAGGTCGTCCGCGAGGCGCTGCCCGAGCGCCTCCGGGTCGACGGCGGACCCGGTCACGTCACGCCGGAGGACGGTGGTGCCATCCGGCGCGGCGACGACCGCCCGCAGGCGCAGTCGACCCGCGGGGGGCGCATCGCCGGCCGGTGTCATGGTGCCGACGGCCGCCACCGGCGCAGGCGCTGCCACTGCCAAAGCGCCGACCGGGGCGGTGCATCCGGCCTCGATCCCAGCGAGAAACGCGCGTTCCGCTCTGACCGCGACGGACGACGATGCGTCATCGAGCACAAACCGTAGCAGCTCGGCAAGGCCGCCATCGACGGGCTGACCATGATCTGACCGCGTTTGGCCACCGACCTGTCCCACATACGGACCCTGGCCCCGCCCGACGCGCTCGCCATCCCCGCCCGCGGCGGCTCCGACATCCCCGGCGGCTCCGACATCCCCGGCGGCTCCGTCCGAGGCCACCAGCGCGCGGGCCGGTCCGGCCAGCCTGAGCCCGGTCCCCCCGGCGCACTCGACCGCCAGCGCCCCCTGGCCGGGCGCCGGCAGCATGACCTCGGGTTCGAGGATCTCCGTGACGGCGTCCAGCCGGTCCAGGCGCGCCAGACCCGCATACGCCAGAACGACGGCGTCGACCTCGCCGTCGATGGCCTTCTTCAACCGGGTGTCGACGTTGCCGCGGATCGCGACCACGTCGAGTCCGAGCCCGAGCGCCCGCAGCTGGGCCGCGCGGCGCGGGGCGCCGGTCGCGACCCGGGCGCCCGGCCCGAGCGCGGCGAGTCCCCGCCCGCTGGGTGAGACGAGCACATCCCGAGTGTCCTCCCGGGTCGGGACGGCGGCCAGCACGAGGCCGGGCGGGGTGGCCGTCGGCAGGTCCTTCAACGAGTGCACGGCCAGGTCGATCTCGCCGGCCAGCAGGGCGTCGCGCAACGCGCTGACGAACACGCCGGTGCCGCCGATCTGACTGATCTCCGCGGGTGACCGGTCACCCGCGGTTATGATCGGGACGAGGTCGACCGCGCAGCCCACCCTCGCCCGCAGCTGCGCAGCGATCATCCCGGATTGGGCCAGGGCGAGCGCTGAGCGGCGTGTCCCCAGCCGTAGCCGGCGGCCCGCGAACCGGGCCAGCAACGTGGCGCCCGGGGCCGTCGAATCGGTCTCGGTGCTAGTCGGCTCCATCGCCGTCACGAACGCTCCACAAGATCAAGATCAGGCGCGGACACCACAGCGGGCACCTCGCGCGGAAGATCGAACAGTTCCCGCAGGGCCTCGGCGTAGGAATCGCCTCCGGGCGCCCCGGCCAGCTGCTGCACCCGCACGGTCGGGGCGTGCAGCAGCTTGTCGACGACGCGGCGAACCGCGCCCTCCACCAACTCCCACTCCCGATCGTCGAGCTCGGGCAGGCGGGAGTGCAACCGGGCCAGCTCGCCGTGCACGACGGCGTCGGCATGCGCACGCAGGGCGACCACGGTCGGCGCGACCCGGCCCGCGCGGCGACGGTCGAGGAACCCCGCGACCTCGGTGGAGACCAGGGCGCGGACCGCCTCGACGTCGTGCGCCACCTGGGCGCCGTCGAGCGCGATCCGCAGCGCCTCCAGGTCGAGCAGGCTCACGCCGGGCAGGGTCCGCACGCCCGGGTCGATGTCGTGCGGCAGCGCCAGATCGAGGAACACCAGCGGCCGCCCGCCGCGCCCGGGCAGCGCGGCGGCGACCAGGTCGTGCTCGACGACCAGGCCGGACGCGCCGGTCGAGGAGATCACCAGGTCGGCCATGAGGATCTCGTGCGGGAGGTCGGCCAGGCCGACGGCCCGGCAGTCGTGCATCTCGGCGACCCGGGCCGCCCGGGCCGGGGTCCGGTTGGCGACCACGATCTGCGCGGCACCGGCCCGGCGGGCGGTCTGCGCCGCCAACGAGCCGACCGCGCCGGCGCCGATGAGCAGGACGCGGGCGCCCGCCAGCGGCGGCGGCTCGACCGCGGGCGTCGGGAGCGCCGGAACACCCCCGAGCTCGCTCACGGCCCCGCCCGGTGGCGAGACCGGGACGGCCGGCGTCTCGCCGAGAATCCCGAGACTGGAGGCGGCCAGCCGGATACCCACCGCGACGATCGAGGCGCCGGCGGCGTCGATCGACGTCTCGGAGTGGGCCCGCTTACCGACCCGCAACGCCGCCTGGAACAGTCCGGACAGAGCGCTGCCCGCGACCCCGGCCGCCTGTCCGGCCCGGAAGGCGCCGCGCACCTGCCCGAGGATCTGCGACTCGCCGACGAGCATCGAGTCCAGCCCGCAGACCACCGAGAACAGGTGGCCGACCGCGCGGGCATCGTGGTGGACGTACAGATGGGCGGCCAGATCACCGAGGTCGATCCCGCAGATCCGGCTGAGCTGGTCGGAGATGTCGGCCACACCGCCGTGGAAGGTCTCAACGTCGGCGTAGATCTCGGTCCGGTTGCAGGTGGAGAGCACGACCGCCTCGGTGACGTGCGCCGCGGCGGCGAGATCGTGCAGGACCTTCGGGGCGTCGTCGCCGGACACCGATGCCTGCTCGAGCAGTGTGGTCGGGGCGGTCCGGTGGTTGAGGCCCACCACAAGCAGGCTCATGACGCTCCGCCCTCCGCCGGAACCGCCTGCACCGGCCGCGTCTGTCCGGCTTGACGAGTCACCCGCACGACCCCATCCGTCTCGGTCCTCACCCTGTCTGTTCGGGGCGTTGCCCCGTCCGTGCCCGTCGTCGCGCCCGCTGCGAGGGACGTCTCACCGGGATGCCCCGGAACCTCACCCGCCGGCGACGGCGACGGTGCCTGCTGGGCCCGGTCGGGCCCGGCGCCGCGCGGCGACGCCCCACCGGGGCCCGCCGCACTGCCGGGGCCGGCCTGCGTGGACCCGTTGGGCGGCGCCTCACGCGGCGAGGGGGGACGTTTCCGTGCCTCATGGAACGAAAGGATCTGAAGTTCCACGGCGAGGTCGACCTTACGCACGTCTACCCCTTCCGGCACCGACAGCACCGTGGGGGCGAAGTTGAGAATGCTCGTGACCCCCGCAGCGACCAGCCGGTCACACACCTGTTGCGCCGCGGCGGCCGGAGTGCAGATCACGCCGATCGTGACCGCGCATTCGGCGATGACCTGCTCCAGCTCGTCAACAGGTCGGACGATGACCGCACCGACCCGTTCGCCGACCCGGTCCGGATCCGCGTCGACCAACGCCACGATACGGAAACCACGGGCGTGGAAACCGCCGTAGCCGGCCAGAGCGTGACCGAGGTTGCCGACGCCGATGAGCACCACCGAACGGTCCTCGGTGAGGCCGAGCTTCGCGGCGATGCAGTCGAGCAGGACGTCGACCTCGTAACCGACGCCCCGCGTGCCGTAGGAGCCGAGATGCGACAGGTCCTTGCGAACCTTCGCCGGGGTGACGCCGGCGGCGGCGGCCAGGGTGTCCGAAGACACAGTGTGAACTCCACCCTCCGCCAACGTAGTCAGTACCCGGAGGTAAAGGGGTAGCCGGGCCACCGTGGCCTCCGGCACCGCGGAGCGGCCGGAAAGCGGTTCACTGCGGGCTCGTCGCCGGATCACCGCTGGGCGACGCCGGGGCTGGCTCATCCGCGGCTCCGATCTGTGGGCACGCGTCGCGGCCCGGAGCTGTGCGCCCGAATCCGTGGCCCCGCCGGCCCCCGGCACGCGGTTGCCGGCGCCACAAGTCGGCTGTCGACGGGCAGTGTACGACTTCGTGAAGGGATTCACGAAGTGCCTGGGAGAGCCCGACCTGCGGATCAGCGACCCTCGCTGGGACGCAACGACCACCGGCGTCCGGCCAGCGCCCGCCGCAGCCGATCCTCCTCTACCCGCCAGTAACCGTGCTCCCGCCCGTCGACCAGGATGACCGGCACCCGGTCGCCGTACTCGTCGGCCAATCGTGGATCGGCATCGACGTCCAACTCGCGCCATCCGGCCCGCTCCTGCTCCGCCACCCGCATGATCGCGGCCCGCGCGGTGTCGCACAGATGACAGCCCACCCGGGTGAGCAGGGTGATCCGAGCGCTCCCGCCGCCGGGCTCCGCCGGTCCCGCCCCGTCGTCGTCCATCTCCCGATGGTAAGTCGGCCGCGCAAGGCATTCCGGCGGTACGACGGTGACCCGGACCGGCACGACCACGATCGACGACTGCCACGCGTTCGTCTTGCGGCTACACTCAGCTACCTGCGCCCTCACGTGCACCGGGCCCGCCGGCCCGTCCTGTCGCGACTGCATCCTCCGGAGCCGGGCTGTGACCGACTGCACGCTCGCCGACCTCGCCGCCGGCCTCGCCGCGGTACGACGCAATCCAAACGCGTGGTCGCGTCCACCGGTCCTGCTGCTGCCCACCGGCGCGCGGATCCGCGCCACCCTGAGCCGGTTCTGGCTGGAGATCACGGTGCTGGCGGCTCCCCTGCCGGCGGTCGGGCCGGCCACCGCGGCGCCACCCCCGGCGGGCGGCACGGGCCCGGCCGCCGCGACGGCGCCCGCGCACCCGGCCGCCGTCGACACCAATGCCATCCGGAGGGGCTCCGTGGCACGCCACGGCCGGACTGCCGCCGGGGGGCTCGGGGCGGGTTCCCCCGCCCAGGACCGCGGCGCGGCCGCGCCCGACGGCCCGACGGAGTCGGAGCGGGCCGCGCTCGTCGCGCGGGCCCGCCACGGCGACAGCGAGGCCTTCGGTCTGCTCTACGACCACTACGCCGAGCTGGTGTTCCGGTACGCGTTGTACCGGCTGGGTGGCGACCCGGTGGCGGCAGAGGACATCGTCAGCGAGACGTTCCTGCGGGCGTTGCGCACCATCGGCGCGTTCCGCTGGCAGGGTCGCGACATCGGCGCATGGTTCGTCACCATCGCCCGCAACCTGCTGATCGACCAGGCCCGCTCGGCGCGGCGCCGGTTCGAGATCCCGACCGCGGACGTCCTCACGGCGGCGGACGAGCGGGTCGCCGCGCTCGTCGTGCCTGGCCCGGAGGAGTCGATCATCGCCGTGCTGACCCGCCGCGAGCTGCTGGACGCGGTCCGCCGGCTGCGCCCGGACCAGCAGGAATGCATCGCGTTGCGGTTCCTGGAGGGCCTTTCCGTCCGGGAGACGGCGCTCGCGATGGGACGCAACGAGGGCGCCGTGCGGGCGTTGCAGCTACGTGCCCTGCGCGCCCTCGCCCGCAGCCTGCCCCCGGCGGGGCCGGCCTGACCCGGCTCGCCTCCGGACCGGCAGCGCAAGGAGGATCTGCGGATCGCCTTTGGACCACGACATCTTTCTTGCCTCACCGGCACTTTTGCGCTGCCGGATCTGAGCCGCCTGCAGCCAGCGGTGGGGGTCGAGCCGTAGTCTGGCGGCGTGCCGACGAACCGAGGTGTGGAACCTGACGCACCGAGGTGGTGACGACGAGTGGGCGGTGGGCCTGTCGCCGCCCGGGCCGAGCGTCACCGTCCGGGCCGTGCCCCTCGCTCCACCGCGAACTGCATGGAGATGACTGATGAGGGTGCGACGCAGGGGTGTGGCCGAGATCAGGCAGGCGGCCGAGGCGGCCGCCATAGCCGCGTTGAAGGTCGCGGCCGAGGGGGTTCCCCGGCCCCCGCTCGACGAGTCCGCCGCCGCGTTCTTCGACGTGGACAACACGATGATGGCCGGCGCCTCGATTTTCTACTTCGCCCGCGGTCTCGCCGCGCGGGACTTCTTCGACTCCCGTGACCTCCTCCGCTTCGGTTGGCAGCACGTCACCTACCGGCTGCGCGGCCACGAGAACCCGGACGGGATGCGCGACGCCCGAGAGACGGCGCTCGCCTTCGTGGCCGGACGCTCGGTCGCCGAGATCGTCCGCTACGGCGAAGAGATCTACGACGAGCGGATGGCCGAGCAGATCTACTCCGGCGCGCACGCCCTGGCCCAGCAGCACCTGGACGCCGGCCAGCGGGTGTGGCTGGTCACCGCGACGCCGGTGGAGCTTGCCTCGGTCATCGCCCGGCGCCTCAACCTGACCGGCGCGCTCGGCACGGTCAGCGAGGTCACCGACGGCACCTACACCGGTCACCTGGTCGGCGGGCTGCTCCACGGCCAGGCCAAGGCCGAGGCGGTGCAGGCGCTCGCCGAACGGGAGGGGCTGGACCTGACCCGGTGTTGGGCCTACTCCGACTCGATCAACGATCTGCCGATGCTCTCGCTGGTCGGCCACCCGGTGGCGATCAATCCGGATCCCGACCTGAAGACGGTCGCCCGGGAGCGGGAATGGCCGATCAAGGACTTTCGCACGGCCCGAAAGGCAGTCAAGATCGGCATTCCGGCGGCGGCCGGCGCCGGCGCACTGGCCGGCGGTGTCGCCGCCGGCATGGCGCTGCGTCGCCGGGTGGTCAGCGCCTGACCGCCGCAGGGCCCGGCGCCGCGGTGCGACGCGGCGGCCGGGCGGCCACGGCGCCGTCCGATCAGAAGAACACCGACCGGCGTTGCATCAGCAGGCTGTACAGCGTGTGCTGGATGGTCTCGCGGATGCGGTCGGTGAGCTCGAAGACGAGCATCGGATCGTCCGCCGCCTCCGCCGGGTAGGAGTCGGTCGGCACCGGCTCCCCGAACTCTATGATCCACTTCGATGGGAGCGGGATCAGGCCCAGCAGGCCGAGCCACGGGAAGGTGGGCGTGATCGGCAGGTAGGGCAGGCCGAGCAGGCGGGCGAGCGACTTCGCGTTGCCGATCATCGGGTAAATCTCCTCGGCGCCGACAACCGTGCACGGGATGATCGGCACCCCGGCCCGCAACGCCGCCGAGACGAAGCCACCCCGACCGAAGCGCTGCAGCGTGTAGCGCTCGTTGAACGGCTTGCCCACCCCCTTGAAACCCTCCGGCCAGACTCCCACCAGGTGGCCCGCGGTCAGCAGCCGTTCCGCGTCTGCCTGGCAGGCCAGCGTGTTGCCGATCTTGCGGGCCAGCGGGGCGAGGAACGGCACGGCGAACACCAGGTCCGCGGCGAGCATCCGCAGATTGCGATGGGCCGGATGGTGGTCGAGGATCGCCATCGCCATCATCAGCGCGTCCACCGGCAGGGTGCCCGAGTGGTTGGCCACCACCAGCGCCCCGCCGACGTCGGGGACGTTCTCCAGCCCACGCGTCTCCACCCGGAAGTAGTCGCGATAGACGGGACGCAGCAACGGTGCGATCACGTGCTCGGTGAGGTCGGGGTCGAACCCGTGCTCGTCGACGACGTAGTCGCCGGTGATGCGCCGGCGCAGGAAGGCCAGCACACCGGCCAGCGCCGTCTCCAGATCTCCGGACTCGGCGAACCCGGACTCGGACTCGGGTGCCGGGGCGCCATGCTCCGCGCCCGAACCGGCCCGCCTGCCACCCCGGCCGTCCGCGGCTCGGACGTTCGAGGCAGTGCCGTCCTCCGCACCTGCTCCGGCGGTGCCGTTGGAGGCGGTGCCGTTGGAGGCGGTCGAGCGCGCTGGGCGGCTGGTCGGCCGCTTCGCCCGCGGCGGGCGGACGCCGTTGAGCGGGCGCACACCCTGGTCGGCCGGCCGCCGGGAAGCCGGCTCACCGCCGTCCGCCGCGGCCGCCCGCTGCTCGCTGTTCAGTGGGATGATCTGCGCGTCCCCCCGGGACTCGTCACGATTCGCCATGCGCTCCGTCTCTCCCCGCCCACCGCGACGGCCGGTCGGTCCCCCCGTCGGGCGCGTCACGGCGAGTCCATCAGCCAGCGCCGGTCCAGCGAGCCGAGCAGGCCATGCTCGATCCGGGACACCAGCTCGTGGTCGAGGGTGAACCGGAGGTCGCGATACCGGACGAAGTTGTCGAAAGTCTCCACCGTCGAGTATTGGGGCCGGTAGCCGAAGACCGTCTTCAGCCGGGCCGTGTCGACCGCCCGCCCGTGGGCAAGCAGGTCGAGCTGCTCGGCGGAGAAGTCGACCAGACGCAGCCGGCGAGCCACCCCCCCGAGCGCCCCGATCGCCGGGAAGGGCACCGGGAGGAAGGGGCGGCCCGCCCGACGGATCGCCTGGGAGAGCAGCAGCACCCCGTCCCCGGCGACGTTGAACGTGCCCGCGTGCTCGTCGCGGGTCGCGCGCAGGAGCACCGCGAGGGCGTCGTCGGAGTGCAGGAGTTGGATGCGCGGGTCGAAACCGAGCACTGTCGGCACCACCGGCAGATCCAGATAGCGGGCCAGTGGGCTGTCTGCCTGCGGGCCGAGAATGTTGGTAAAGCGCAGCACGGTGACCGCGATATCGGGACGGCGCCGGCTGAACCCGCGGACGTAGCCCTCGACCTCGACGGCGTCCTTCGCGTACCCGCCGGTGGGCAGGGCGCGCGGCTCGGTGTCCTCGGTGAACAGCGCCGGGTCCCGCGGCGAGGAACCGTAGATCGACGTCGTCGACTTCACGACCAGTCTGGTCACGCTTCTCGCCTTCTGACAGGCGGCGAGCAGCTGCATCGTGCCGATCACGTTGATCTCCTTCATCGCGGCCCGACCGCCCGCCCCCAGCGGGGTCGCGATGACGTTGAGATGCAGCACCGTGTCGATCTCCGCGGTGGAGATGACCTTGGCGATCAGCGGATGCCGGATGTCGGCTCGGACGAACCGGGTCCGGCCGAGATCCGCGTCGGGCGCCGCCGTGTCGACACCGACCACGGCCTCGATCTCAGGATCCGCGGCGAGGGCCGTCGCCACCTGGGCGCCCAGCGGCCGCGCGACACCGGTAACCAGCACCCGGCGTGGTCTCATGGCAGTCTCCCCGCAACGCCCGCAGGTGTCCCTCCGGCGCCGGGGACGATGCACGCGACCCCGCCGCGGTCATCGTACGCCCACTCCTCCCACTCTCACTGCGCAGCGTGAACTCAGCCGGCGTGTCGACTACAGAGTGTGATTACCGTCAGAGGGGAAGCGGCAGATCCTGAACGATGCGGAACGCCGAGGGCTCCCGGGGAAGCTGCGCGATCACGACCGCGTCCTGGCGGCGCAACCGCAGCGCGTCCGAGGCCCGGCCACAGTTCACTGCGATCATCACGCGACGCAGGGCATCCTCACACACGGTGACCCCACCCCGGGGCACCTCGCCGTACGTCTGCGTGAAGGTCAGCCGCATGAGCCGGTTGCCGGCCCGGACCTCGACCGGATCGCCGAGCAGGATCCCGGCGGCCTCCAGGTCGATGCGGGTCATGTTGAGCGAGAGGTTGCCGAAATGGTCGATGGACACGACCTCACCGTGGACGTGGTCGTCGTCGACGCTGCACGCGCGCGGCCGGAACCGGGTGAGCGAGTCGGGGTCGAGCCGCGGGCCGACGTCTGTCAGGTCCAGGCCCGCCGCGAGCCGCGCCGCCACCGGCGCGTAGACATCCCGCCCGCGAAACACCGCCGTGGGCAGCGGCAGCCAGAGCTCCCGGTTGGCGATCTCGTAGACGTCCGCGATGCCGCCGAGGGCCTCCCAGGCCAGGGAAGCCACTCCGTTGTCCGGGCACACGAACACGGAACGGTCGGCGGTGCGAACCGCGACCCCGCGGGTGTAACCGTCCGCGTCGAGGCGTTCGACGACGACGAGATGGATCCCCGCCGGCAGGTAACCGACCGCCCCGGCCAGGGTGATCGCCGCGTGCCCCACGTCCTGGGGTGCGATCGAATGGCAGACGTCGAGCACTCGCGTGGACGGGGCGTGCCGCGCGATGACGCCGTGGCACACCCCGACACAGGCGTCGTCGACGCCGTAGTCGGACAGGAAGTTGATCCACGAGCCCGCCATGCCGTCCCCCTGCCTGCGGACCGGCCGCGCTGCCGCCCCAGCGGAGTCAGCCTGCCACAGAGTCATGGCTTAAGCACGCAGAGCAACACGGCGGGGCTCCTGTTGGCACGGGAGCCGCGCGCCACGCGCGGGTAGGAACACTGGGAAGACGCCGATGACGGAGAACGTGGGCCCAACCGACCATCCGCCGGCGCGTCCCCCGCACCGAACCGGCCGGGAACCTACTTCTTGTTGCGACGCTGAACGCGGGTGCGCTTCAGCAGCTTGCGATGCTTCTTCTTGGCCATCCGCTTGCGACGCTTCTTGATGACTGAGCCCACGTACCCGACCGATCTATGTTGAGGAAGTTACCGGGCGAGCCTACCCGCCGCGGAGGCCAACCACGTCGAGCCCGGTGTCCCAGCTACGAACGGCCCAGTTCCCGGGAGCGGTCACTAGCGGCCTCCAACGCGTCCATCAGCGCCGCGCGCACCCCCCGCCGGTCCATCTCCCGCAACGCCGCGACGGTGGTTCCCGCGGGCGAGGTGACCGCCTCCCGCAGCAGGGCGGGATGCTCGCCGCTCTCCCGCAGCATCAGGGCCGAGCCCAGCGCCGTCTGGATGATGAGTTCCGTGGCCAGCGGACGCGGCAGGCCGAGCAACACACCCGCCTCGACCATCGCGTCGACCAGATAGAAGAAGTACGCCGGCCCGCTGCCGGAGAGCGCCGTGACCGCGTCGAGCTGGGACTCCGCGACCCGGGTGACCCGCCCGACCGGGGCGAGCAGCGCCTGCGCGGCGGCGAGGTGCTCCTCCCCCGCGTTGCGGCCGGCGCATATCGCCGACATCGCCTCCCCGACGAGCAGCGGGGTGTTCGTCATGACCCGGATGACCGGCGGCGATGACGGCAGCCGCTCCTCGATCGCCGCCGTGGTCACTCCGGCCGCGAGCGACACGACCAGCGCGCCGGCGGAGACCTCCGGGGCGATCTCGGTCAGCAGTGCGCCGACGTCCTGCGGCTTGACCACGATGAGCAGCACATCGGCCTTCGCCGCGGCGACCACCGGAGGGTGGACCTCGACGCCGTGGCGGGCGGCGATCTCGGCGGCCCGGCCCGCGTCCCGTTCGGCCACGACGACGTCCCCGGCCGAATGCCCGGAACCCAACAGGCCAGACAGCACGGCTCCGCCCAGCCGTCCCGCCCCCATGACCGCAACGATCATGACCGTCCTTCCCTTCCGTCCGCTTCGCCCCCGCGGCCTGGAGGGTACGGCCCGATCGGACGATCCGGGGAACGCGGGTCGTCCCGGACCTGGAAGGTGCAGATCAGTGACCGTCGCCCGGCACACCGCCATACCCGGTCCAACGGTCATACCCGCCTTGGCCGCCGCCCTCGTCACCCTGCTGACGACCGCCGGTCGCGCCGTGTCCGGGACCGGCGTCCGCGGCTGGAGGCCGGCCAGCACCACCCGTCCCGCGGTCGTAACCACTGCCCTCGGCGTGGCCGCCCTGGTCCGGCCCGGGCCAACGGCGGGTAAGCGGATCGCCGGTCGGATGGGAGTCGAATGACTGCGTCCAGGACCGGCCGCCCGCACCGACTCCCGGCTCCCACTCGTAGTTCGGCTCTCCAAGGTAGGCATGGTCCACGTAGGCGGGCCCGACTGGCGGCGGGGTCGGGCCGGTCAGCGGGTCACGGCTCGGTCCCCTGTAGCCACCGCGACCGCTGTCGTCATCGGAACCGCGGTAACTGCCGGAATCGAGGTGAGAGCGAAAATCGCTGCGACCACCGGGACCGACATAACCATGCGGATCGGAAAAATCGCGCGGACCGGCATAGTCGCGCGGACCGGCGTAATCACCGGAAGCACGGTGACCCACCTGATCGGGATAGTCAGCCTGAGGGGAGTGGTCAGCCGGGCCGGTGCGGGCAGCGGGACCGGTAGCGCCGCCCGCAGCGGTGCGCGGCGGCCAGGTCCGGTCTGCGGGCGCGGCAGCATGGCCGGCGCGAGGGCGCGCGTACCCCTCGTCGATCCAGACGTCGGCGCTGTCGTCGGGACCCTGCCCGGCGAAGTCCGGCCGGTCCCCCGCGTGCGGGCCGGCGCCCCGGTCGTAGGAGCCGGGTGGCTGCTGGCTGCCCCAGCCCCGGCCGGCACGACGCTCCTGACCGGTGCCGGCCCAGCCCGGGGCGGTCCGCGAGCCGCTCCCGTGAGTGTTGACGTCAGCGCCGTCCCAGCCGTCGTATTCGTCCGGATGGTAGCCGTGCGAACGGTAGGCGTCCGGGCTCCCGGCCGGCTGCGGGTCCTGCCGGCCGTCCGCCGCCGGCTGGCCGCGGCTCGGGCGGTCGCTGCCGTATCCCGCATCGGCGTACCCCGGATCCGCGTACCCCGGATCCGCGTATCCGGGATCGGCGTGCGGGGCGTCGACGACGGCGTGATCCGCGTACCGGTCGGCGCCGCGTCGGCTTCCGCCGTCGCGACGGTGACCGGTGGCGCGGCCGGCCATCCCCGGCAGCTCCAACCAGGCGGTGTCCTCGCCGCGCCCGACCTGCTCGAGCCGCCCGACTTCCTCGAGCTGCCCGACTTCCTCGGGCCGCCCAGGCTCCTCGGGCGCGGGACGGGCCTCGGGGACCTTCACCGGCGCGGGTCCACGGGGGGTGTCCGCCCACTTGGGCCGGGCCCGCTGCGCGGGCTTCTCGACGAACCGGTTCGAGAAGTAGGCGATGAACGTGCTGGCGGCGGCGGCACACACCACCGACGGCCACAGCCCGATCCGGGGCACGAGCTGACCGTTCGCCGCGGAGATGACCGGGTAGTGCCACAGATAGATGCTGAAGGTGATCTTGCCGAGGAAGGCCATCCGCGGGCTGCCGAGCAGGCGGACCCAGGCGGTGTCGCGGCGCAGGTCGGCGCTGAGGATGACGATCGCGCCGAGCAACGCGCTCGGGATGTACGCGGCATGGTCAAGCCAGTTGACGTTGTGGGTGTCCTTGTTCGGCCCGAGGAAGGCGAAGAAGACCAGCCCGACCCCGGCGACGAGGCCGAGGCCGGCGATGCGCCGCCCCGCCGTCCAGCGCGCTACGGCGGCCGAGGTGACCGGCATGACCTTGCTTCCCGGCTGCAGGGAGTGCCGGCGGCGTCGTCCGCCCCTGGCCGGACCGGTGACCGGCTCCTGCGCTGCCAGGGTCCGCAGTCGGGCGTCGCGCCAGACAGCCAGGAGGCAGCCGATCAGCAGCGGAGCGACGTGCGTGTCAAGCGCCAGGTACACCCGCGAGTGCGGCGCGCCGCCGCTGGCGATGGTAAACGTCCAGATCGCGACGACCACGATCATCGCGAGCAGGATTTTGGTCAGATGCGGCCATAGCCGCTTGGATCGGGTGACGAGCAGGAACATTGCTGGCCACAGCAGGTAGAACTGCTCCTCCAACGACAGCGACCAGACGTGGGCCAGCCAGCGACCGCCTGCCGCCGGGTGCTCCACCTTGTACCAGTTGTTGACCTCGAAGAACGCGGACACCGCGCTGCCGATGTAGTCGTTGCGGAAGGGGACGTCATGCCATTTGAACGCCACCGTGACGGCGAGCCCGACCAGCAGGTAGACCCACATTGCAGGCATGAGCCGATATGCACGCCGGACCAGGAATCGACCCAGGGAGACCGTCCCCGTCCGGCTGCGCTCAGCCAGCAGCAGGGCGGTGATAAGAAATCCGCTGAGGACGAAGAAGACGTCGACCGCCACGTTGCTGGCATGGATGGCGCCCATGTGGCCGGCGAGGATGATGTAGATGCAGACGACCCGCAGCCCGTCGAGGGCCGGGTTGTAGACGAACTTCGCGGCAGCGTCCGCGGACGAGGCTCCGGCCGACCAGGCCGGTGCGGACGATCGCACCGGCGGCTGTGCGCGCGGCGGGTCGCCGCCGGGATGCGCCCTGCCGCGCCCGCGTCGGCCGCCGGCCCCCACATCGCGCGCAGGTGGGTCCGAGGCGTGCGGGTCCCCCATTCGGGGGCCCCCCGTACTCGGCTTTCCCGTACCCGGGTCCCCGGTGTCTAGATCCATTGCCCCGGTGTCCGCCTGCCAGGAGACCGGCGGGCCGGCGACCGTCGCCCGGGAGTCCGCCGTTCCAGCTCGTTCCGGACCACGCCGCATGATGACCGTCGCCTCCTCTAGCGGAACGCCGGCGGTCGGCGTCCGACTCAGGGGTGACGTGTGGCGCCGGGACGGGCCGGACGCGGTGCTGCGGATCGTGCACCGATCCGCTCGTCCAGCCCGGACCAGCACCCGGTATCCACAACACTGCGCTTCGCCAACAAAGTACGACACACCCCCGCGAACGCCCGCAAGACTAACGGACTAGTAAATCTCCCTCTAGTCGGGTACTCCACGATGAAAACGACATCACAAGCAAACCACCCACAGTGCACGATTAATTACCTAGACGACTGCCAGGGCGACGAGGCGTCACCGGCCGGCCCGGCAATACGGACCGGCCTGGCGCGACCGGCCGCGAGCGGCTCAGCCCTCAGGCATCCGCGCAATCACCAGCAGGGTACGAAAGGGCTCGACGACGACACCGTCGGGAAAGGCCCGCAGCATGGTCCGACGCTCGGCGTCGAGAAAGTCATCGAGACGATCACCGATTGCCGCGACGTACGACTTGGAGCGCAGCCAGGTCAGGTAGTCGTCAATTCCGATGCGCCGTTGCCACCGCCCGGTGAGGGTGACCACCTCGCTGAAGTGCCCGGTCCAGCGCAGCTCGTCGGCGAACGGGCGGGAGCGGTATTCCCGCCGATAGCCGGGGCTCATCCGTTCCAGCCGTTCCTGCTGGCGCTGCCACCAGCGGAACTGCGCCGCGTCGACGTCGTTCCACCAGACGGCGACGGCGCCGCCGGGACGCAGTACCCGCACGGCCTCCGCCGCGGCGACCGGCACGTCCACCCAGTGCCAGGCCTGCGCATAGCAGACCAGGTCGGCAACCCCAGCCCGCAGCGGCAGCGCCTCCCCGTCGCCGCGCACGGCGGGCAGTCCGGGGCTGCGGTCAAGCAACTGGGCGAGCATGCTGGGACCGGGTTCCACCGCGACGACACGCGCGCCGCGCGCACGCAGAAGCCGGGTGGCGATGCCGGTACCCGCGCCCACGTCGATGACATCGGTCCCCGCCAGCGGGCGGCCCAGAATCCTTTCGATGTCGCCGAAGACATGCTCGGGATAGCTCGGCCTGGCGGCGGCATAGGCATCGGCCAGCGGGTCGAACAACGAGCCGGTCGGGGTCCGTCCTCGGGACATGCCCTTATGGTGGCGACTAACCGCCGACGTGTCAGCCGTAGGTGTGGTGAAGTCCGGCGGCGGACGGCGCGGCGAAGTGAAGCCGGGTGAACGCGAGCGCCTCGGCGAGGTCGGCCTCCCGTTGGACGCGCGACTCGGCGCGCCGCGTGTTGATTTCGACGACGATCGTGCCGTCGAAACCCCCGGCGGCCAGCAGTTCCAGTAGTTCGGCGCACGGCTGCGTGCCGCGACCGGGGACGAGGTGCTCGTCCTTGGCCGACCCGACGCCGTCGGCCATGTGCACATGGACCAGCCGTTCCCCGAGGACGCCGGCCATCGCGACCGGGTCCGAGCGCGACACGCTGGTGTGCGACAGGTCGAGGGTGACGTGGGCGTAGTCGTCGTCGACCGGGGACCAGTCCGGCGCGTAGGCGGAAACCTCCCGGCCGCGGGCCCGCAGCGGGAACATGTTCTCGACCGCGAACCGCACGTCGGTCTCCCCGGCCATCCGCTCGATGCCCGTCACGAACTCCCGGGCGTAGTCACGCTGCCAGCGGAACGGCGGGTGGACGACGACCGTCGGGGCGCCGAGCGTCTCGGCGACGGCACGAGCCCGCACCAGCTTCGCCCACGGGTCGGTGCCCCAGACCCGCTGGGTGAGCAGCAGGCACGGTGCGTGGATCGCCAGAATCGGGATGCCGTGGTAATCGACCAGCCGGCGCAGCGCCTCAGGGTCCTGGCTGACCGGATCCGTCCAGACCATGATCTCGACACCGTCGTAGCCCAGCCGCGCGGCCATCTCGAAGGCGGACGCCGTGGACTCCGGGTAGGTCGAGGCGGTGGACAGTGCTACCCGGGCGCTGGGCGGAACGGGGACGAGGGCGGGGGCGCCGCGCGGGAGGACGACTGCCGATCGGGGGGCCCGGGCGGCCTCGGGTGCGGCCGCGACGGGGGCGGCTCGCTCCGGCGGCACCCGGGCGGGTGCCATCGCGACCGGCGGCACCGGCCACGCATCCTCACGCGACGCCTGCAAACCAACTCCCTGCCGTACGGACCGGGAACCGGCCAGCTCGGCCGTTCCCCTCATCCAGGCTAGGCCATCGTCGCGAACCCGCTCGCTCCGATGCCCGCCGGACGAGGGTGCGTAGCCCCACATCGCACGCGACAACGGCAACATCCCGTTATCGTTGCGCTACAACGCTCTCTCTGCAACCGGACATTTACCTCTATGTTCTGCACCAACGGCCTCCCCCGGCCGGGCTACCTTGCCTATCTCCAGGAATGAAAGGAAGCCCGACGCGGACAGTGCCGGACGCCGGCAGGAGACTCAGGCCGAGGTGAGCCAGTCGAGACGGCGCAGGATGATGCCCTCCCGCAGCGCCCAGGGGCAGATCTCCACCTCGTCGATGCTGAACAGGTCGAGCGCCTCGGCGGCGACGACGGCGCCGGCGACGAGCTGCCCCGCCCGCGACGCCGAGACCCCCGGCAGCCCGGCCCGTTCCTCGACCGGCATCCGGGACAGCCTCGCCACGACCTCGGCGAGATCCTCGCGGCGCAGCACCCGGCGGGTGTACGGCCCGCGGCTGTAGGGCTCGGCGCCGGCGATACGCGCCAGCGAGCGGAACGTCTTCGACGTGGCCACCGCCCGGGTGTGCTCGCCCAGGTGGTAGATCGTGCCGACAACCGGCGCGATCTGCGCCCGCACGTAGCGCCGCAGCTCGGCGAACTCGGCTCGCTTGGGCGGGTCGTTGTCGGCCAGCCAGTCCCGGCTGAGCCGGCTCGCGCCCAGCGGCAGCGAGGCGACGACCTCCGGGTCCTCGTGCATGCCGGCGCCGATCTCCAGGGAGCCGCCGCCGATGTCCAGGGCCAACAGCCGCCCGGCACTCCAGCCGAACCAGCGCCGCACAGCCAGGAAGGTGAGCCTGGCCTCCTCCTCGCCCGGCAGGACGCGGATCGCGATCCCGGTCGCGCCCTTGACCCGATCCAGCACCTGCTCGCCGTTGGTCGCGTCGCGCAGCGCCGAGGTGGCGAAGGCGGTGAGGTCGTTCACCCCGAGGGCGTCCGCCTGCTGGCGCATGTCCAGCACGCAGGCGGTCAGATCCCGCTCGCCGTCGGGCCCGAGCGATCCGTCGGCGTCGAGCAGCTCGACGAGCCGCAGCGGAACCCGCACGCTGGCCGCCGGCTGCGGCTGCCCACCCCGATGGGCGTCGACGACCAGCAGATGGACGGTGTTCGACCCGATGTCGATCACGCCGAGCCGCATCGGACCGGGATGGGGACCCGCCCGCACGGGGCTCACGCTGACCGCGGGTCGCACGGGCACGGACGGCGCAGAGCCGACGACCACCGCGACGGCCGCACCGACCGGCCCGACCTCCGCCGCGTCCCGGGCCTCCGTGGCATCCCTGCCTCCAGCGGAACTGCCGTCCTGCACGGAGTCGTCCCGGCCCGCCGCGGCGTGCTCGGCCCGAGAGGTCGTACGGCTGGCGCCGAGCGGGAACCACCCCGTCGGACGCACGCCACCGAGCACCTGAACACCGCCCCCCTCCGGCCGCGACCTACCTGATCACGGCTCGAACTTGTAACCCAGGCCCCGCACGGTCACCAGGTGCCGCGGATTCCCGGGTTCGTGCTCAATCTTCGTCCGCAGCCTCTTGACGTGTACGTCCAGGGTCTTGGTGTCACCCACGTAGTCCGAGCCCCATACACGGTCGATCAACTGACCCCGCGTGAGTACCCGCCCGGCGTTGCGGAGGAACATCTCAAGCAGTTCGAACTCCTTGAGCGGCAGGGTGACCGCGCCGCCGTCGACCGTGACGACGTGCCGTTCGACGTCCATCCGGACCGGTCCGGCCTCCAGAGTGACCTCCGCGGCCTCCTCCGTCTCCGAGCGGCGGCGCAGCACGGCCCGAATCCGGGCCACAAGCTCACGGGCCGAGAACGGCTTGGTGACGTAGTCGTCCGCGCCGAGCTCCAGGCCGAGTACCTTGTCGATCTCGCTGTCCCGCGCGGTCAACATGATGATCGGCACGCTGGACCGGCTCCGCAACGTGCGGCACACCTCGGTGCCAGACAGGCCGGGAAGCATCAGGTCGAGCAGGACGAGATCGGCGCCGCGCCGGTCGAACTCGGCGAGCGCGCTGGGGCCGTCGACGACGACCCCCACCTCGAAGCCCTCCCGCTCCAGCATGAAGGACAACGCATCGGAGAAGGACTCCTCGTCCTCGACCACGAGCAGCCGGGTCACCTTTTCGCTCCCCCTGTCGCATCGGACGGTCCGGCCGACCCGAACCGTTTCCTGTTCTCGGCGGAGCGGCGTGTTCCCCCGCCGGAACTACCGCCGTCCGCGCCCCCCGAGCCGACACCACCGGCAACGTCGGTGCCGCCAGGATGACCACTCGGCGCACCGTCGGCGTCGGAGGCCTCGGGTCCGGTCCTCGCCGGAGTGCGGCGCTCCCCGAAGGTGAACGACTGCAGCGCACCGGTGAACAGCGGCAGCCGCAGAGTGAACGTGGAGCCCGTGCCCTCCGCGCTCCACACGGTCACCGACCCGCCATGATTGGTGGCGATGTGCTTGACGATCGCGAGGCCGAGCCCCGTCCCGCCCGTCGCCCGGGAGCGAGCCGGGTCCGCGCGGTAGAACCGCTCGAAGACCCGCTCGAGGTCCTTCTCCGCGATCCCGATGCCCTCGTCGGCGACCGAGATCTCGACGGTCGTCCCACTGCGGCGTACGCCGAGCACCACTCGGGTCCCGTGCGGCGAGTAACTGATCGCGTTGTCCAGGAGGTTCGCCACCGCGGTGACGAGCTGGTTCTCGTCGCCGAGCACCCGCAGCTCGCCGTCGCCGATCACCGCGATGGAGATTTCCTGTGCCTGGGCTACGAGCCGGGTGCGGTCGACCGCCTCGGCGAGCAGCGTGGCCGTCGGCAGCGGCCGCAGATCGGGCAGCGGCTCGGCGCCCTGCAGCCGGGACAGATCGATGATTTCCTGCACCAGCCTGGCGAGCCGCGCCGACTCGTGGGTCATCCGGGAGGCGAACCGGCGCACGGCCACCGGGTCCTCGCTGGCCGCGGCGACCGCCTCGGCGAGGACGTGCAGGGCACCGACCGGGGTCTTGAGCTCATGGCTGACGTTGGCGACGAAGTCCCGGCGCACCGCCTCGACGCGGCGCGACTCCGTGATGTCATCCAGGACGACGGCGACATGACCGGACGAGTCCAGCAGGCGGGCCCGGGCGCGGACGGCAACGCCCTCCTGGTCGGGCCGGGGCCGGGTCAGCGGCGGCTCGGGCACCGGCGGCAGGTCGATCTGGCGCTCCCGGTCTCTGCCCGCCCCGCGGGTCGCCCGCACCAGCTCGGCCAGTTCCGCCACCGCGAGCTCGTCGGAGTCGACCACGCCCATCCGCCTCGCGACCGTGTTGACCAGGACAACCCGGTCGGTGGAATCGAGGACCATCAGACCTGTCGGCAGACCGGAGATGACCCGACGGACCAGCTTCGCGGGCAGCATCGATCCGCCGTACGCGCCCCCGTCCGGGCCGGTTGGCGCAGCGCTGCTGCCGGGTACCACCGTCATCGTCCATCCATCGTCTCGGGCCACTCGGTGGGCGGTGGGCGGG
>NZ_JAMPTM010000380.1 GCF_025403375.1 Frankia gtarii
TCCCCGCGCTGCCCCCCGCCCCGCCCGTGCCGCAGCGCCGGCCTGGCTGGTGGTGGCGGCTCACCCACCTCCGCGCCGCCCGGCAGGCGCGGCTGCTCGCCGCCCACCACGTCTGGACCACCGAACGCGCCCGCGCCGCCCAGATCGACCTCGTCCGCGCCGGCTTCCACCTCGGACCGATCCCCTTCGGCTACCAGGCCCACCGGGTCACCGTCCCCGACGCCGATGGCCAGCTCCGCCGCCGTGTCCGCCTCGTCCTCGACCCCGGACCCGCGACCGTTATCGCGACGATCTACCGGTGGCGGGTCGACGACCGGCTCAGCCCTCTGTCCATCGCCATCCGCCTGCACGGTCTCGGGAACCTGTTCTTCGCCCTGGTCGACCCGGCGACCGGACTCCCGCGGCCGTGGACCTCGACCGCGATCAGCCGCGTGCTGGCCAACCCCGTCTACACCGGTGCCACCGTCTGGGGCCGCACCCACGCCGGCCAGCCCGTCTCGCCCGAACACTGGATCATTTGCCAGCACGCCCACCAACCGATCATTGACGGGCGGACGTTCTTCCGCGCACAGCTCCTCGCCACCCCCGGGACCGCAATCCTCAGCCCGCATCTGCCGCCCTGGGAGTTCCCCGCCGACCCCCGTCGCCCCGAAACGGGAACGGAATGAGCCGCACGCCCGCCGCGGACGATTCCGAGCCGCTTTCCACTGGACGGCGGGACGTGGCTCGCCAGGTCGAAATCGAACGGATCGAGACCGTCGACATGACCGCCGAAGAATACGACGCGGCGGTGTCCGCTCTGGCGGAACTCGTCCTACAGTGGGAGAGGAACGGAGCGCCGAACACGGCTCCGAAAAAAGCGGCCTGAAACCTACACCGACCCTCCCTTCAGGTGGGCCGCCGTCAACCCATCCGAAAAAGGAGCGTCGGTATGCCGCGCCCATTTCCCACCCGACAGTCCCCCGAGAAGGCGGCGATGAACACCGTTGCCGGTGCCGTGCCGGTCGTCCTCTACGTCCGGCACGGCACCGGCGACGGATGCCAATCCATAGCGGCACAGCAGGAGAAGGCCCTGGCCTTCCTCGCGACACGTGCCACGAACGTCCAGATCTGCGACCCGGCCGGCGACACCGGCAGCCGGTTTCCGGCACGGCCAGCCCGCCGCCGAGGAATCCGGCGCCGCCGACGCCACGAATAGCCCGCCCGTCTCAGCAGAAACGCGTCCAGGGGGAAGGAAAGGAACAGCCGCCATGCCGCGCTCGACCGCGCGCCGCACCACCACGAAACGAACCCAGCAGGCCGTCCTCGAACCGCTCGACACCGTAAGAGTCGGGATCTACCTACGCCGCTCCACCGACGACGAGAACCAGCCCTACACCATCGAAGCCCAGGAAGAACGGCTGCGTTCCTACGTCGACTCCCAACCCAACTGGGTCGTGGCCCTGCGGTTCGCCGACGACGCCTCCGGCGCCACCATCGAACGCAAGGACCTCCAGCGGGCCCTGTCCGCCGCCCGCAATGGGCTCATCGACGTCCTGCTCGTCTACCGCGTCGACCGGCTCTCCCGCAGCCTGCGTGACACCGTCCACTTGCTCGAAGAACTCGACCAGGCCGGGGTGGTGTTCCGCTCGGCCACCGAGCCGTTCGATACCGCCACGCCCATCGGCCGCATGCTGCTCCAGATGCTGGCGATGTTCGCCCAGTTCGAGCGCGACATGATCATCGACCGGGTCATCGCCGGGATGGAACGCAAAGCCGCCAAGGGCCTGTGGAAAGGCGGCCGGCGCCCGTTCGGCTACCAGGTCGACAAGACCGCCAAGAAACTGATCATCGACGAGACCGAAGCCGCGATCGTCCGGCTGATCTTCGACCGGTACGTCCGCGACCGCCTCGGGACGAAGAGCATCGCGAACGTCCTGAACAACCGCGGCCTGCGCACCACCGTCGGCGGCCCCTGGTCCGGCCACAAGATCCTGCGCATGCTCGACAACCGGATCTACCTCGGCGAGCTGACCTTCCGCGAGATCACCGTCGAAGACACCCACGACCCGATCATCAGCGAGGAGACGTTCGACGCCGCCCAGAAGATCCTCACCGAACGCAGCGAGGAAACCTCACGCCGGGCCTCCAACCCCTCCGACTACTACCTGACCGGCCGGATGCGCTGCCCCCAATGCGGCACAGCCCTCATCGGCACCCGCGCCACCGGCCGCAACCACACCTACCGCTACTACACCTGCCACACCCGCAACCGCTACAACCGCCGCGAGTGCAACGCCCCCCGCCTCGACGCCGACGCCGTCGACTACGCCGTACTCACCGCGCTCGCCAGCTTCTACCGCGACCACCAGCACCTCATCGCCGACGCCGTCACCAAAGCCCAGCGCCACCACCGCGACGCCCGCTCCGACCGCACCGACGAACTCACCATCATCGAAACCGAACTCACCCAGACCGACCAGGCCATCGATCGCTACCTGGGCGCCTTCGAGCGCGGTACCCTCGACGAGGAGATCCTCGCCACCCGGCTCGAAGCCCTGCGCACCAAGCAGAAGCAGCTCCGCCAGAGGCAGGCCGAACTCACCGAAGAACTCGACGACGAACCGGCCATGCCGGCCCGCTCCACCCTCCGCACGATCGTCAAGCACATCGAGACAATCATCGAAACCGGCGACGACCTCCGCCGCAAGGCCCTCATCGAAGCCCTCATCGCCGAAGTGAAGATCACCGGGCCGGACCGGCTCGTACCGATCTTCAAAATTCCTGGGGCCAACGCTTCCAGGGACGCCGCCAACGTAGAGACTGGAGAAGACACAGATCGACCCAAGTCGACCCGACCAGCGACGCCCGCCGCCCCCCGCGGGGGCGCCGCAGCCGTCCTACCAGCCACAACGCCCCCGAAGGGAGCGGTTCGCGCAATGCCTACATTGGTGGAGGTGGGGGGACTCGAACCGGAGATGTTGCGTTCCCTCCAGGGATGATCAGGCCGCGGTCGCGAATCCGTGGCGGGTCGGGGCGGCGGGGCGGTCACGCCGCGGAGGCGGCCGGGCGGCGGCGCAGGGCGTCCCAGCAGGCGAGGGCGACGGCGGCGAGGCCGAACACGGCGCCGGTGACGCTGACGGCGACCCAGCCGCCGTGGCTGTAGGCGGTGCCGGAGGCGATCGAGCCGACGAGTCCGCCGGCGAAGTAGATCGCCATGTAGGCGGAGGTGAGCCGGCTGCGGGCGGAGGGGGCCAGCCGGTAGATCTCGCTCTGGTTGGCGATGTGCAGGCCCTGGGCGGCGAGGTCCAGCACGAGGATCCCGATGATCAGTGCGGCCAGCGAGTGGCGGCCGAAGCCGAGGGGAAGCCAGGCGGCGAGCAGCAGCACGGCGGTGCCCACGGTCACCGCGCCGGCCCGCCCACGGTCGGCGGCCCGGCCGACGAACGACGCGGCGAGCACCCCCATGAGGCCGAGCAGCCCGAACAGGCCGATCATGCCGGTGGAGTAGTGGTAGGGCGCCGCGGACAGCAGGAACGCCAGCGGCGTCCACAAAGCGCTGAACGCCCCGAACGACGCCGCCCCGTAGGCGGCGCGCAGCCGCAGCACCGGCTCGTCGCGCAGCAACCCGACCACCGAGGTGATCAACGCCCGGTAGCCGAGACGCGGCGCCGCGGTGCGCGACTCGGCCGGCAGCCGGGCGGCGAGCACGGCGCACAGCACGAGCTGGGCGGCCCCGGCCACCCAGAAGGGGGTACGCCAGCCGCCGAGGTCGGCCAGGTAGCCGGCGACGGTGCGGGCCAGCAGGATACCGAGCAGCAGCCCGCTCATCACCGTCCCGACGACCTTGCCGCGCTCGGCGTCACCGGCGAGCGTCGCGGCGAAGGCGACGCCGATCTGGGCGGTCACCGACAGGGCGCCGACCGCGACGGCAGCCACCAGCAGCTGGGTCGCCGAGGTGGCGGTGGCGAGCACGAACAGGCCCACCGCCTGGGCGGCGACCAGCGCGGGGATGAGTCGGCGGCGGGCCACGAGGTCGCCGACCGGGACCAGTAGGCACAGCGCCACCAGGTAGCCGGCCTGCGTCACCGACACGACGAGCCCGGCCGTGCCGGTGGACAGGCCCAGCGCCGCCCGGATCTCCTCGAGCAGGGGCTGGGCGTAGTACATCGCCGCCACGCACATGCCGGTGCTCACCGCGAGCAGACCAACCAGCCCGCGCCCGAGGCCCGAGGTTGACGGTGGGGCGGAACTGGTGGAGGGGTCGTCTGTTGTCACGCCGCCGTCGATCATGTATCCAGGGTGCCGTCCACTAGATAACCTGTCCAACAGAACAATCAGCTTGGGTTCATCTCATGAGGAGATGTATGGAGCTCCGCCAGCTCGAGCACTTCGTCGCCGCGGCCGAGGAGCTGCACTTCACCCGGGCCGCGCAACGGGTGAACATCGTCCAGTCCGGGCTGTCGTCGTCCATCGGTGCCCTGGAACGCGAGCTCGGCGCGAAGCTGTTCGTGCGCAGCACCCGGGCGGTGCGGCTGACCCAGGAGGGCGAGGTGCTGCTCGCGCAGGCCCGCCGGATCCTGTCCGCCGCCGACGCGGCCAGATCGGCGGTCGCCGGGGTGGCCGGCGGCATGGGGGGCCGGCTGACCATCGGCATCATGCAATGCTTCAGACGGGGTCTGACCGAGGCGCTCGCCGTCTTCCACGCCGAGCATCCGCGGGTGGAGCTGCGGCTCGTGCAGGCACCCAGCCTGGAACTGCTCGACCGGATCGCGGCCGGCGCGCTCGACCTCGCGTTCGCCTGTGCGCGCACAGCCCCGGCAGGCGTCCACCTGACCCCCCTGGACGACCGGCCGATGGTCTTCGCCTGCCACGCCGGGCACCCGCTGGCCCGGCGGGCGGCGGTGTCACTGCGGGAGGCCGTCGAGGAGGACTTCGTCGACTACCCGCCCGGCTGGGGGTCGCGCACGGTCGTCGACGCCGCCCTGGCCGAGCACGGCCTGCGACGCCGGCTGGCCTGCGAGGTCGGCGACACCGACACCCTGCTCGACCTCGTCGCGCACGGGCTCGGCGTCGCCATCCTGCCCCCGGGCCTGGATGCCCGGCACCGCGGCGAGCTGCGGATGATCCCGCTC
>NZ_JAMPTM010000381.1 GCF_025403375.1 Frankia gtarii
GCCCCGGCCACTCCCCCGCCGACCACCACGGCTCTCATGCCCGTATCACGACTCTCATACCCGCTCCCTGAATCTTGTTTCACCGAATCTTAATTCGGTGAACTGACGCTCAGTATGATCAGGGACGGACAAGGGCGTCAACCGGGGAGGTCGCGGTGGGTGTACGCAGAGCGAGGGCGGCCGAGACCGAACTCGCACTCAAGGAGGCGGCGCGGCGGCTGTTCGTGGAGCGCGGCTACCTCAACACGAAGATCAGCGACATCGCGGCCGCGGCCGGGCGGGCCACCGGATCGTTCTACGACCACTTCGCGAGCAAGGAGGTACTGCTGGCAGCGCTGCTGGCCGACCTGCGCGAGGATGCGTCCGCGCAGATGCGCGGCCCGGAACACGGCCATCCCCGCGACCACGACCTGACCGACCGGGGCCAGCTCCACGACCATCTCGCCGTCGCGTGGCGGGTCATGCGGGAGAACCTGCCCGTCGTCGTCGCCCTGCACGAGGCGACGCTGACCGGCGGGGACGCCCCGGAGCAGGCCTGGCGCAGCCTCGTCACCGAGACGGACATGCTGCGCGATCACCTGGAACACCTGCACGAACGCGGGCACGAGCTGCCCGGCGATCCCACCCTGATCGCCGCGGCGATGGGCGGCATGCTGTCCTCGCTGGCGCTCGCCCTGCTGCGCTCGCCGACGCCGGCCTACTCCGACGCCGAGGTGCTCGCCACCCTGACCGGCCTGCTCCTCACCGGCCTACGCGGCCCGGCGGCCAGCCCGCCGGACGAGGCCGCGGCGGGCGGTCAGGGGTGCGTGGACGCCCCGTCGACGGACACCGCGACGCGCTCGTCGTAGAAGCAGACCAGGCCGGCGATACGGGCGCTCTCCGGCAGCGGGGTGCGGTAGGTCCAGACGACGTCGTCGTGCCGCGTCCCGTCGACCTCCACCGAGAAGTACTCGGCGTTGCCCTTGTACGGGCAGCGCGTGCGGGTGTCCGAGGGGCGTAGCAGGTCCTGGCGGACGTCGACGAGCGGCAGGTAGTAGCGCGGAACGAGGCCGGTCTCGAACAGGATCACCGGGCGGTGGGAGTCGGCCACGAGCACCCCGTCGATCTCGACGCGGACGTGCCGGGAGCTGGGCAGCGCGTCGATCCGGGTGTAGGGGCTGCGCGGATGGACGTAGACGGGCTCGTCCTCCTCCAGCCAGCGGTCCATCGCCTCCCAGTCGAGGCGGACCAGCTCGCGTAGCCCCTCCAGCGGTGACTGCGGGTACGCCCAGGCCGCCGCCGGCGCGGTGCGCCCCTCGACGACCACGTCGAAGTAGACGGCGTCGCCGCGGCTCGGGGAGTGCTCCGTGCGATCGGTGGGGACCAGCTCGGCGACGACGTCGGCCCGCGGCAGGTAGTAGGCGGGATAGTGCGGGTTCTCCCAGACCAGCGCCGGGCTGGTGGTGTCGACGACCAGTCGCCCCCCGAGATAGGCGCGCACCCGCTTGCGCCCCTGCTCCAGCCGGACCCGGCCCCGCGCCTGCTGCGTCGTCATCGGATCGCCTCCCGTCGCCTCGCCTCGCCATGGTGATGTAAACCCCTGGCGGGCCCGTCGTGCAGGTCGGCGTTGAGGTAGGCGGTGCGGCCCTGCGGGATGCTGGACGCAGGTGCCAGCCACGCAGACCGCGGGCCCGGGAACGCCGTGGTGAGCATACTCGGACGCACCACGTAACCCGATGCGACAGATCCATACCGTAGGATCGCTTCAGGTAATCGTTTGTGGTGAGCGAGGGTCTCGTCATCCCAGTCCAGAGGGTTGGGACGGACCCGCCGCGGTGTCGGCGTAGCGGCCGTACCACGAGGCCCATCTGGCAGCCGGCCCGCCTTGCGCCCTGATGCCGGTGTCCCGTCTGATTGCGGGTGTTCGTTCGGGCGTGGGCGCTGCAGCGGGAGGCCCGGTGTGTGCGGCTCACGAGGAACGGTCCACGTCGACAATTCGCACGCCAGGTCGTCTACGAATATCGCTTTCGCGGAAGTCGCTCGGCGGGATCGTACAGAGCGCGTCCGGCGAACATGCAGCGGTGAACGCCGTTAGCAGCGCCCCCACAGCCCCGCGGCCCGATCACTGGCGGCTGCGCCGAGCAGCGTGTTGTCCGAAGAGAATACCGCTGACCTCGGGATCCGGGCGGGCTGATCCGCGGTGGGGGCCACGGCCCGCGCGGGCGGGGCGAACTCGGCGGCCAGCAGGGCGACGTCGTCTCCCAGCGTCGCCTCGGTCCAGCGCCGCAGGGTGGCGACGAGGTCGGCCAGGCAGGCGTCGAGCCGCCGCGCCGGCCCGAAGGCGGCCTGGACGGCAGGCAGCACCGGGAAGAACTCCCGGGTTCGCGGGTGGCGGGCCTCGGCCAGGCCGTCGGTGTAGAACAGGATCCGGTCGCCGGCTACGAGGTGGCTGCGCACCACGGTGGTACCGGCGGCGCCGAGGCCGAGCGGGGTGCGCCGCCCGGTCGCGTCGAGCAGGCGCGGCGCGCCCCGGCGCAGCAGCACCGGGTCGGGGTGACCGGCGTTGACCAGCTCCAGCCGGGCGCCGTCGAGCTGCGCGAACACGGCGGTGACGAAGTCCTCCGCCCCGCCCGAGCGCACCACTTCGGCGTCGAGGGCGGCCATGACCTCCTCCGGGTCGGCCAGGTGGCGGGCGACGACCCGGAAGGTGGCCATGACCCGGCTGGCGAGGCGGACGGCGTCGAGCCCCTTGCCGCGGGCGTCGCCGACGAGAATCCGCACCCCCCAACGGGTCTGTGCCACCTCGTAGAGGTCCCCGCCGACCCGGGCCTGCGCGGCGGCACTGTTGTAGCTCACGGCCAGGCGCAGATCGCCCACCAGGGCGGGGACCACACCGAGGATGGCCCGCTGGGCCACGTCGGCGACCCGGGTGACGTCGCGCAGCCGGGCCTCACGCCGCTGCCGGTCCCGGCTGGCCGCGATCGCGATGGCGCCGCCGGCCGCGATCACCGCGAGCCGGATCATCTGGGCGACGGGGCTGTCGTGGCCGACCCCGCTGTAGTAGCCGAGCGGGATGGCCTGCAGCGCGCCGAACAGCAGCGCGGCGCCGGCGTACACGGCGGTCACCCACGGCCCGGTCAGGGCCGCGGCGAGCAGTGGGCTGATCACCAGGCTGGTGATGATCACATATCGCCGGTCGCCGGTGAGATCCATGGCGACCACGGCGAGCAGAACGACCAGGGGAACGAGCGAACGCACCCAGCTCGCCTCGAACGGGGGCCGTCGCCGCCGCACGGTGGCACGGCGACCCACTGACCATCGGTCACGAATCACTACTACGAGTATGCGCGCCCGCGGCGCGCTGGAACTGTCTCCATCATCGACCCGCAATACGGGGTGACCCGACCAGGCGGTGTGATCAGGGGTGATCGGCGAATGCATGCCCGTACCAGCCCCACCATCGCCGTACCACCGCCGCGCCACTTATACGGGGAAACCGTCCGGTACCCCTCAAGGTGAGCGATCCGAGCATTGGTGTAACTTTCCGCACTACGTCGGACCCTGCCCGCAGGGCCCCTCGAGGAAGGGCGGGAAGTGACCGCACCGCACCTGCAGCACGACGCCGTGGACAGTCTGCGGGTCCTCCCGCCCCGGCTGGATCCGCGGGGAACGGGCCCCGGCCGGTCGCCGTTGGGCCTGGGATCCGGCGGCCCACCCCCGCGGCGCCGGCGCGGGTTGCTGGCCTTCCTCTCCTTCGTCTCCTGCTGCGTACTCGTGGTCACCGTGGGCGGCTGGGCCGCCTACTCGTTCATCAATGGCAAGGTCAACCGCATCGATCTCGGCCTGGGCTCGGACGGCTCCGGCGGGGTCGGGGTGGCGAACTACCTGCTGGTGGGTACGGACAACCGGCCCGGCCTCGAGGGGCAGCGCTCCGACACGACGATCCTCGCCCACCTGGACAAGGACGGGACCACGACGATGATCTCGTTCCCCCGGGACATGTACGTGACGATCCCCGAGTACACCGACGACGCCGGCAAGCACCACGCGGCGACGAAGAACAAGTTCAACGCCGCGATCTCCTCGGGCGGCCCGTCGCTACTGGTCAAGACCATCCAGAGTCTCACCGGCATGCAGGTCGACCACTACATCTCCATGGATCTGCAGGGGTTCAAGAAGATCACCAACGCCATCGGCGGCGTCGAGGTGTGCATCAAGCCGTCGACCGCGCCGCCGCAGCGCTTCCAGGACGACAGCGGCCGGTGGCGGGTCAGCACGAACACCAACGACCCGATGAGCGGTTTCCAGGGCGGCCCGGGAACCATCCAGGTCGACGGGGACCAGGCGCTGGCCTTCGTCCGGCAGCGGCACGGCCTGCCCGCCGGCGACACCGACCGGATCAGTCGCCAGCAGCAGTTCATCGGCGCCATGTTCCACAAGATCATGAACGGCGACACACTGACGAACCCGATCAAGGTCGGGAGGCTGGTGTCCGCCGCGGCGGATGCGCTCACCCTCGACGAGCATACGAAGCCCGCCGATCTGCGCAACCTCGGCACCCGCATCAAGGGCCTGGCCAGCGGCGGGATCCGGATGCAGACCGTGCCCACCCACGCCCCGACCCGCGCCGAGGGCGCCATCGACGACCAGGGGGACATCCGCCTGCACGGCAGCCGCGCGTCGGTGCAGTTCTACCGTCCCGACGACCTGATGCAGATCGTCAGCCCGCTGGGCGGCCGCGTCGAGGGCGCTACCTCCACCGACGACGTGGGCGCGGGCGCGGGCCCCGCGCTCGCTCCGGGCGCCACCGCGTCCCCGTCGCAGGTGCGCGTCGCCGTCTTCAACGGCTCCTCGCGCTCCGGGCTCGCCTCCAAGGTCACCACTGCGCTGACCCGCAAGGGCTTTCACGCTCGCAACGCCGGCAACGCCTCGGTGCTCACCCACGAGACGTCCCGGGTCGCCTACGGGCCGGGGCAGGAGGCCGAGGCGCGCACGGTCGCCGCGGCCGTGCCCGGATCGAGCGTGCTGGCCGACTCCAGCGTCACCGGCGTCCAGCTCATCCTCGGCTCCAACTTCACCGAGGTCGTCACGCCGACCGTCGCACCCGCGGGCGCCGGGGCGTCCGATGT
>NZ_JAMPTM010000382.1 GCF_025403375.1 Frankia gtarii
TGCCGCCGTCGACCGCGAGACCGTCGGCCGGCAGGGGCACCCCACCGCCCTCGACGTCCGCTTCCTCGCAGCCTGCCCCCTCCCAGCCTGCCTCCTCCCAGCCCGTCTCTTCCCAGCCGGTCGTCTCGCCCTGGACCTACGACATCGACGAGCCGGACTCACGGGCGCCCGTCCGGCTGCGGCGCGAGCCGCGGCCCGGCCCGCCGGCCGCGGACGACAGACGGTCCGGGGAACTGCCGTCCCGTCCCGCGCCCCGCGAGAACCGCCTGCAGCCGCGGGAGCTCCAGGCGGAGGAGACCATCCGGCCGCCGGACCCGACCCCGCCGGCGCGACCGCCGGACGCGTCGGAGTTCCGGGCGTGGATCAGGCCCGCGAGTTCGGCTCCCTCGTCGAGTCCGGTTCCGTCGGCCAGTCCGGTCCCGTCGGCTGGGAGCACGACGAGAACCCGCGCGGCGCAGGGAGCCGCGGCTCGCCCGCAGTCCCCGCCGCCGGCTGCCTCATCTCAACGGCGGCCGGCCGCGTCGGCGCTGGGCGGGGCCGTCAGTGCGCCGGCCGACCGCGGGCGCAGCCTTCCCGTGACATTGGGTGGCGATGCCGGTGGGGATGGGCGGGATCCTCGAAGGTTCCCGCCCACCACTCCGGTGGAACACGGCCTCAACGGTCGGGCGCTGCTGTCGGTTGTGCTGGCATTGAGCTGGCTGTTCGGGCTCGGCAGCGTGGCCGCGATCGTCGTTGGCTCGGTCGCCCAGGCCCAGATTCGCCGCCACAACCAGCGGGGCCGGCGGCTTGCGGCCCTCGGGATCGCATTGGGCTGGACCGGAATCGGGCTCACTGTCGTCAGTCTGCTGATCGTCCTCGCGCTGCGGTGAATTCGCCGCCGATCCGGCCAGGGCAGTCGGACGGTCGACCACGATCGGTGTTGTTCCGGTGTGATTTCTGACATATATCCGATGGTCAACTCCGTGACCTCGGACACGGGAGATCGCGGTGCCGCGTCCGGTGGTCACGCTCAGCGTCCTTTCTCGTACGCCTGATCCGGCCGTGCGTGGCGTGCCGGCGCCTCGCGGGACGCGATGTGCACCTCATTTGTCCTGTATCGATGGGCCTGACGTGGGAAGGAGGTCGTCCGTACCCGGGCGATGGCACCATCGGTGGCCCCGGGCCGGTGGTCCGCCGACGGGCTCGTCGTCGCCGCCGAGCGTGCACAGCGGCACTACGCGTGACGCGCGCCGTAACCGCCTCGTCAGTAGGCTCGCAGGCGTTCTGTGCCCTCCTACGTAACCCGACCCGCACGACCGCATCCGACTGGACGGACCGTGGATCTCTTCGAATACCAGGCGAAGAAGCTGTTCGCCGAACATGGCGTTCCGGTGCCCACCGGGAAGACGGCGACCACCCCTGAGGAGGCGCGCGCGATCGCCACCGAACTCGGTGGCAAGGTGGTCGTCAAGGCGCAGGTCAAGGCCGGCGGCCGAGGCAAGGCCGGCGGTGTCAAGGTGGCCGATGGGCCGGATGACGCCTTCGCGAAGGCTACGGCGATCCTCGGGATGGACATCAAGGGCCATACGGTCCATTCGGTGCTCGTCGAGGAAGCCAGCAACATCGCGGAGGAGTACTACGCCTCCTTCCTGTTGGACCGGGCCAACCGGACCTTCCTCGCCATGGCGTCCCGTGAGGGCGGCATGGAGATCGAGGAGGTGGCCGCGACCAACCCGGACGCGCTTGCCCGGATCGCGATTGACCCGCTGACCGGTGTCGACGCCGCGAAGGCCCGCGAGATCGCGGTGGCCGCCAAGCTGCCCGAGGCCGCGCTGGCCGGCGCCGCCGAGCTGCTGGCGAAGCTGTGGACCGTCTTCGTGAAGTCCGACGCCACCCTGGTCGAGGTCAACCCGCTCATCCTCACCGGCGACGGCCGCGTCATCGCGCTCGACGGCAAGGTCAGCCTGGACGAGAACGCCGACTTCCGGCACCCGGAGAACGCGGCGTTCGTCGACGTCTCCGCGGTGGACCCGCTGGAGCAGAAGGCCAAGGAGAAGGGCCTCAACTACGTCAAGCTCGAGGGCGAGGTCGGGATCATCGGAAACGGTGCCGGCCTGGTCATGTCGACGCTGGACGTGGTGACCTACGCGGGCGAGGAGTTCGGCGGCAAGCGGCCGGCGAACTTCCTCGACATCGGCGGTGGCGCGTCCGCCGAGGTGATGGCGAACGGTCTGTCGATCATCCTCGGCGACCCGGCGGTCAAGAGCGTCTTCGTCAACATCTTCGGTGGCATCACCTCGTGCGACGCCGTGGCCAACGGCATCGTGCAGGCGCTGAAGATCGTCGGCAACGTCACCACCCCGCTGGTGGTGCGCCTCGACGGCAACAACGCCGAGGAGGGCCGTCGCATCCTCAAGGAGGCGAACCTCTCGGTGGTCAAGCCGGTCGACACGATGGACGGCGCGGCGAAGCTCGCCGCCGAGCTCGCCGCGGCCGCGGCCTGACCAGGGCGAAGGGATTGCGAACCGATGGCTATCTGGCTTGACGAGAACAGCCGGGTCGTGGTGCAGGGCATCACCGGCTCGGAGGGCACCAAGCACACCAAGCGGATGCTCGCCGCGGGCACGAACGTCGTCGCCGGGGTGAACCCGCGCAAGGTCGGCCAGCAGGTCGAGGGCGTGCCGGTGTTCGGCACCGTCGCCGACGCGATCGAGCAGGCCGGCGCGAACGTCTCGGTCATCTTCGTGCCGCCGAAGTTCACCAAGGACGCGGCGATCGAGGCGATCGACGCGGCCATCGGGCTCGCGGTGGTCATCACCGAGGGCGTGCCGGTGCACGACACGACCGAGTTCTGGGCGTACTGCCAGTCCAAGGGCACGACCCGGATCATCGGGCCGAACTGTCCGGGCATCGCCAGCCCCGGCCTGTCCAACGCGGGCATCATCCCGGCCGACATCACCCCCGGCGGCCGCATCGGCCTGGTCAGCAAGAGCGGCACGCTGACCTACCAGATGATGTACGAGCTGCGTGAGTTCGGCTTCTCCACCTGCGTCGGTATCGGTGGCGACCCGGTCATCGGCACCACCCACATCGATGCCCTCGACGCCTTCCAGGCCGACCCGGGCACCGACGCGATCGTGATGATCGGTGAGATCGGTGGGGACGCCGAGGAGCGGGCCGCGGCGCACATCGAGGCGCACGTGACGAAGCCGGTCGTCGGCTACGTCGCCGGCTTCACCGCCCCGGAGGGCAAGACGATGGGCCACGCAGGCGCCATCGTGTCCGGTTCGTCGGGAACCGCGCAGGCGAAGAAGGAAGCCCTCGAGAAGGCCGGTGTGCGGGTGGGCAAGACCCCGTCCGAGACGGCCCGCCTGATGGCTGACATCATGCGGTCGTTGTAGACCTGTTTAGATGATGAGCCCCCGCGCCCCGCGGTGGCTCATCATCGAGACGGTCCAGGGGTCGCAGGTTGTCGGGGCTGAGGGCACTCGGTGTCTTCCCTCATCTCCCCACGACTGCCAGACTCCTGCTCGGTGCGTGGGCGAACTGGCGTCGCCGTGCCGACCGACCTGACGAAGTGGGGTTCCCGTCGTGGCACAGATCGGCGGTCGTAGCGTCGCGACCAACGACATCGGGGTGATCGCCTCCGGGCTGGTCATGTTCATCGTGGGCTTCCTGCCGTGGTACTCGGTGAGCTACTCGTTCTTCGGTCGCAGCACGAAGGTGCACGAGAACGGCTGGGGGCTCGGATTCAACTCCTGGTTCCCGGTGCTGCTGGTGCTCGCGGTGGCCGGTGTGCTCGTGGCACGCCTGTTTGCGGACCTCCGCATCCCGGACGTCGGTCCGGTATCCGCCCTGTGGATCCTGCCGGGTGCCTCGGCGTTCGCCAGCCTGCTCCTGCTCATTCGGTGGATCAGGTTTCCCGACGCGCCGAAAGGGCTGGACGCCGGCCCGAGCTACGGCTTCTACCTCGCGCTCATCGCCGCCATCGTCCAGACGGTCTTCGGTGTCCTGGCGGCGCTGGCGAACGGTGCGACCATCCCCGGCCGCGGCCGGGCGAGTGGCCCGGGTGCGCCCGGGGCTTGGCCGCCGCCGGGCCAGCCGCCCTACGGCCAGCCCTACGGCCAGCAGCCGACGCCCGGCTACGGCGCCCCGACCGGCGGCTACGGTCAGCCCCAGCCGGGCTACGGTCAGCCCCAGCCGGGCTACGGTCAGCCCCAGCCCGGCTACGGCCAGCCGCCGGCCGGCTACGGCCAGCCGCCTCAGGGCAGCTACGGTCAGCCCCAGCCGGGCTACGGCCAGCCGCCCGCCGGCGGGGGCTATAGCCAGCCGCAGCAGGGCGGCTACGGTCAGCCGCCTACCGGCCAGCCGCCTACCGGCTACGGCCAGCCGCCCGCTTACGGCCAGCCGCAGGGAAATTGGGGCCAGCCGCAGCAGCCGCAGCAGCCTGGCTACGGCCAGCCGCAGCCTCCGGGCACTTACGGCCAGCAGCCCCCAGCGGACAGTTAATCTGTCGACGGCATGAGCGGCGAGCGTCCTAGCGTGTCCGCCATCCCCCACCATCCCGGCCCCGCAGGCCAGTTCCTCGACCGGTTGTGGCAGCGGGCCGGCCGTCCGGCGGTGGCGGCGATCGCCGCGTCGGCGGCCGGTCTGATTTTCATCGAGTTCATCGTCCTGGTCGTGTGGGGCGCGGACACCGGTTCGTCCACCGGGCCCGCCGCGGCGCTGCGCGTCGGCACCGACCTGTGGCTCGTCGCCCACGGCACGACGCTGCGGCTGCCGGACGGGGTGATCGCCTTCCGGCCGCTCGGGCTGGCACTGTTCCCCCTGGCCGCGGCGCTCAGCGCCGCGCACCGGCGGGCGGCGGCCGCACCCGCGGCGGGTCACCCCACGCTGCGTCGGCCGGGCTGGGGTCGCACGGGCCGTGAGGGCCAAGGCCGCCGAGGGCAGGGCCCTTCGAGTTGGGGCCCCCCGGGTTGGGGCCGGCCGAGGCGGGACGGGTCCGACCAAAACCGTAGGGATGGAGCGGCAGCCGCTGACGGGGGCGGTGTGGGCGCCGGTGGCGGCGGTGACCCGTCCGGGCGGGAGACAGGGGCGATGG
>NZ_JAMPTM010000383.1 GCF_025403375.1 Frankia gtarii
TGCTGTTCCACCGCAGGATTCCACACATACCGCGCATGCCCGCAATGGACTTCCATCACAGCCGCCCGCTCGACGGCCGGATAAAGCCGGTAACGGGACATGCCACAATTCTACGACAAGGACGTCAACCAATGGGCAAGACGGGACGGCGTTTCCTCCCCGCCGTGAACGGCGGGGTCCCCACGCCGCAAGTCCGATGACGCACGCCGATCAGCCCGTACCCGTTCCCGCGGGGCTCGTGCTCGTGCCGTTCCGGGCGGCGCGCTTCCCCTCCTCGGGGCCCGCCCTCTCCGCGCTGACCTCGCCGCCCTACGACATCATCGACGATGCCGAACGCGCCCAGCTGCAGGCCCGCGACGCCCACAACGTGGTGCGGCTCATCCTGCCCGGCGACGACTACGACGGCGCCGCCCGCACGCTGCAGGAGTGGCTTGACAGTGGGGTGCTGCGCCGGGACGACAAGGCGTCCATCTACGTCTGCGAGGAGGAACAGGACGGTCACGTCCAGCGGGGGCTGATCGGCGCGGTCGCGCTGGCCGACCCGGAGGCGGGGATCATCCTGCCGCACGAGAACACCATGGCGGGACCGGTCTCGGACCGGCTGGCGCTGACCCGGGCGACCCGCGCCAACCTGGAACCCATCTTCCTGTTGTACTCCGGCGGCGGCGAGACCAGCCGCATCGTCAGCGAACTGGTCACGACTCCCCCGCAGGTCGAGACGACCACCGACGACGGGGTGACGCATCGGCTCTGGGCGATCGACGACCCCACGGTGCTCACCTCCGTGGCAGCCGACCTGCTGCCCCGGCGGGCCGTCATCGCCGACGGGCATCACCGCTACGCCACCTACCGGCAGTACCAGGCGGAGCGGCATGCCGCCGGGGACGGCTCGGGTCCGTGGGACTTCGGGCTCGCCTTCCTGGTCGACGCGACCGTCTCCGGCCCGCAGGTGCACTCCATTCACCGAGCGGTGGTCGGGCTTGACCTCGCCGCCGCGGTACGCCGGGCCGCCGCCGAGTTCACCGTCCGCAGGCTCGCCGGCCCAGACGTCGCCAGCCCAGACCTCGCCAGCCCAGACCTCGCCAGCCCAGACCTCGCCAGCCGCGACCCGGACGTCACCGCCACGCGGTCAGGCGGCGAGCCCGGGTCGGCCGAAGGCCCCGCCGCCGGGCGGTCCAGTGGCGGGGTCGACCCGGATCACCTGCTCGATGAACTGGCCAAGGCCGGCCAGGGCTCGCACGCCTTCGTCGTGACCGACGGCACCTCCGCCTACCTGCTCACCGAGCCCACCGCGGCGCTGCTGGCCCGCAGCCTGCCGGCGGGCCGCTCAGCCGCCTTCCGGCAGCTCGACGTCACCGTCGCCCACCTGGCGCTGATCGTGGACGTCTGGGGACTCGCGGACACGGTCGGCGTTGTGGACTACCACCACGACGCGCCGGCTGCGATCGCCGCCGCAGCCGCGGCCGGGGGGACCGCGCTGCTGCTCAACCCGACCCCGGTCGCGGATGTGACCTCGGTCGCCGAGGCCGGGGAACGCATGCCCCGCAAGTCGACGCTGTTCACCCCGAAGCCGCGCACGGGCCTCGTCCTGCGCCCGCTGGACGCCTGACCAGTCCGGCTGCCGATCTTCCCAGCCACATTGCGGCTCTTCCCAGCCACATTGCGGCCAGATCGTGCCGAGGCCTGAACACGGTTCTGGGCCCTGAAACCGTGCTTACCCCTCGGCACGATCATGCACCCGTTCCGCGACGGAACGTGGCATGGTCGGCAGCCACCGCCAGAATCCGGGCGGTGGGGAATCGAGTCCTCGACGGTCTGGATCAAGGAGCTCCACGCGGACCACCCCCTGATCACAACCCCATACGCGCGCTAGCGCCCTGGGTGCGCATCCTTGGCGGAGTGTTCGGGTGTCTGGATGTCGGGAACAGCCGAGGACGCCACATCCGCAGGCTTCGCCGCCTCCCCTGATTCCGCCTTCACAGCGCCGGCGTCACCATCCGTCGAATCGACGACGTCGGCATCTCCAGTGGCAAGACCCGAGGAGTCCTCGCGATCCGTCGCCGCCGGCAAGTCGCCCAGCGGCTCCACGGCGGCGTTCTCCGCCTCTACCTCGGCCTCCGCCGCGGATTCGGAGTCGGCCTCCCATTCGGAGTCGGCATCGTCGACCTCCGCCGCGGATTCGAGGTCCTCGGGCTCGGGCATCGGCCGGCCGGTGGTGATCTCGTAGGCGCGGGCGGCCGCGTCCGTCTCGCCGTCATCGACGGCCGCGGCGGAGGTGAACCACCGGGCCGCCTCCTCGCGACGGCCGACGGCCAGCAGCGCCTCGGCGTAGGCGTACCAGAGCCGGGGGGCCCACGGCGCGGGTGCACCCTTCGCGGTGGCAAGGTCGCGCAGCAGCACGACCGCGGCCTCCGGCTGGTCCAGGTCCCGGCGCGCCCCGGAGATCACGATCAGCATCTCGGCGCGGGCCGCCGGGTCGAGCTCGTCGACCTGCGGATCGCGCAGGTAGGCGACGGCCCGCTCGGGCCGGCCGAGGCCGCGCTCGCTGTCCGCCATCAACGGCAGATTGTGCCCCGAACCGTCCATCCGCCGGGCAGCCCGCAGTTCGACGAGCGCCGCAGCGTACTCGCCGGCATGGTAGGCCGCGATCCCGACCGCCTCGCGCACAGCGGGAAGCCGGGGTACCCGGTCCGCGGCGGCGCGCGCGTGGGCGAGGGCCGCGACCGGATCGTCGTCGAGCAGCAGCGCGGTCGCGACGAGATGACGGGCGATGGTGTCAGCGAGATTCGCCGGCAGCCCTCTCAGCGAACGGCGAACATCATGATCGAGCATGTCCGCGCGCGCCTCCTCCGGCAGCGGCGGGGTCTGCACCCGGGGCCGCCGGCTGCCGCCCTCGATGCGCTCCGGCCTGCCGGCCCGATCCGGACGGTCTCCCCGCCGGTCGTCGGGACGGCCCGGTCCACCCGGCCGTCCGCCCCGGCCCACAGGCGCCCCGCGCCCCGCGGCGCCTCGGGGGGCACCGCTGGTTCGCGCGCCCGGAGCACCGCCGCGTTCCCCACGGCCACCCGCGCTCCGAGCACCGGCACCACGCGCACCCGCGCCGGGAGCACCCGCACCGCGGGTCCCAGTGCCGGGAGTCCCAGTGCCGCGAGCACCGGAGCCGGCCCCGTCGCGCCACGGCCGCTGCTCGCGGTACTCGCGCCGCTCGGCGCCGCCCGCAGCGGTGGATCCCTGCCCGGCCGTTGAACCCTGCCCGGCAGCGGAACCGGACTCGGCGGAACCCCTCGGGGTGACAGATGCGTCCCGTCGACCGTTGCCGGCAGCGGAGTCAGTGGGCCGCGGGCCCGCCGGGCGGTTGGACGACCATCTGTCGGGTCGCCCGTCGCGCGCGGACGAATCGCGGTCAGGTGTCCCGCGCTCCCACGGCCGCTGCTCCCGACCGTCTCGCCGATCCTGGTTGTACGGCCGATCCTGGCTGGATGGCCGATCCTGATGGGGACGCTGGTCCTGGCCGTGGCGGGGCGGGCGCTCGCCGCCGGCGACGCGCGGACGTTCGGACGGCGCCCGAGTCCCGGCTGCCGGCCGCTGCCCGGCGGTCCACGGTCGGGTTGCGGGCCCCCCTCGGCCCTGGCCGGCGTCGGTACGCGACCACCCGCCGCGACCCGAGGTGCCCTCAGGACGCGACGGCCGCTCGGCCTGCACTCGCCCGCGCGTCAGCCCGCGGTCCGTCGGCCCCCTGTCCGGGCCGCGCCCGGCGTCGGCCGCGCCGTACCCCCGGGAGCTGTACCCACGGGCGGCATCGTCACGGCGATCGTGCCGGTCACGCGACTGCTCTCGTGCTGGGCGCCGCTCCGCATCCGGTGCACCGGTGCGATGGCCGCCGTCGGAAGTGCGTTCGCCTGTGGTCGGACGGCCGCGTCGGGTCCGCCAAGCCGACTCCGCGGTCGGGCGCGCCGGCACCTGACCCGCCCGGCCAGAGCCACTCTCACGGGGCCCTCCGCCAGCGCGTCCATACCCACCCGCGTCCTGGCGGGAGCCGGGGGCGTGGCGCCCACCGTCCGACCGTTCGGCCCGGGGGCGACCGGAATCGAACGACGCACCGGCCTGGGTGCCGGCCGGCCCACGCCGGTCAAAGCGCTCCGAACCGGCCGGTGCCCGCTCGCCTCGCGGCCGATCGGCACGCGGGAAACGAGGGCCCCTGGTCGAACCGTCAGCGGATCCCTCGGAAGCGCCAGGACGCCGAGTCGGATGTTCGGCCCGGCCGTGCCCACCGCGAGCCGCCCCACCGTCGCGGTCCGGGCGGTCGGCCCAGCGGGCGCCGGTGGGACGCTCGGATCGGCCCGACGCGTCGGTCAGCCGCCGAACCTGGCCGGACCTGGCACGGCCCGCGCCGCTGGCGGCATCAGCGGACCATCCGCCGCGGGCCGGGTTCTGCCCCCGGAAGGCGCCGGAACGCGGCGCCCCCGACCGCGCCGGAGCCGCCCCACGCCCAGCACCGCCCGTCGCGCGATCACGGCGCGGGGCTCCCCCGAACGCCCCGTCCGGACCGGACCGGCCGCCGCGCGGAGGGGCGCCGTCCCGCCTGGGCTCCCGTTCGTGCCGCTGGGGCCGGTCGGAGGCGTGCGGCACCGATGTGCCGCGCTCATTCGGACTGTCTTCCCTCGCCATGACCGGCCGTTCCCCTTCGTCCCGCATGCGCCGCGGTCGGCGGCCGCGGATCTGATGTGTGCTGTGCCGGGAGGCCACCGGCCCACCGGTCCGCCCCGGCGCGGACCGCCGCGGCGCCCAAGGGATCCTGACGGGACCTCGGACGCGGATCCGCGGGATGGCACAGCGATGTCCACAGTACGGGGTATGCCCGACGGCCCCGCTCCGAGCCGACGGGACCAGTACCTCCGCGTGGCGATCCGGGTCTCGAGCCCGGGGCAGCCTCGGAGGATCGGACGGCGACCGGAACCGATCGCGCCACACGCCGCCTCGAGCCCTGCACCGCAGAAATACCCCAACGCACAAAACAAGCGTGGGGTTGCCTTAAAAAGGCAACCCCACACTTTGTATAAGTCCGGCGGC
>NZ_JAMPTM010000384.1 GCF_025403375.1 Frankia gtarii
GGCCTCGAGCGGGCACCGAGGTGTCCGCCGGGGACAGGTTCGGGGCGGGTTCCGCGGGCGTTACGCCGGTTTCCGGACGATGAAGCGCATGTTTCCGCCCGCTGGTGACCGGGTTGACCCGGCGATGCCCCCGTGACGGCTGGTTTGGCCCGGTAGTCTCGGTCTGGAAGAACTGGGATGATCGGCGGCGTCCGTCGCCGGCTCGCCCGGGGTATGTATGGAGTGAAGCCGCGAAGAGACGAAACGCCGAGCGAGACGTGAGGGCCGGGCAACGGTGGGTGCGCCACTGCTGGTGGATAATGCCGATCTGTCGGTGAAGACCCTGGGGGCCTGCCGAATAGATTCTCCCCTTCTACCCTTGTTGGGGGAGCGGCCGACGACGCAGCATTACATCGACGAGGCGGACAAGGTCCTCTACGACGACACCACGTCGATGATCGCTGCCCGCGAGGTTGATCTCGCCGATCTGCCGGGGTTCGAGCCGGCCGGTCCGCGTCGGAAGATCTACTTCGACCCGTCCAAGACCCGGGTCGGCATCGTCACCTGCGGCGGCCTGTGCCCCGGGCTGAACAACGTCATCCGCGGGCTGGTGCTGGAGCTGACCTCGCACTACCGGGTCCGGCGGATCTTCGGTTTCCGCAACGGTTACCAGGGCTTCATCGCCCGCTACGGCCACGACGTCGTCGACCTGACCCCCGAGAGCGTCGCCAGCATCGACGACGACGGCGGGACGATCCTCGGCAGCTCCCGTGGCCAGCAGGACCCCGGGGAGATCGTCGACTGCCTGTCCCGGATGAACATCAACATTCTGTTCGTCATCGGCGGGGACGGCACCCTGCGGGGCGCCAAGGAGATTTCCCGAGTGGCCACCGAACGCGGCGAGAAGATCGCCGTCGTCGGCATCCCGAAGACGATCGACAACGATATCCCCTACATCGATCAGAGCTTCGGCTTCCAGACCGCCTTCGGCAAGGCGGCCGAGTCGATCCGGGTTGCGTACGCCGAGGCGACGTCCGCGCCCGGTGGCATGGGCGTTGTCCGGCTGATGGGTCGGCACTCCGGCTTCATCGCCTGTTACGCGACGCTGGCGAAGAGTAACGCCGACGTCGTTCTCATCCCGGAGCTGCCGTTCAAGCTGGAGGGCGAGGGCGGCCTGCTGAACTACCTGCGCCGCTGCGTGGTCGAGCGTGGGCATGCGGTCGTCGTCGTGGCGGAGGGCGCCGGGCAGGAGCTCATCACCGATCAGCCGGAGGGTTCCGACGCGTCCGGCAACCGCAAGTTGCACGACGTCGGCCCGGAGCTGTCCCGCCGGATCAAGAACCACTTCGACGCCGAGGGCGTCGAGCTGAACCTGAAGTACATCGACCCCAGCTACGCGATCCGCAGCGTCCCGGCGAACCCGTACGACAACGTCTACACGATCCGGCTCGCCCACGCCGCGGTGCACGCCGCGATGTCCGGGCGCACCGAGATGGTCGTCGGCCGCTGGCGCCGCCGCTTCATCCACATCCCGATCGCCCTCGCCGTCAGCCAGCGCAACCAGGTCGACCCCGCCGGCGACCTGTGGATGTCCGTCCTCGAAGCCACCGGCCAGCCCCCCCACTTCGAGTAGTCCCCACCGGCCCGGCCCGGCTTCAGTCCTGGACCGCCTCCGCTGGTGAACGCGCGCGATCGATCGGTAACGGCCGGTTGCGGTGCGCGGGAAGTGCGTTGCGGTGCGTTTTGCGCGATCTCGGGGCTCAGACCGTGCAGGACGCACCGCAATCGGCTCCTGCCCTGGTTCGGAATCACTTGTCTAGAGGGATCGTGACCCGCGAGGGGGCACTCCCTGGCCCCGCCATGCGAGTGGGCCCACCAATCCCACGGGGGATCGGCCCGACCGAGCCGGCCTGGGCCAGGACGGCGGCCCGTTTCTGACATTGCAGCTATGGCCGGGATGTTGTGGTCGAGGCGGATCACCTGCCGCCCCCGACGCCACCGGCTCCGGCCGAATGCGCCTGGGCTGGTGCCGGTTGCCCGTTTCTGACGGCGCGGTTATGTTCAGGATGCTCTATTCCTCTCCCCGACGGGGTGCACCCCCGTCGGCCGGCCCCAGGTCGCGAACCTCGAAGTCTCGCGTGCCCCGGGGCGGCGACGGCGCCGCCGCCGCACGAGGACTCTGACGCAGAGCCGCGATGACGAGGAGCCAGATGGACACGACCCCCACCTCATGGGACGAGACGACCGATGTGGTCGTGGTGGGCACCGGTGCCGCCGGGCTCACCGCGGCGGTCCGCGCCGCCGACGCCGGCGCGCGTGTGCTGGTGCTGGAGAAGACCGCCGTGGTCGGCGGCAGCACCTCGGTCTCGGCGGGGATCGTGTGGGTGCCCCTGAACGGGCACCAGGCCGAGTTCGACATTTCTGACACCCGCGACGAGGCGCTCGCCTACATCCGCCGGCTGTCCGGCCGGGTCGCCGACCCGGAGCTGCTCGAGCTGTGTGTGGACCGCGGCGCCGAGATGCTCGAGTACATCGAGACGCACACCCCGCTGAAGATGACGACCATGGCGAAGTACCCGGACTACTACGCCGCCTACGACATCCCGGGGAAGAAGTACGGCGGGCGTTCGTGCGAGCCGCTTCCCTTCCCGGTGGGCGAGCTGCTGCCGGACTGGGCCGCCCGCATCCAGACCAAGGTGGCCGTGCGCGGTCAGGTGGCCCGCAACATGCTCGCCGAGGACATCGGGCAGCTCGAGCGCACCCCGCAGGAGCTGGAGCGGCGCAACCGCGAGGATGTCCGCACGAAGGGCAGCGCCATCGTCGCGGGCCTGCTGCGCGGCGTCCTCGACCGGGGCATCGAGGTGCGCATGCAGACCCGCGCCGAGCAGCTCCTCGGCGAGGACGGCGTCGTGCGCGGGATCCGGGTCACCGCCGCGGACGGTACGACCTCCACCATCGAGACCACCCGCGGCGTCGTGCTCGCCAGCGGCGGGTTCGAGTGGAACCGGGAGCTCGTGTCCGCGTTCATCGGCTTCGAGCTGTATCCGATCAGCCCCCAGCACGCCACCGGCGACGGGCAGATCATGGGCATGGAGGCCGGGGCGCTGCTCGGCAACATGCACTCGTTCTGGGGTTCCGGCGCGATGCTGGACCCGACCGACCTCACCCTCGGCGTTCCGCTGCCGACCTTCGACGACGCACGGGCGGCCGGCGGCACCATCATCGTGAACTCCCACGGTGACCGGTTCGTCAACGAGGCCCAGCCCTACCACGACTTCGCCCACGCCTTCGGTGAGTTCGACGCGACGACCATCGACTTCCCGAACGAGATCGCGTGGATGGTCTTCGACGAGGGCGTGCGCTCGCGCAAGCAGATCCTGTCGTTCAAGCCCGGCGACCCCATCCCCGACTGGGTCGCGACCGGCGAGACCATCGCCGAACTCGCCGAGCAGCTGGGCATCGACGCCGACCACCTCACCGAGACCGTCGCCGAGTTCAACAAGCACGCGGCCGACGGCCTCGACCCGCACTTCGACCGGCCGCGCGGCATGACCGGATCCAAGATCCGTCCCGTCGACCGCGGCCCGTACTACGCCGTGCGCATCTACCCGGGGACGCTGGGCACCAACGGCGGCCTGCGCACCGACGTCAACGGCCAGGTGCGCCGCGCGCGCGGCGGGGTCATCGAGGGCCTGTACGCGGCGGGCAACGCCGCGGCAAGCCCGCTCGGCTGGGGCTACCCCGGCGGCGGCACCACGCTGTGGACGGGCATGACCATGGCCTACGTCGCCGGCGAGCAGGTCGCGCACAGCCGGACTCCCGTCGGCGTGGCCTGAACCGGCGTGGCCTGAACCGATCGGCATGGAGGCCGGGTCCCGCACCGCGGGCCCGGCCTCGCGGCGCGTGGGGTCAGTTCGTCGAGGGGTCGTTCATCGAGTCGGCATCGAAGAAGGTGCGCAGACTGCGGATGAGACCGGCGTCGTCGAACACGAAGTGCGTGGTGACGACATTCTCGAGCCCGCCTCGAGCGCCCGCGTCGATGACCGACAGCGTCGTGGCCACCGCCTCGTTGCCCACCACCGCGACGCGGTCGAGCCGGAACGCGACCGACCAGTCCGGGGGAATTCCCTCGACGAAGAACCGGTGCAGGGCTTCGGCGCCGCGGGCGACGACGTAACCGGCCGGATCCTCCACGAGGCAGTCGTCGCTGAACAGCGCCTCGCGGCCGGCGACGTCCCCCGCCGCATAGCTGGCGTAGTACGCGGCGATGCGCGCACGGACGTCCGGCGCACCGATGGTGGCCGGTACCGAGGCCACGAGCTTGGCCAGCAGCCGACCCGTGGATCCCTGGGCGGTCATGCGGCCACCGTCGACGGTCCCGCGATCATGTCATCGTTGATCGACGCCTTGCGCACCTGCACATCCCTTCGACGCGTTCACCCTGAACGTCCCCGCTCGCGCGGCATCTCCACCTTGCACCACCAGAGCCGCAGGGGCATGTCAGGCGACGCGGGGACGCGGCCGACCGAACCGGGCCTACGCCGAATCCGATGCCGACAGGCTGGCCGCGTGACCCGATCGGTGTCTGCTCCGCCGCGGGAAGAGGCCGTTTCGGAGGATTCAGCTACTTTAAGTAGTCGTCGAAAAGTGCGGGGGGATGCCCAGATGAAGGTGTCAGGGTGTCAGGGGCGGGTGAGCCGGGCGATCAAACCGGCTCGCACTCCGGGCCACTCGGCGCGGAGGATCGAGTAGTAGGCGGAGTCGCGGGCCGTGCCGTCGAAGGCGAGCATGTGGGCGCGGCGGACGCCCTCGAAGCGGGCGCCGAGACGTTCGATCGCCGCCCGGGAGCGGGCGTTGCGTGCGTCGGTCTTCAGGCACACCCGCAGGGCCGCCCAGGTATCGAAGGCGTGGCCGAGCAGCAGCAGCTTCGCCTCGGTGTTGACCGCCGTGCGCTGGGCCGAGGCTGCCAGCCACGTCCCACCGATCTCGGCCACCGACGGCGGGGTCCCCGCCGGGTCGGCGGACACCGTCGGGGCCTTACGGGTCGGGGCTTGGGG
>NZ_JAMPTM010000385.1 GCF_025403375.1 Frankia gtarii
GATCGGGGGTAGCGCGACGCAGCGCCGACCTCCGATGGTGCTGCCCCTGTCGGGGTGGACCGGGGGTGCCCGGACGACCGTCGGCGTCGCCGTCGCCTCCCCCGACGGGGGAGGCGACACGCTCCGGAAAATCCAGCGGGCCCGGGACGAGCGACCTGGGTAGGTCGTTGGTCCCGGGCCCGCCATGGGTCCACCGGCCTCGCATGGGTCAGCCGGCGTCTCTGGTCAGCCGGCGTCGGTGCCCTGCGCGGCGTCGTCGTCGTCGCGCAGGCCGAAGCGGCGGATCGCGTCCTCGACCAGGCTGGCCTTGACCTCACCGGCCCGGACCAGGGACTCCAGGGTGGCGACGACGATCGACTCGGCGTCGACCTTGAAGTGCCGGCGCAGGGCCAGCCGGGTGTCGGAGCGGCCGTAGCCGTCGGTGCCGAGCGAGGTGAATGCCTGCGGCACCCAGCGGGAGATCTGGTCGGGCACCGCGCGCATCCAGTCGGAGACCGCCACGACGGGGCCGGGGGCGCCGTCGAGGATGCGGGTCACGTACGGAACGGCGTCGTCGGCCTCGGGGTTGAGCAGGTTGGCCCGGTCGCAGCCGAGGGCCTCCCTGCGCAGCTCGTTCCAGGAGGTCACCGACCACACATCGGCGGCGACGCCGAAGTCGGCGGCGAGGATCTCCTGCGCGGTGAGCGCCCAGTGGATGGACGTGCCGCTGGACAGAATCTGCGCCCGCGGCCCCGAGCCGCCCTCGGCGCCCGCGGGCGGCAGGCCGCCGACGAGCTCCTCGGCCGGCCGGAACCGGTACATGCCGGCGATGATCTGTGCCGGGTCGAGGCCGGCCGGCTCGGCCGGCTGAGGTACGGGCTCGTTGTAGACGGTGAGGTAGTAGAAGACGTTCTCGTCGCGCTCGCCGTACATCCGGTCCAGGGCGTCGCGGACGATGTGGGAGACCTCGAACGCGAACGCCGGGTCGTAGGCGACGCAGGCCGGGTTGGTCGAGGCGAGCAGCAGCGAGTGGCCGTCCTGGTGCTGCAGGCCCTCGCCGTTGAGCGTGGTCCGCCCGGCGGTGGCGCCGAGCAGGAAACCGCGGCCGAGCTGGTCGCCGAGCGCCCACATCTGGTCACCGGTGCGCTGGAACCCGAACATCGAGTAGAAGACGTAGACCGGGATCATGTACTGCGCGTGGGTGGAGTACGAGGTCGCGGCGGCGATCACCGAGCCCATGGAACCGGCCTCGCTGATGCCCTCGTGCAGCATCTGGCCGGACTCGGACTCCTGGTAGGACAGCAGCAGCTCGCGGTCGACGGCCTCGTAACGCTGCCCGTGGGGCGAGTAGATCTTCGCCGTCGGGAACATCGCGTCCATGCCGAAGGTGCGGGCCTCGTCGGGGATGACCGGCACGAACCGCGCGCCCATCTCCTTGGTCTTCATGAGGTCCTTGAGCAGCCGGACGAACGCCATCGTGGTGGCGACGGGCTGCTTGCCCGAGCCCTTGCGCAGCTCGTCGAAGATCTTCGCGGGCGGCTGGGTGAGCGGCTTGGCGCGCACGACCCGGCGCGGTATCGACCCGCCGAGCGAGGCCCGGCGCTCCCGCATGTACTGGATCTCCTCGGAATCCGGCCCCGGGTGGTAATAGGGGGGCAGGTCGCCGGTCAGCGCCGAGTCCGGGATCTCCAGGTACAGCCGGTCGCGGAACTCCTTGAGCTCCGCCTTGGTCAGCTTCTTCATCTGGTGGGTGGCGTTGCGGGCCTCGAAGTCCTTGCCCAGCGTCCAGCCCTTGATGGTGTGGGCAAGGATGACCGTGGGCTGACCGGTGTGCTCGGTGGCCGCCTTGTAGGCCGCGTAGAGCTTGCGGTAGTCGTGGCCGCCGCGGGAGAGCTTGCGCAGGTCGTCGTCGGCGAGGTCGGCGACCATCCGGCGCAGCCGGGCGTCCGCGCCGAAGAAGTGCTCGCGGATGTACTCGCCGGACGACGTCGTGTAGGTCTGGAACTGCCCGTCCGGGGTGGTGTTCATCCGGTGGACGAGGGTGCCGTCGGTGTCCTTGGCCAGCAGCGGGTCCCAGTCGCGACCCCAGACGACCTTGATCACGTTCCAGCCGGCGCCGCGGAACAGCGACTCCAGCTCCTGCATGATCTTGCCGTTGCCGCGGACCGGGCCGTCGAGGCGCTGCAGGTTGCAGTTCACCACGAAGATCAGGTTGTCGAGCTCCTCGCGGGCGGCGACGCCGAGCGCGCCGATCGACTCCGGCTCGTCCATCTCGCCGTCGCCGAGGAACGCCCACACCCGGCTGCTCGAGGTGTCCTTGATCTGGCGGTTGAGCAGGTACCGGTTGAACCGGGCCTGGTAGATCGCGTCGATCGGGCCGAGGCCCATCGACACGGTGGGGAACTCCCAGAAGTCGGGCATGAGCCGCGGGTGCGGGTAGGACGACAGCCCGCCCGACTCGCTCTCGCGGCGGAAGGCGTCGAGCTGGGACTCCGTCAGCCGGCCTTCCAGGAACGCGCGGGCGTAGATGCCCGGCGAGGCGTGCCCCTGGATGAAGATCTGGTCACCCGAGTCGCTTCCCGGCGAGGAGCTGAGATGGTCCTTGCCGCGGAAGAAATGGTTGAATCCGACCTCGTACAGGCTCGCGCTCGACGCGTAGGTGGCGATGTGGCCGCCGACGTTGTACTCGGGCCGGTTCGCGCGGCTGACCATGATCGCCGCATTCCACCGAATGTAGGCCCGGATGCGGCGTTCGACGTGCTCGTCGCCGGGGAACCAGGGTTCGCGTTCCGGTGGAATCGTGTTGATGTAGTCCGTGCTGGTGAGACCGGGAACCCCGACCGCCTTCTCGCGGGCTCGTTCGAGAAGCTTCAGCATGAGGAAGCGGGCCCGGCCGCGGCCGGACTCCTCGATGACCGAGTCAAGTGACTCCAGCCACTCGCTGGTCTCCGAGGGGTCGATGTCCGGCAGCTGACTCGGCAGCCCGTCGGTGATGACCGAGAACTTCCGGGTTGTGTCCTGCGCCACGCCTTCTCCTGCTCCTCAAGCTTCCGGGGCCGCCGTGGCCGCACGAGAAGATCCTCCTCGCACGTTCGCCGGCCCATGTGTCACTTCACGTGCACGCGGATGCGGGAACCCGCATGATCGATGCGTCGCCGCGTCCTGGCCGCTCGTCAACTTCTCCTTCGGTGCGCCGCTGCGGGTGATCGGCCGACTCCCATCGGCCGAGGGCGGGAACCCGGCAAGCGAACACGCCTCGGTCCATCGTGCTCCGTCCGCGCGACCTCGTCACGCATGCCTTGGTTACTTTCGAGTAGAGAATCGGGTGATACGCGCGGCGTTGTCGACATGTCGTCCGCGGTGCAGCCGGTGCGGTGCCCCCGCCTGGTAGACAATCACTCTGATGGACACCCGGATGAAGACGACGACGCTGTCCGTGCACACCGGCCGCCAGGAACGTGTGGTCGACCTCACTCCCGACGCGGTGCAGTTCGTCACTGGTTCCGGTGACGGCCTGCTGTCGGTGTTCGTGCCGCATGCCACTGCCGGGCTGGCCATCCTCGAGCTGGGCTCCGGCAGTGACCCGGACCTGCTCGCGGCCCTCGCCGAACTGCTGCCCGCCGACAAGCGGTGGCGCCACGCGCACGGCTCGCCCGGCCACGGCCGATCCCACGTCATGCCGGCGTTCATCCCGCCGACGCTCACCGTCCCGGTGCTCGACGGGCGGCTCGCGCTCGGCACCTGGCAGTCGATCGCCCTGGTTGATCTCAATGTGGACAACCCTGATCGGACGGTTCGACTGTCGCTCCTGGCGGGATGATCAAGATTCTGGCGGCGTGATCGAGGCCCGATGCGGGTACCGGCGGGGAGTCGTCGCACGTCCACCACGCTGTCATCGGTCCACAACCGACGGCGTGGCACTTGCGCAGCTACCGGGAGGTCCGGTGGACTAGGTCAAGACGCACCGGGTGATGCCCCCATCGCGCTGGTGCGTCCACGTTGGAACGGGACGTCTCCGCGGCACGCGCGGAGCGACACACGAGCAGGAGGTAGCGCAGGTGAGTCCGACCGCGGCGAATGCCGAGGGTCAACGCCGGGCGGAGCGACTGGGAGTCTCCGCCGGGACCCAGGTGCAGTCGCTCAACGAGGACGACGACATCGCCCAGGACCTGCTGGACGCGGTGACCAGCGCCAGCGGCACCGAGCTAGTCCCCGAGGACTCCGACGACGTCGTCGACGTCATCCTGCTGTGGTGGCGGGAGGACGACGGAGATCTGGCCAACGCGCTCATTGATGCGCGTCGCCAGCTGTCCGACGAGGGTGTGATCTGGTTGCTCACGCCCAAGGCCGGACGGGACGGTCATGTCGCGCCGAGCGATGTGCTGGACGCGGTGCCCACCGCGGGTCTGGTCCAGACCAGCACGTTGAGCGTCGCGCAGGAGTGGTCCGGCCAGCGGCTGGCCGCGCCGAAGTCGCAGCGCGTTCGACACCGCTGAGGCCGGCGCGAGGGCGTCCGGCGGTGGGTGGGCCGGGCGCCGTCGAGTCATGCCCGCGTCCGGGTGGGGTCGGACCTCGGCCGGCCCCCGCGGCGCGGGCTTATCGGTACAACGGCACCTGCTGGCCCTCAACGGCGCCGGGGTAGCGGTCCCAGAGCCGGTTGAGCTCAAGCTGGAGGAACAGCGGCCCGACGCCGATGAGGAAGAGTACGAACGCGAGTACCGGGTTCGTCTCCGGCACGCCGGCGGCGTGCTGGGCAGCGCGCGTGCGGGTGCCCAGCCGCCACGCGGCGACGAAGGGCGGCACGATGATCAGCCAGCCGATGAGGAACGCCAGCAGGGACAGGGCCGGGTTGACCTGTATACGCCGGTCGTACTCGCCGAGCTCCCGGTTCGTCTTGTAAACCCACACGAAGTAGTAGATCCCAAGGGTGATCAGGGGCAGGCCCAGCCAGACGGCGAAGGGGTTGCGGTGCTTGCCGAGTACCCCCGCCCCGGCGGAGGGGTCGGGTGCTCCGGGC
>NZ_JAMPTM010000386.1 GCF_025403375.1 Frankia gtarii
TTCCAGTCGATGGTGACGGTCAGATGTGGGCGCACCCCGCCGTTTTCGGGAACGGCTGCGGCACCCAACGCGCGGGTGACCAGGTCGATGAGGGCGTCGGCGCGGCGGCGGGCGGGGCTGCGCCGGTCGGGAGTGCCGTCGGTGGCCGGATGGGGGGCGGCGAGGCTGTCCAGTGCGGTGCGCAGCAGTGCGGCGCCTTCGGCGTCGAGTTCGCCGCTGATCACAGTGGTACCGGTCGGGGTGTCGGTGAGGGTGAGCCGGCGGATGTCCGCCGGATCCGGGCTCGGCTTCTCCCCACCGCCCCCGCCGCTGCCACCATCAGGACCGCCACCACCGGTGCCACTGTCCGTCCTGCCGCTGCCGGTCTTGCTACTGCCGGTGCTGGGGTTGGTGTGTTCGCCGGTGTGGCTGTCGGTGTGGGGGTCGTCGCCGCCGGGAGAGGTGTCCACGGTGGTCAACGTTTCGCGCAGGCGGGCGGCGATTCTGACGAGGTGGATGGGGTCGAACTGGTCGGCGAAGCGCAGCAGTGCCTGTTCGGCGGCGGTGCGCTGGTCGGGGGTGACCCCGGCGGGCAGGGCGCGCATCGCGTCGCCGATGACCACCGCCTGCTCGACCGTGATCGTTCCGTCGGCCAGCGCCGCGCCGGTGGCGGTGCAGACGGTGGTGGTGTCGCGGGCGAGGGTGACCTGCCGGCGGGCGTCGCGGGTCGTCAGCCGCAGCCGGTCCCGCAGCCAGCCGGCGAGATCGGTGGCGCCCTGACGCACGGCGAACCCACGGTCCTGGGCCTCCACGAACAGCAGACCCCGCACGGCGGCGACCCGGCCGGCCAGCCGGCACACCCCCTCGACCAGCTCGTCCAACTCACCGTCGGACAACCGCCAGGCATCCGCGCATAGCAGCCCGTCGACCTGCCGGGAGATCGTCGCGAGGCGGGCCGGCGGGTCAGGGCCGTCCCCGAGGTCGTCGTCGAAAACCATGGGTCAACGGTAGAACAACACAGACCGAATGTCGAACACATGTTCGTACGCTGTGGGCGGAGACGACACGGGAACCAACCCGCCACGCGGTCGAACCGCCGGGCCGCAGCTACCCTCGTTACCTCGATCACTAAGGGACGTAGCCATAGGTGGACTATGCGTGAGGCGAGGTACTGACCCTCGGCCGGCCAGCACCAGCGTTTCCATCGTCATCGGACGGCATTCGTCGGGTGCCGGTCGAAGGGCGTGGAGGCATCGGGTTCCGTCGCCGGCCCGGTCGTCGGGGGCCTGGGGTGGTCCGGAGAAGGAGCTCGCTCTCGATGACGCGAGGAGCACAATCACCGTGGCGATCCGTCCGCCGACCCGGCCGTGCGGGCCGTGCTGCGTACATGGGTGAGCCGGTCAGTGCGCGATGTGAGGTGGATGGATGCAGATCGGTGAGCTGGCGCGTGCGGCCGGTACCACCCCGCGTGCGCTGCGGTACTACGAGGAGCAGGGCCTGCTGCAGTCGAGCCGCACCCGCGCGGGCTACCGCGTGTACGACGACGGCGCCGTCATCACCGTCGGCAACATCCGGCACCTGCTTGCCAGCGGGTTCACCGTGGACGACGTCCGGTCCCTGCTCCCGCTGCTCGCCCATCCGCTGCCGGAGCAGTTCCAGGCCGGGCCCGCCTGTTCCGACGCGCTTGCGGTGGCCGTCCGACGGCTGGGCACGCTGGAGGAACGCATCGCCGCCCTCACCGCGCTTCGTGACCGGCTGGCCCACCGGCTCGGCCCCACCCGCTGACCGGACTGGTCAGCGGTTGATCGTGGACATGTCGGCGTAGCGGTCGCCGGCCGGCGGCTCGATCGCGTCGAGCCGGGCGAGCTGGTCGGGGGTGAGGTCGAGCGCGTCCGCGCCCACGTTCTCCTCCAGCCGGCTGACCCGCTTCGTGCCCGGAATCGGGGCGAGATCGTCGCCCTTGGCGAGCAGCCAGGCCAGCGCCACCTGCGCCGGGGTCGCCCCGGCCTCGCCAGCGACGGCCTCCACCTCGGCGACGATGCGCAGGTTCTGCGCCAGCGCCTCCGCGGCGAAGCGGGGATTGCCGCCGCGGAAGTCGCCGGCCTCGAGCTGGTCCACCGAACGGATCTGGCCGGTCAGGAATCCGCGGCCGAGCGGGGAGTAGGGGACGAAACCGATGCCGAGTTCGCGCAGCAGCGGCAGGATCTCCGCCTCCGGCTCCCGCGACCACAGCGAGTACTCGGTCTGCAGGGCCGTGATCGGGTGGGTCGCATGGGCCCGCCGGATCGTCTCGACGCCAGCCTCGGACAGGCCGATGTGGCGGATCTTGCCCTCGGCGACCAGCTCGCCGAGCGCGCCGACGGTGTCCTCGATCGGCGTGTCCGGGTCCACCCGGTGCTGGTAGTAGAGGTCGACGTGCTCCACCCCGAGGCGGCGCAGCGACCCGTCGAGCGCGGCCCGCAGGCTCGCCGGCGAGCTGTCGAGACCGGGCCGGTCACCGTCGCGGTGCGAGATCAGCCCGAACTTGGTGGCCAGCACCACCTCGTCGCGTCGCCCGGCGATCGCCCGGCCGACGAGCTCCTCGTTGCGGTACGGGCCGTAGATCTCCGCGGTGTCCAGGAAGGTGACGCCGAGGTCCAGTGCCCGGTGGATCGTCCGGATCGACTCGGCGTCGTCCCCACCGGCGCCGGCGTAGTACGCCGACATCCCCATCGCGCCGAGACCGAGGCGGGAGACGTCGAGTCCGGCCAGTGACACATGCTGCATGCGCCGTGATCCAATCCGAGTGGGCGGGACGGGCCGGGTGCTGCGCCCGTCACCAAACTAGTCCGTCGGCTGCGGGAGTCCCGGGTGGCCGGCCCACCTGTCGGCCCTGCAGACGTGCCCATACCGCCGACGTACCGGCCTCGCGGAGCATGGCGAGGGTCACGAAGACGCCCGCGTCGGAGCGTGAGGGGACCCAACAGTTAGGGTCATTACGGAGGGAATCGCCGGAGATGTGAGGGGGCTGGCCGCGATGACGGATGCAGGCGAGCGGGACCTGGCGGGCGGGCGGTGGTGGCAGAGTCTCGTCGAGGAGCGCAATCCGGTGGATCTCAAGACCGACCAGCCGCATTCGGCTCGGATGTACGACTACTTCCTCGGCGGGAAGGACAACTTCCCGGCCGATCGGGAGGCGGCCGAGCAGTCACTCGTCGCGTTCCCGAACCTGCGGCTCGTCGCCCGGGAGAATCGGGCGTTCCTGGCCCGGACGGTCCGTTTCCTGGCCGGCGAGGTCGGGATCCGGCAGTTCCTCGACATCGGCACCGGCATCCCCACCTCGCCGAACCTGCACGAGATCGCCCAGGGCATCGCCCCCGACGCGCGCGTGGTGTATGCGGACAACGACCCGATCGTCCTCACCCACGCCCGCGCGCTGCTCACCGGCACCTCCCAGGGCGCCACGGCCTACCTCGACGTCGACGTCCGAGACGTCGAGGGCATTCTGAGCTCGGTGGAGCTGCGCGACACCCTCGACGTGACGAAGCCGATCGCGCTGTCGCTCATCGCGCTGTTCCACTTCGTCCCCGACTCGGACGACCCCTACGGCATTGTCCGCCGCCTCGTCGACGCGCTGCCCGTCGGCAGCTACCTCGCCCTCTCCCACATCACCGCCGACGAGGACCCGGGGTGGGAGCAGGTCGCCGAGACCTACCGCAGCCGCGGCATCCCCCTGCAGCCGCGCACCCGCGCGCAGGTCGCGCGCTTCTTCGACGGTCTGGAGCTGGTCGAGCCGGGGGTCCAGGTCGTCCACCGCTGGCGCCCCGACGGCACCGCCACCGAGCTGACCGACCTGGAGGTCAGCAACTACGGCGCGGTCGGCCGAAAGGTCTGACGGACAGATAGGCGGGCAGACGAGCGGGCGTGCGGGCGCGGCAGGCCCGCGCCCGCACGCCGTCCGACTCCCGCCACGCCCGCCGCGGGGTTCCCGCCCGCGTGGAGCACGGTCCCCGCTCGCCGGGCCAGATCCTGGCCAGGCCTCGATACTGGGCCTGTCCTGTTCCGGTCGAAGCGGGGAGGGTAACGCGATGTCCTCAACGTCCACCGCGGTCGGCCCGGCGTCCGCGGACGATCCGGAACCTGCGACCGTGACGGCGCCAATCGGCTTCCTCGGGCTTGGCACGATGGGCCAGCCGATGGCGGTGAACCTCGCCGCGTCGGGCCGGCCGCTGGTGGTGTGGAACCGCACGCCCGCCCGCACCAGGCCGCTGGCGACGGTCGGGGCCGGGACCACCGAGGACGCCGCCGAGGTGTTCGCGCGCTGCCGCACCGTGATCGTGATGCTCGCCGGTCCCGAGGCGATCGACGCGGTGCTCGACCGCGCCGGCCCGACCTTCCCGGCCCGGCTGCGGGACCGCACGCTCATCCAGATGGGGACGACGTCGCCCGCCTACTCGCGGGCCCTCGCCGCCGACGTCCGCGCCGTGGGCGGTCGCTTCGTCGAGGCGCCGGTGTCCGGCTCGCGCGGGCCCGCCGAGGCCGGCCGGCTCGTGGGCATGCTCGCCGGCGACCCGGCCGACGTCGCCGGCGTGCGAGCGCTACTCGCTCCGATGTGCCATGACCTGGTGGACTGCGGGGGAGTTCCGGGGGCGATGTCGACGAAGCTCGCCGTCAACCTGTTCCTGGTCACGCTGGTGACGGGCCTCGCGGAGGCGGTGCACTTCGCTCGGCGCAACGACGTCGACCTCGGCGTGCTCGGCCGGGTGCTGGCCGCGGGTCCGATGGCCAGCGACGTCTGCCGGGTGAAGCTGCCGAAGCTCGTCGAGCGTGACTTCACCGTGCAGGCGGGCGTCCCCGACGTGCTGGAGATCATCCAGTTGATCACGCAGGCGGCCCGGGCCGCCGGCATCGCCTCACCCCTGACGGACGTCTGCGAGGCGCTGTACCGCGAAACCGTGGCGCAGGGCCATGCCGCCGCCGACATGGTCGCCGTCCTCACGGCCCTCGAATCCCGCAGCGCCCCGGCC
>NZ_JAMPTM010000387.1 GCF_025403375.1 Frankia gtarii
GCGGCGTTCCTGCTGTTGCAGGCCCGCCGGCGCCCGCACTACCGCCGCGTCACGCTGCGGGCGTTCGCGGCGATGGCGGCCTCGGCGGCGCTGTTCGCCCCGTGGATGCCGTCGTTCCTGTTCCAGAGCACGACGATGCGGCCGCGGACCCGGCGGCGGTGTTCTCCGCGTTCTGCGAGGCCGCGCTGTGGCCGGGGCTGGGTCGCACGACGGCCGCCCGCCTGCCCGCCGCCGGTATCACCCGACCCGAGCACGTCGACGTCGGCCGGCTCGGCGCCGTCGAGGGTGTCACCGGCCCGCGGGCCCGCCGGCTCGCCGACAGCTTCCGCGCCGCCGCGGGCACCTACGCAGTCGTCGAACTGCTCGTCGCAGCGGACCTGCCGGCCCGCCTCGCCTGGGGGGCCACCGACCGGCTCGGTTCGACCGCCGCCGAGGCCCTGCGGGCCGACCCGTGGATGCTGCTGACCGCCGCTGACGCCGAGATCGGCCAGGCCGACCGGTTCGCCCGCCGCCGTGGGCTGCACCGCGACGACCCGCGACGCGGCCCGGCGGTGCTCACCCACCTGCTGGGCCGGGCGGCGACGCGGGCCGGGGACACGGCCGGCCCGATAGGCGCCGTGCTGCAGGCCGCCGCCCGGGAGGGGGTGGCCGATCCGCGCCGGGCGCTCGACGCCGCCCTCGACGACGGGCGGATCATCGCCGTCGGCGACCGGATCGCGCTGGAACGCTATGCGATGGCCGAGCAGTCCATCGCCGACGGCATCGAACGGCTCGTGGCCACCGCTGAGCCGCTGCGCGAAGGCGCGCCCAAGGTGCGCCGCCGCCCGGACGACGACGGCGACGAGGGCGCATCCGAGGCGCACACCGCGTTCACCCCGGCCGCGCCGCCGCCCGCCGCGTTGATGTTCGACGACGAGGACGCCGCGGACGACGACCCGCCGATCGGCCAGAACCCGGCGGACGACGACGCCGAGGGGCCCGGCGCCGAGGGGCCCGGCGCCGAGGACTCCGACGGCCCGGCAGGCCCGTCCGGATCGGCCGGCGCAGCGGGGAACGACCCGGTGGGCGGCCTGGACGAGGTGCAGCTCGCCGCGGCCCGGGCGGCCCTGGAGTCGGGGGTCAGCGTGCTGACCGGCGGGCCGGGGACGGGCAAGAGCCGCACCGTCGCCGCCGTCGTCCGCCTCGCCTGGGCGGCGGACGCTCAGGTCGCGCTCGCCGCGCCGACCGGTCGGGCCGCCAAACGGCTCGAGGAGCTGTGCGGGGCACCGGCAAGCACCCTGCACCGGCTGCTCGGCGCGCAGGGCCGCGGCGGCGGCTTCGCCCGCGGGGAGCACAACCCGATCGACGCCGACCTCGTCGTCGTCGACGAGGCGTCGATGCTCGACGCCGAACTCGCCGCCGCGCTGCTCGACGCCTGCGCCGAGGGCACCCATCTGATGTTCGTCGGGGACCCCGCCCAGTTGCCGAGCATCGGACCGGGCCAGGTCCTCACCGATCTGCTGGAGTCCGGCGAGGTCCCGGTGACGGAGCTGCGCCGGCTCTACCGCCAGGTCGACGGCGGGGCGATCGCGATGATGGCCGCCGCGGTGCGTGGCGGGGAGCTGCCGCCGCCCCCGCCGGGCCCCGGCCGCGAGGTGGTCGTCGTCCCCTCGGGCAGCTCCGGGGAGGCTGCGCACCGCACCGTGCAGCTCGTCACCGACTCGATCCCGCGCGCGCTGGGAATCCCCTCCGCCGAGATCCAGGTCGTCACGCCGGTGCATGCCGGGCCGGCCGGCACAGGGGCGCTGAACGCGGCGCTCAAACGCGTCCTCAACCCGGGCACGGGCGCCACATCCGGTTTCGACGTCGGAGACCGGGTCGTGGCGACGGCCAACCACATCGACGTGGGGTTCGCCAACGGCGAGATCGGCACCGTCGTCGCCGCGGGCGAACGCGGGGCGCTGCGGATCGCCTTCCCGGGCGGAATCGTCGAGGTGCCCGCGGGGATCCTCGGCGATCTGCGCCACGGCTGGGCGGTGACGGTGCACCGGGCGCAGGGCAGCGAGTGGCCGGCGGTCGTCGCCGTCTTCCCGCCGGAGGCCGGCCGGATGCTGACCCGCCCGTTGATCTACACGGCGCTCACTCGGGCGGCGGCACACCTGTCCATCGTCACCGTGAACGGCCCCGCTGTGCGCAACGCGGTGCGCCATGCGGGCGGACGGCGGCGGCTGACGTCGCTCGCCGCCCTGCTCGCCGGGGAGATCGCGGGCGAGCTGGCCGAGGACGACGACGACCTGGACGCCGAGGACCCGGCCACCGGTGACCTGGACACCGCCGGCTCCGAGGTGGCCGGTGGTTGACAGGCTGATGGCGCGATGATGACCGGCGGGCATCGCCGCCACGGGAACGTGCGCCACCCCCGACGCGTCGGGGGTCCCCGACGGGAGGCAAGATCATGCGACATGAAGATGGGTAGCGTTCCCATCGTGGACGCAGACACACCCCGGACGGCCGCCGCCGGCCGGGAGGCCGGGTCCCTGCCCGGTCCGCGCTTGCCCCAGCAGGCACCGGACGGCGACCCGCACGAAGGCACCGCCGGCGACGCAGCCGTGGCAGCCGTCCCCACCACGACGACGGCAGTGGCCATCGTCACGGCAGCGGTGCCGACGGACACACCGGCAGCGATGCCGACAGATACACCGGCAGCGGCCGAGCCCGATGTCGGTGCGGCCGGCGAGCGGGTGGCCGGCGAGCGGGTGGCCGGCGAGGCGGCGTCCGACGATCGGGCACCGGGGGCCTGGCGGCGTCGGCTGGAACACCTCGAGCGGTTGGGGCGGGTAGCGAGAAGCCGGACCGTGCCGCTGGTCCCGCGGCTGCTGGTGGCCGCCGTCGCCGTAGCGGTCGCCATCGGCGCGGTGATGCGCTTCGCCACGCCGAGCCATCTGTGGCTCGACGAGTCGCTGACGGTCGCGATCGCCTCCCGGCCGGTGCCGGACCTGCTCCACGCGCTGCGCCACGACGGCTCACCGCCGCTGTACTACCTGCTGCTGCACGGCTGGATCAGCGTCTTCGGCGACGGCGACGTCGCGGTGCGGGCTCTGTCGGGCGTGCTGTCGCTGCTCACGCTGCCGCTGGCGTGGCTCGCCGGGCGTCGCGTCGGGCGCACCGCCTTCGCCGCCGGCAACGGCGAGCGCGACGCCCCGATGTGGGTGGGCGTGGCGACGCTGCTGATGTTCGCCTGCTCCCCGTACGCCATCCGCTACGGCAGCGAGACCCGGATGTACTCGCTGGTCGTGCTGCTGGTGCTGGTCTTCGGGCTGGCGGCGGTGCGCGCGCTGGAACGCTCGAGCCTGCCCCGGCTGGGGACGCTGACGCTGGCCACGGCGGCGCTGGTCTACACCCACTACTGGACGTTCCTGCTGATCTTCACCGTGGCGGCGTTCCTGCTGTTGCAGGCCCGCCGGCGCCCGCACTACCGCCGCGTCACGCTGCGGGCGTTCGCGGCGATGGCGGCCTCGGCGGCGCTGTTCGCCCCGTGGATGCCGTCGTTCCTGTTCCAGATGCTGCACACCGGTACCCCGTGGGCGCCGAAGGTGCAGGCCCAGGTGCTGCTGGACACGGTGTTCGACTGGGCGGGGCCGCAGTCGACGGGGGCGCTGCTCGGCGTGGTGCTGCTCGGCGGGGCGCTCATCGGCCTGACCGCCCGGCCGGTCGCCGGCCGGGAGCTCGCGGTCCGGGTGACCGGCCGGGTGCCGGGCCGCTACCTGGCGGCGATCTGGCTGCTGCCGCTGGTGCTGGCCTACTTCGTGAACTCGTTCGGCGGCAGCGCGTACGCCGAGCGGTACACCGGCATCGCCCTGCCGGCGTGCCTGTTGCTGGCCTCCCTGGGCATCGCCCAGCTCCCGGGGACGCGGGTGCGGGCGATCGTGCTGGTCGTGGCCGTGTTCAGCGGGCTGGTCGGCGGCTGGCAGCTGGCCCGCACCGAACGCACCCAGGCCGGGGAGATCGCCGGGCGGATCGTCGCGCTCGCCCGGCCGGGCGACGTGGTGGCCTACTGCCCCGACCAGCTCGGCCCGGCCGTGCACCGGGCGCTGGTCCGACACGGCCCGCTGACCGTCCGGGAGATCGTGTACGCGGATGCCAGCGGCCCGGCGCTCGTCGACTGGGTCGACTACGCCGACCGGATGCAGCGGGCCAACGGCACGGCGTTCGCCGCCGAGGTCAACGAACTCGCCGGCCCCGACCACGCGGTCCTGCTCGTGCGCGCCGACGGGTACCGGTTCCTGGAGGGCGCCTGCGCGGTGCTCTCCGACCAGCTGGCGACCCTGCGCGACCGGACCGTCCAGGTCGAGCGGCGCGACCTCTACGAGGGTGCGTCGCTGGAACGCTTCTCCACCCTGCGCTGACCGTCGACGCCGAGGGCCGCGGCGGCGAGGACCAGCAGGCCCATCGGCAGCGTGTAGTGGTTGAAGAACGTCTGCTTGTTCATCAGGTTCAGAGCGAGCAGTACCAGCGCGGCCCCGAGGCAGAACCCGGTGGCGTCGCCGCGCGCCCGCCAGGCCGCGCAGTACGCCGCGACCAGCGCCACCGCAGCCGGCGCGAAGCCGAACGTGACCCCGAAGTGCGCCGCCCAGCCCGGCACGGACAGGGAGTGGCCGAGCACCCGGTAGTGCAGGTTCGTCCAGACCGCGTCGTCGACGAAGTCCCCCGGCCCGGCCAGCACCCACGGAACGACGAGCAGTGCCCCCACCCCCGCGGCCACGGCCGTGCGCCACGGCCCGAACCGCGGCCAGGCCGCCGCGACCGGCAGCAGCAGGGCGACGTGTTGCTTGGTGGCCAGTGCGAGGGCGAGGGCGAGGACCGCCGTACGCCCATGACCGCCTCGGACGGCCAGCACCATGGCCGCGAGGCAGGCGACAAGCAGCGGTTCGGTCCACGACTGCTGCAACGCGTACATCGACTCAGGAAAGATCAC
>NZ_JAMPTM010000388.1 GCF_025403375.1 Frankia gtarii
ACCCCAACGACCCCAACGACCCGACATTCAATCCCGATGATCTGAACAATATCTTCAAGGATCTCGGTGACTATCTGGATGATGGTTTCAAGGGCCTGGGTAACGATATCAATGACCTGAATAACAATCTGAACGACGGCCTGAACGGCCTGAACGACAACATCAAGGACCTGAATGACGGTCTGAATGACGATCTGAACGGTCTGAATGACCACATCAAGGACCTGAACGACGGCCTGGGTGACGGCCTGAACGGCCTGAATGACAACATCAAGAACCTGGGTGACGGCCTGGGTGACGGCCTGAACGGCCTGAACGACGGACTGAACAAGGGTCTCGGCGGCCTGGGTGATGGGCTCAACGGTCTCGGCGACGGCTTGAACGGGTTGAGCAACGGCCTGGGTGATGGCCTGAACGGGTTGAGCAACGGCCTGGGCGATGGCCTGAACGGGTTGAACAACAATCTGGGCGATGGGTTCAATGGTCTCGGCGACGGTCTGAACGGGTTGAGCAACGGCCTGGGTGATGGCCTGAACGGGCCGGGGGGAGACCTGTCCAACCTGGTTGGGGGGCCGGCTGCCCTCTCCGGGCTGAACAGCCCGAACAACCTCACCGGCGGCGGTCTGAACGGCCTCGGCGACGGCGAGGACCTTGGCGGCCTCAACGACTCCGGGCCGCAGACGCTGGGAGACCTCAGCCCTCAGCAGCTCAGCGCGCTCCAGCAGGCCGGACTGCTCGACGACGTGCCGTTGACCCCGGAGCAGTCGGCGGCACTGGAACGGGCGGGTCTCGCCGCCCCCGGCGCCCGGACGCTCGGTGACCTCAGCCCCGAGCAGCTCCAGGAGCTGCAGCGAGACGGTCTGCTGAACAACGTCCCGCTCACGTCACAGGACCTGCAGACCCTGGGCGACGCCGGCCTGCTCGGCGCGACCAACGGTCTGCCGCATGATCTCGGTGATCTCAGCCCGGCGCAGCTGGCCGAGCTGGGCTCCTCCGGCGCGCTCGACAATGTGCCCGTCACGGACGCGCAGCTCAACCAGTTGCGTCAGGACGGCCTGCTCGGGCCGAACGCGACCGGCATCGATTCGCTCGGTGACCTCAGCCCCGCCCAGCTCGCGGATCTGCAGCAGCACGGGCTGCTGGACTCGGTGCCGGTGACCCCAGGCGAGCTGAACACGCTGCAGCACGCCGGCCTGCTCAGCCCCGACGCCACGACCGGGGCGGGGATGAGCGATCTGTCGACGCTCGACCCGGGCGCCGTCGCAGGCATCGGATCCGGTGGCGGTGGCCTGCTCAACCCGTCCGACCTGTCGGGTCAGCAGACACCGAAGACGTTCTTCCCCACGGCGGTCGACGGCCTGGACGTGTCCACCCCCGAGGCACACGCCCTCGCCGGCGGCACGGGAGTGCAGGTGGGGAACATCGCGCAGCCGATGGCCCGGATGCTTCCCGGGGCCGGGAATGGCGGTTTCGGGACGGCGGGCGTCTCGCTGCCGGGTTCCCAGCCACTCGCAACGGGCGACAGTTCCGTCCTCGGCCGGGACGGGACCACCGGCCTGAGTGGCGCGGGGGGTTCCGGCGGGTCGGCCATGGGCGGCGGGATGCCGTTCATGCCTATGGGCGGCATGGGCGGCGGCCAGGGCCAGCAGTCCAAGGAACGTCAGCGCAACACGTGGCTCATGGAGGACGAGGACGTGTGGGGAACGGACCCCGAATGCGCGCCGGCGGTCGTCGGTCGCGGCGACGGCCCCGCCGACGCGGAACCCGACCGTCCCACCGGCCCCGCGCTCGTGCCGCCCACACCCGATCGCAGTCGGACCCGTCGGGGGCGTTGACGCCCCCGCTGTGGATGAACTCCGGCAGGAAGGCAGACGCGATGGCGCTGTTCGACGACAACCAGTTGGAAGCCGCGATGGCCGAGTTGGCGCGTACCGAGGAGGTCACGGAACGAATCCGGCGGCGGGGCGAGGAGACAACCTACCGGACGACCGACAAGAACAAGCTGCTGTCGGTGACCGTGGGTGGGCGAGGCGAGCTTCGCGAGCTCACCTTCCGCGGTGACGGTTACCGGGACCTCGCCCCGGCCGAGCTGGCCGATCTGCTGGTGAAGACGATCGAGCGGGCCCGCAAGGAGGTGCGCCGCAAGGTCATGGCCGGCGTGCAGGAGCTGATGCTGGAACTGCCGTCCCCCGTGGGCAACCTGGCCGAGGTCGATTCGGCCGAGGGGCTCGTGGACGAACTGGCCCGGATGTTCACCCGGAACATGCCCGATGACGGCGGCGAACTGGCTCCGCCCGAGGGGAACGGGGTCTGGCGGTGAGCGACGACGTGATCCTGCACGACGGCGACGAGATCGCGCAGAAGGTGCCGATGCTCAGCACGTTCCGCCAGATGGTGATCGATTTTGGGAACGAGCTGGCCGAGGCCCTCGGGCAGAACAAGTTCGCCGAAGGAGCCAAGGACGAGGTGTCGCTGTACGCGCAGTCGTCGTTCCAACAGTTGATGGACGCCTTCGGGAAGATCTACGGGGCGCTCGGGGAGGCGATCGGACTGCAGGGAGACCGGTTGTCCGTCCTGCGCCAGATCGGTGACGACACCGAGGGCGCGACGACCGAGCAGTCCTCCTGGCCGTCCTCGGGCGGCCATCACGGCTGAGAGCACTGCGGGCCCGGGGAGGATCGCCGCCACGCGCTGCGGCCCCTCACGGGCGTTGTCGTGATCGGCGCCGGGTTTCGGAGGTGAACGGATGTCCAAGTCGCTGGACGAGGCCATCTATGCCTTCACCGGAATGCGCCTTCCCGGCGCCGATCCGAAGAAGATGTGGGCCCTGGCCGACAAGCTCGACAGCATGGGCGACATAGTTCTCAACACCTTGTCGCCGGAACTGGCGAAGATTGTTCGTGCGGTCCAGGGATCCGTGCACGGCCGAGCGGGACGGCGTTTCACCGCCCAGACGCTGCCGTTTGTCATCAGCGAACCGAAGCTGCTGCTCAAGGCCGGCATACTGCTGAAATCGGCGGCCACGCTGCTGCGAAGCCAGGCACTGCAGGTGGACTACACCCGCAAGCAGGGCTTCGTCATGTTCATCTTCATGCAGATCCAACTCGCGATCGCGGCGATCGAGGCCGCGTTCGGGGACGAGCCGGAGGCAGCCGCCCGCATCGCCGAGACCCGGACGATCATCCAGCGTGTCCTGTCTCTGGAGACGGCGAAGACGGCGACCGAGATCACCGCGATGCAGATGCTGTTCATGCCCGGCTCGTCGATTGTGGCCCAGGCATGGCAGATCCTGGCCGGGAAGCGGGGTGGGCTGGACGGCGGCGAGATCGGTCACATGGTCGAGTACGGCTTCGCCGCCGCCGGCTTCTCTCTGTTCTCGCTGCCTGGCATGCATAGCGGGATTGTCAAGATCGATAATTGGCTGAAAAATATCGGTATTGATAAGGGCATCAAGGATCCCCTTGCCGGGCTGGCCATCGAGACCCTGATTTCCGGGGCAATGGAAGTCGGCGGCGGTATCGCCGCCAGCGGGATCGTAGACGGCCAGTGGGGGTTCGGTTCTGCCATCGATGACCTGATCTCCGGATCTGTCGAGGGCAGCACGGAGCATGCCGCTCACCTGTTCGGTAAGGGATTCAAGGGCGGCAAAGGCATCGACCCGAAGGCGGCCGCGATCCTGGCCAGTCTGAATCTCAACCCGGGGCCGGAGAATTCCGGTCCCGAGCTGAATCCGGGCGGCGGACCCGATGACGGCGGGCCCGGTGCGGGCCAGGGCGAGGACGGTCCGTCGACCGTCGTGACCGGGCCGGCCGACGGGGTGGATTCGAAGAAGCCCCCCGCCGGTGGGTCGAAAAATCTCCCGGACGCCGCGTCGATCCTGCCCGACGGGAACCTGGAATCGTCCTCGGATTCTGATTCGGACGGGTCGGACACGGATTCCATCTTCAGTGCGGCATCGGATAGCTCTACCGACACCGAGCCGAACGACCATGACCTGAGCATTGACCTGGTGTCGGATTCCGATTCGGACGGGTCGGACACGGATTCCATCTTCAGCGCGGCATCGGATAGCTCTACCGACACCGAGCTGAGCGACTACGACAGCGATGACCTGGTGTCGGTACGCGACCGGATCGGACCCGGGCTGAACGGGCCGAACCTGAAGCCACACCGGCTGGATCTGGGCGCTGCGAAATTCGACGGAATATTGGAGTTCAGGGATCATCCCACCGAGCCGCCGCAGATACCCGACATCCGTCTGCGCGAAGATCGGGCGCCGGCCATCCGGCCGCTGGCGTCGGCTGACCTTCCCGTGCCGGTTGATCCTCTCCCGTCGACGGCTTCCACGAAAAACGTCGATCTCTCCGTCCTCGGTCCGAATGCCACCTCGATCCAGCCCGGTCCCCAGCCCGGGGCCGGGCTCGGCCGTGGTCCCGACGATGTCCTTGCGCCAATCGATGGCCCGCCGGACGTCCGATCGCTCGATGCCGCGACGCTCCTCCAGCCTGGACCGGTCCCGCCGCGGACCGGACATACGGGACCATCGGAGTCGGCGCTCGGGGGCTGGGCCGTCCCTCAGCTCGATCCCACGCGCAGCAACGTCATCGCGTCCCCGTCGGTTCCGCCGGTTCTGGGGGTGTCGTCGTCCCCGCTGGTTCCGTCGAGCCCGTCGGTTCCGTCGGTTCCGCCGGTTCCGGGGGTGTCGTCGTCCCCGCTGGTTCCGCCGAGCCCCCCGGTTCCGTCGAGCCCGTCGGTTCCGTCGGTTCCGCCGGTTCCGGGGGTGTCGTCGTCCCCGCTGGTTCCGCCGAGCCCCCCGGTTCCGTCGAGCCCGTCGGTTCCGTCGGTTCCGCCGGTTCCGGGG
>NZ_JAMPTM010000389.1 GCF_025403375.1 Frankia gtarii
CCCTTCCCGCCGTCCCTCGCTCGCCCGGCTCGGCGCGCACGACAGGGCCGCCATGCACGACGGTCCGTCACCGCCCGGCCGGCCCGCCGGCCGGGCTCACTGTGGCCCGTCCGCGCACGCAGCGGCAAACGCCACCACGCGTTGGTGGCAGCCTCCGCACACGACGCATCGGCGTCCCCTTCCCGGGCACGTAGCGTCGCTGTGCCGGCAGTCCTCGTGCGGCCTGAGCCATGCGACGCGAGGCGCGCCGCGACCGGACGCGCCGCGCTGCCCCACCGGTTGCCGGCCATCCGACGAAGGGACCACCGATGTCATCCGTGCTCTGGTTTCAGGGCGGGGCGTGCAGCGGCAACACGATGTCGTTCCTGAACGCCGAGGAACCCACCGTCATCGACCTGATCACCGACTTCGGTCTGGACCTGCTCTGGCACCCCTCGCTGGGCCTGGTCACCGGCGGGCAGGCACGGACGCTGTTCTGGGAGTGCGCGCGGGGCGAGCGGGCGGTCGACATCTTCGTCTTCGAAGGCTCGGTGATGCGCGGCCCGGACGGTAGCGGCCGCTACGACGTGTTCGCCGACCGGCCGATGCAGGACTGGGTGCGCGACCTGGCCGGCCAGGCGCAGGTGGTCGTGGCGATCGGGGACTGTGCCAGCTGGGGTGGGGTGCCCGCGATGGCGCCGAATCCGACCGACTCCACCGGGCTGCAGTTCCACAAGCGCACCCCGGGCGGGTTCCTCGGCCCGGACTTCCGCTCGCGGGCGGGACTGCCCGTCATCAACGTGCCGGGCTGCCCCGCCCATCCGGACTGGATCACCCAGATCCTGGTGGCGCTGGCCACCGGCCGCGCCGCTGACATCGGGCTCGACGAGCTGAACCGGCCGCAGACGTTCTTCACCACGTTCACGCACACGGGCTGCACTCGTAACGGGTACTTCGAGTACAAGCAGTCGACGCTGGCCTTCGGCGAGGGCACCCGCCAGGGCTGCCTGTTCTACGAGTTCGGCTGCCGCGGGCCGATGACGCACTCGCCGTGCAACCGGATCCTGTGGAACCGGCAGTCGTCGAAGACCCGGGCCGGGATGCCGTGCATCGGCTGCACCGAACCGGAGTTCCCGTTCTTCGACCTCGCCCCCGGCACGGTCTTCCAGACCCAGAAGGTCGCGGGGGTCATCCCGCGCGAGGTCCCCGAGGGCAGCGGCCACCTGACCTACCTGGCCCAGGCGGCGGCCGCCCGGCTGGGCGCCCCGGAGTGGTCGAAGAAGGACATGTTCGTCGTCTGACCCGCCGGCAGGGCACGCGCGTCCCGCCCGGGGCCCCGCGAGGAACGCACGAGGAAAGAAGAGTCTTCCGATGACGACCGTCGATCTCAACGTCAGCCCGATGGGGCGCGTCGAGGGTGACCTCGACGTCCGGGTCACGATCGACGACGGGGTGGTGGCCTCGGCCTGGACCGAGGCGGCGATGTTCCGCGGCTTCGAGATCATCCTGCGGGGCAAGGATCCGCAGGCCGGCCTCATCGTGACCCCGCGGATCTGCGGGATCTGCGGCGGCAGCCACCTGTACAAGGCCGCGTACGCACTCGACGTGGCGTGGCAGACCGAGCTGCCGCCGAACGCGACCCTGATCCGCAACATCGCGCAGGCGTGCGAGACGCTGCAGAGCATCCCGCGGTGCTTCTACGCGCTGTTCGCCATCGACCTGACGAACCCCAGGTACGCCTCCTCGCAGCTCTACCCGGAGGCGGTGCGCCGGTTCACCCCGTTCACCGGATCCAGCTACGGCCCGGGGGTGGTGCTGTCCGCCAAGCCGATCGAGGTGTACGCCATCTTCGGCGGGCAGTGGCCGCATTCCAGCTTCATGGTGCCCGGCGGGGTGATGTGCGCCCCGACGCTCGCGGACGTGACCCGCTCCATCGCGATCCTGGAGCACTGGAAGACCGAGTGGCTCGAGAAGCAGTGGCTGGGCTGCTCGGTGGACCGCTGGCTGGCCAACCGCACCTGGGCCGACGTGCTCGCCTGGTTGTACGAGAACGAGGCCCAGCACGACAGCGACTGCGGCTTCTTCCTGCGCTACTGCCTCGACATCGGCCTCGATGGCTACGGCCAGGGCATCGGCAACTACCTGGCGACCGGGACGTACTTTCAGCCGGACCTGTACGGACGGCCGACGATCGAGGGCCGCAATGCGGCGCTCATCGGCCGTTCCGGGGTGTACGCCGGCGGCGCGTACACCGAGTTCGACCAGGCCAGGGTGCGCGAGGACGTCACCCACTCGTTCTACGCGGGCACGTCGGCACGCCACCCGTTCGACGGGGAGACCAACCCGATCGACCCGGTCCGCGGCCGCGAGCAGGGCAAGTACAGCTGGGCGAAGTCCCCCCGCTACGACGTGCCGAACCTCGGATACGTCCCGCTGGAGGCCGGCCCGCTGGCCCGCCGGGTCGCCGCCGCCGCCCCGGGTGCAGCCGCCCACCAGGACGACGACCCGCTGTTCGGGAACATCCTCGACGCGATCGGCCCCTCGGTGATGGTTCGCCTGCTCGCCCGGATGCACGAGGCGGCGAAGTACTACCGGTGGGTTCGCGGCTGGCTGGACCAGATCGACCTGCACGAGCCGTTCCATGCCACCCCGGTGGAGCGCGCCGACGGGCGCGGCTTCGGCTCGACGGAGGCGGCCCGCGGCTCGCTGTCCGACTGGATCGTCCTGGAGAAGGGCAAGATCGCCAACTATCAGGTGGTCACCCCGACGGCCTGGAACATCGGCCCCCGCGACGGTGACGGCACGCCCGGTCCGATCGAGGCCGCGCTCGTCGGCACCCCCGTCGCCGACCCGGCCGATCCGGTCGAGCTCGGCCACGTGGCCCGCAGCTTCGACTCCTGCCTGGTCTGCACCGTCCACGCCTACGACGGGCGGACCGGCAAGGAGCTGAGCAGGTTCATCATCAACGGGGACCTTTGACCGCCGGACGACCGGTGCCCGCCAGCCCCCGGGTGCAGGTCGACCCGCCCGGCTTCGAACCGCCGCGCTGCGACACGGTGGTGATCGGCTGCGGGAACCTGCTGCGCGGCGACGACGGGGTGGGCCCGATCCTCATCCGCCGGCTCGCCGAGGCGGGCGTGCCGGCCGGAGTACGCCTGGTCGACGGTGGCACCGCCGGGCTGGACACGGCGTTCGCGATGCGCGGCGCGCGCCGGGTCGTGATCGTCGACGCCGCCCGCACCGGCGCCGCGCCGGGCACCGTCTACCGGGTACCGGGCGCGGAACTCGAGGATCTCCCCCTGCACCTGCCTCATCCGCACGCCGTGCGCTGGGACCAGGCCCTCGCCTTCGGCCGCTGGCTGCTCGGCGACGACTACCCGACGGACATCGCCGTCTACCTCGTCGAGGCCGGCGGCCTGGAACCCGGTGCCGATCTCACCCCGGCCGTCCGCGGCGCGATGCAACGCCTGCAGGCAATGATCCTCGCCGATCTCGCCGCGGGAACCCCGGTACCCGACAAACACAGCGCACCCGACAAGCACAGCGAGGACGACGCACGTGACTGACCGCGACGCTGCGACCGACATCGCCACGCGCCACGCCCGGCCGCAGCCGATCGGGGTGTTCCCGCTGCCCGCCGGCTTCCTGCTGGTGCCGGGCGGCGACGACACGGCCGAGCTGCGCCGCACGCTCGCCGCCGGGCGCCGCCCGGACGCCTGGCCGGCGCGGCTGGGAGCGTTGGAGCTGGCCTACCGGGGGGACGTCGTCGGCGCCGCGACCCAGATCGACGGCGACGACCCGATCGACCGGTACAACCGGTTCGTCCTGCGCCCGGGAGGTCCCCCGGTGGAGGACCCGGCGCAGCTTCGCCAGGCCCTCGGCGCCGAGCTCGGAATCCTCGTCGACGTGGTCCGCTTCGCGCTCGGCGACCTGGCCGAGCCGCCGCCGCTGGCCGGGGAGACCGGCGAGATCGCGGCGCTGGTGCACTCGGCGCACGCCGCCCACGCCATGGCCGCCGGGCGCACCGGCCAGGCGGCGGCAGCGCTGGGCCAGGCTGTCGCCGCGGCGTGGGAGGCGTCCCCGGGCCTGGCCGCGCAGCTGCTGTCCACCACGGCGGACCTGCGTCGCAGCGTCGAGGGGCCGACCGACGACGTTCTTGCCGATCTGACCACGGCGCTCGCCGCCCTGGACGCCACCGAACTCGTGATCGCCCGCGCCGAGCTGCGCCTGACCCTCGGCTCGGCCTACCAGGAACGGGCCGGCGGCGACCCGGCGGCCCTGCGCACCGCGGTGGAGCACTACCTGGGCGCGCTGCGGCTGATCGGCGTGGACAGCGCGCCGGAGCTGTTCGCCGCGGTGCAGGTCAACCTCGCCACCGCTTACCTGGCCATGCCGATGAGCCAGGCGTCCGACCAGCTGCGGATCGGCGTCGCGATCCAGGGCCTGCGCACGGCGCTCGCCGTCTACACCCCCGAGACCCATCCCGAGCAGTGGGCCAGCACCCAGCTCAACCTGGCCAACGCCCTGGTCTACGCACCGTCGGCGCACCAGAAGGACAACCTGGTCGAGGCGGCGGCCCGCTACCAGCAGGTCATCGTCGCCCGCGACCGGGACACCGATCCGCTCGGGCACGCCCGCGCGCTGGCCAATCAGGGCAATGCGCTGGCCCATCTGGGCGCCTACGACCAGGCGGCGGCGGTGCTGCACGAGGCGCGGTCGATCTTCGAGGAGTCCGGAGCGGACGACGCGGTGCTGGCGGTGCGCGGCGTGCTCGACGAGATCGCCCGCCGGCGCGGCGCACCCGGGCCCGCGTGAGGCCCCCCCGGTCGACGGCCACCGCCCCCGGCACCGGGA
>NZ_JAMPTM010000038.1 GCF_025403375.1 Frankia gtarii
GTGCCGCATGGGGCCGACGGCGGCGGTCATGACGACTGCGACCGCTGAGGGGCGCTCGCAGACTCGCCGCCAACCCCGTTTTCGCAGGTACGGCCAGGGAAACAGATGGTAATGACGACCGATGGCGTACGGACCGTGGGCGTCGAGGAGGAGTTCGTCCTCGTCGACCCCGAGCGGCGTGCGGTGCGCGCCGCCGCGTCGCAGGTGCTGGCCCGGGAGGACCGCGACGGCCCCGGCAGGGCGCCGGGCGGCGGGGATCTCGACGTCGAGCTGACCCGCGAGCAGGTCGAGAGCGACTCGGCGCCGCACATCAACCTCGCCGGGCTACGCGGGTCGCTGGTGGAGCTGCGCCGCGCGGCGGCACGGGCCGCGCGGGCCGAGGGGGTGGCGCTCGCCGCCACCGCGACCTGCCCCACGCCGACCCGGCCGACCCTCACCCCGAAGCCGCGCTACCAGCGGATGTACCAGGAGTTCGGGCTCACCGCCCGCGAGCAGCTCACCTGCGGCTGCCACGTACACGTCGCGGTGCACTCGCGCGAGGAGGCCGTCGGCGCGCTCGACCGGCTGCGACCGTGGCTGTCCGTGCTGGTCGCGATGACCACGAACTCGCCGTTCTGGCAGGGCGCCGACAGCGGCTACGCCAGCTACCGCACCCAGGTCTGGCAGCGCTGGCCCACTGCCGGCGCCACCGGCGCGTTCGGTTCGCCCGCCGAGTACGACCGGATTGTGGATCTGCTGATCCGGACCGGGGCCGCCATGGACGAGGGGATGATCTACTTCGACGTCCGGTTGTCGCACCACTACCCGACCCTGGAGCTGCGGGTCGCCGACGTGTGCCTGTCCGTCGACGACGCCGTCCTGCTCGCCGCGCTGGCCAGAGCGCTGGTGTCGACGGCGGCGCGGGAATGGGCGGCGGGCGAACCGGCCCCGCAGATGCGCCCGGAGCTGCTGCGCGCCGCCGGCTGGCGGGCGTCGCGCCACGGGGTGTCCGGTGACCTCGTCGACCTCGAACGCGGCGAGCTCGTTCCCGCCCGGGCGCTGGTCGACCGGCTCGTCGAACGGGTCGGTGCGCAGCTGTCGGCGACCGGCGACGCCGAGGCGGTCGCCGCCCTCGTCGAGGATCTGTTCGCCCGCGGCACCGGCGCGGACCGCCAGCGCGCCGCCTACGCCCGCCGCGGCCGCATCAACGATGTCGTCGACCTCGTCATCCGCGAGACCATCGCTGTGGCCTCCCCCTGATCGGACGCCGACCGGGGCGCTGGACCCGCGTGCCGGCCGGCACGCACCGGCCGGCGGCTCACGGGCCGGCGGCTCACGGGCCGGGGCGGAACGAGGCGACGATCGTGCGCATCTGACCGAGGGCGGCGTCCCAGTCCTGGTCGGGGACGCGCCAGCGCAGCCCGTAGCCGTGCCCGTTGCGCACCACGCCGAAGTCGAGGACGTGGAGGGTCCGCCCGCCGGAGGCGAAGGCGAACTCCCAGACCGCGGCACTGGTCCCGGCGCCGCCGTCGGCGGGGCGGATGGACAGGCGACGGTAGCCGGCAGAGCTCCGCCGGACCTCCGGCTCCTGGTCATACCAGGCGCCGATGGCGGAAGGGCCCGCCTTCGGCCGCACCTCGATCAGCAGTTCCGGGTAGCCGGACGGCGCGGTGGCGGTCACCCGGCCGTTGCCGCGTGCGGAGATCCGCCAGCCGGCGGGCAGCGCCGCCGACCATCCGCTGCCATCCCGATGGGTGGTGTAGCCGTCGGGCGCGGCGGCGGGATCGGTCGTGTCCGGGATGAGCGCGCCGAGGTCGTCGCCCACCTGCGTCGTCGGCGTTCCGGTGGCCCGCGTCGAAGCGGTGCTCGTCGGCGACGGGCCGCCCGCGGGCGTCGCCGTGGCCGGCTTCGGGCTCGCGATGGGTGTCACCGACGCCCGCGGTGCCGGCGACACCGCTGCGGGGGGCTGCGACGTCGCGGCGGCGGCCGGCGGGGACGGCTTCGAGCCAGTGTCGGCGAGGACCAGACCGAGCACGACCGCCGCGGCGGCGAGCACCGCCACCGCGACCCCGGCCAGCAGCGCCATCCGCCGGCGACGCGCCGGGCGGTCCGCGCCAGGTCCCGGCGAGTCGGGTCTGCTCTCGGCATCGGACCCACCGACCGGACCAGGCCGGCCGGTGGAACCAGGCGGACCAGGCAAGCGCGACGCACCGGCGAGACCGGGCTGGTCAGACTGGTCGGGCTGGTCAGGGAAGGCGGGCTGGTCAGGGAAGGCGGGCTGGACGGCGGCGGATGTGGAGCTGCCAGCGAGGGCGAATCGGTCGCTCAAGGCGGGCTCACCCGCCGGCGCGGGAGGCGCCTCGGCCTCGGCTGCGCCGGCCAGGGCGGGAATCGCGGCCGAAGCCGCAGAACCCGCCAGCGGCCGGTCCGCCGCCGCCAACGATCGGTCCGCCGCCAGCGGCAGGTCCGCGCCGTCCAGGTCGGGCTGCGGGATCTCGACCAGCGTCCCACCGAGGGTGTGATCGGCCTCCTCCAGCCGGTCGGCGATCTCGCGCAGCCGGCCGCGGGCCTCAGCCAGCGACGGGCGCCGTGCCGGGTCGGAGTCGAGCAGCTCGGTGAGGACGCCGCGCAGGGGGCCGCTGTGCTGGAACGGTCGGCGCCGGTCCTCCACCACGGCCGCGAGGATGGCCAGGGGCCCTTCGCCCTCGAACGGCGGCACCCCCTCGACCGCCGTGAACAGGGTCGCGCCGAGCCCCCACACGTCGCCGGCGGCGCCGACGCGGGCGCCGCGGGCCCGCTCAGGGGCGATGTAGGCAGGTGAGCCGACGAGCATCCCCGCCTCGGTCAGGGTCGCATCCCCCTCGGTGACGGCGATGCCGAAGTCGGTGAGCCGCGCCTGCCCGTCGGCGGTGACGAGGACGTTGCCCGGCTTGACGTCGCGGTGCACGACACCGCCGCGGTGGGCGGCCTCCAGGGCGTAGGCGAGGCTGACGCCGACGCGGGCCACCTCCAGCGCGGGCAGCCGACCGGCGGCGCGGATGAGGTCGGCGAGCGAGTCGCCGTCGACGTACTCCATGACGATCCACGTGTGGTCCTCGGCGTCGAAGACGTCGTAGACCGTCACCAGGCCGGGGTGGCGTAGCCGGGCGGCAGCGCGGGCCTCGCGCAGCACCCGCTCGCTGAGCACCGCCCGCTCGGCTGGGGACGCGACCGGCGGCCGCCGGACCTCCTTGATGGCCACTCGTCGGCGCAGCAGGGTGTCCTCGCCCTCACGGACGACGCCGCCGCCACCGCTTCCGAGCACCCGCCCGAGCCGGTAGCGACCAGCGAGCCGACGTTCCTGGCCCGCGGCGCGGTCGGTCGCCATCGCTCGCACTGCCCCCCTGATCCTCAAGGACTTCACCGCCATACCCATCCTCTGACGGGGAAACCAGGATGACGGGTGAAATGGCGCGCAGAGTTCCCCCACAATTCCACAATCTGATCGCGACGCCGGTGCGGGACGGCACCACCACGGCTGCGCGGGACGCCGCGTCATCTCCCGCGGACGCGACCCGCCGGCCGCGGACGCGACCCGCCAGCGCGTGGGCGACGGACCTCGACGCCCGTCCGCGCCGACGGCACCGACCCGCCGAGGAGCCCGCCGCACATCCGCGCCGGACCCCGCCGCAGTCCCCTGACCTGCAACGGGACCGCCCCACGCCCCGGCGGCCGGGCCCACCGGTCAGCCGTTGACCCCGCACCCGGGTAGCACGCCGCCGGGTGCGAGCCGGCCGCGGGCGCGGCGGGGACGCGCGAGAACTGGCCGGGACGCCGGGAGGCCGGCAGCGGCGGGCTTCAGGTGTCACCGGACACGCCCATCGCCGCCGAGCCGTCCCGGCCAGCTCGGGCGGCCCACCGACCGGGTGCCCATCGGTGCTGGGCTGTCCCCGGTCGGGCGGGCCGGTCCGCGGGCACGGGTCGACATGGTTGCGGCTACACATGCCGATTGCCCGGCCGCCGGCGGTGGCGATGGCTGGGCAATGACCTGGTCGCGCGCCCACAACCGCGCCGCCGCGACGGCGCCGGCGGTGTACAGCGGCCCGCTCGTGCAGCAGGCTGGAGGCCATGCCGAAGCACGCGCCGCCACGTTCCGCGCTGCCACGCCCCGTGCCGCCCCGGCCCGCACCCTCGCGCCCTTCATCACCGAAGGCCCCCGCTGCGGAGGATCGCGGCGCGGCGGCCGCGCTGCGCGGCGCGTTCCGGCGGCACGCCGCCGGGGTGACGATCGTGACGATGAACGGCGCGGACGGCCCGGTCGGGTTCACGGCGACGTCGGTGGCGTCGCTGTCGCAGAGCCCGCCGCTGGTGTCGCTGTCGCTGTCGGCGGGCTCGTCGATCGTCCCGACGCTGCACGCCGCGGACACACTGGTCGTGCACCTGCTCTCCCACGGCCAGCACGAACTGGCCGCCCGGTTCGCGGCACCGGGCGCCGACCGGTTCGCCGCACCCACGCGGTGGCGGCCGTTGGGCACCGGGGAGCCGCTGCTGACCGACGCCGCGGTCTGGCTGCGCTGCCGGATCCGCGAGCGGATCCCCGCGGGCGACCACTGGCTGATCGTGGCCGAGGTGGTGGAAAGCCGGGCGGAGCGGTCCGACGCGCCGCTGGTCTACCACGACGGTGGCTACGGAACGTTCGTCGGTCCCGTCGTCGGCGGCGCACCCACCCCGGGCGAGGGCGATCTGGGTATCCGGGCAAGCCGGCCGGGACGCCCCACGCCGACAGAGATACATCTTCATGATCGACAAGGTGGGCCGGCCGGGCCTCGTCAACAGCGTTGATTATCTTGTAGTCCCGGTAGCGGGCGCCCGGACAGGGCCTCCTCGAACTCCTGGCGGCCGCACCGGAGTCGGTCCCCGGTGGTCAGTGGCCGTGGGGATCCAATCGGGTAGCGGGGGCGGGTCGCCTCAGGGGTTGGGCCGCCTCGATCTCGACGTCGCCAAGTCCGGCGCAGCCCGGTGCCGGCCGGCGGACTCTTCCGCCCCCCGCGCAGGGCGACCCGCCCATTCGGGGGCCCTCTGCGGGCCCAACCGGGCGCCGTCGTCGAAAGCGCCGGCAGCCGTCCTCACCTGCCGTCCCCTTCCCCATCGCTGGCGGAGGCCTGCACAATCGGGCTACTCCCTTTCCGCTGGCCCTTTCCGGCAGCCACTTTCAGCCTTCATCCCTCGATCCAGGGCAGACCAAAAACCGACGTGCGACGCACTCCGACGGGCCGAAATCCGAGAATCTCGCTGATTAACAGCCCGAAAGGGCTCCGCTCAGCCCGTGCGGACGGCACTTGACACGCCTTCAAGCAGAAGAAGGTTGCGCCACCAAAGGCGCGACTTCGATCGCAGTTCTGACCGAGGGACGCCCCGGACGTCCTTCGTATCGCTCCCCACCGCGGGGTACCCCGTTCGTCGGCGACGCCGATTCGGCCCTTCTGAACTGGCACTTTGCCTCCGAACCACGGGCGAAGTCCGTGCGGTCGACCTCGCCCCACACTCCGAGCAAGGCCATATTCACGCGTGTGAATCTTCTCGACTCGGAGCAGTGGGGAGCCCTATCTTCGTCCCGAGCCTGCCGCGGTAAGGTGCAAATGCCCAGATTTCTGGATGACGTCGCCGGGAGCTCAAAGTAATGCAATGGATCACACGCTCTCATCTGAGAGCGGGCGCTCGAACGATCGGCGCCGTGGCGGCGACGGGATGTCTGACGTTGGGTCTGCCCGGCGTGGCGTCAGCGACCCCAACGCCGAACAACGATGCCGGACTGGTGACGCTGGTTCAGGGGCTGCCGGATATGAAGGCGGACGTCACCATGGACGGGCAGACTCTGATCAAGAACCTGGTGGCTAAACAGGTCGCGGACCCGAAGCCACTGGTCGCCGGGGCCCACCGCGTCGAGATCCGGCCTGTCGGCCAGTCGGCGAGCGGGACGCCACCGATCGCCACCGACGTCGCCGTCCACCCGGGCACCCGGCTCTCGGTCGCCGTGGGTCTCGACGCTGCGGGCAAGCCTCTCGCGCGGGTCTACGACGACGCCACCAGCGCGGCCTGGCCGGCCAACACCTCGGCGATCGTCGTCCGCGACGTCGCGGCGCTGGCAACCGGCCAGATCAAGATCGACGGCAAGTACGTCGGCGAGGTCCCGAAGACCGGCCAGGTCGTCCAGACCTTCCCTCCTGTCTCACCCGAGGTCGCCGCCAACGTCGTCCCCTGCCTCATCACCGGCAAGACCAAGGACGGCCTCCCCTGCGTCTACGTCGGCCCGCCCGTCGTAGACGTGCCTGATGTCGGCGTGCCTGGTGTCGGCGGCGTGCCTGGTGTCGGCGGCGTGAACGTGCCCTGCGTCACTACCGACAAGACCAAGGACAACCTCCCCTGCGTCGGGGGCGTACCTGGTGTCGGGGGCGTACCCGGCGTCGGCGGCGTACCCGGCGTCGGCGGCGTACCCGGCGTCGGCACGCCAGGTGGCGGCACCCCAGGTGGCGGCACGCCCGGCGTCGGCACCCCAGGTGGCGGCACCCCAGGTGGCGGCACCCCAGGTGGCGGCACCCCAGGTGGCGGCACCCCAGGTGGCGGCACCCCAGGTGGCGGCACCCCAGGTGGCGGCACCCCAGGTGGCGGCACCCCAGGTGGCGGCACCCCAGGTGGCGGCACCCCAGGTGGCGGCACCCCAGGTGGCGGCACCCCAGGTGGCGGCACCCCAGGTGGCGGCACCCCAGGTGGCGGCACCCCGCACACGGTCACGGTGACCGACACGACGGGCAAGCCGCTGGTGCCGGCCCAGACGGTGCCGACCAAGCCCGGGTCGACGACCAACCTCTACATCGTCGGCGGCAACGGCTCGTACAGTTGGCTGTCCCACCAGGCCGCGAACTCGCCCACCTCGGTCAACGCCGGCAACAGCGGGCTGGCCGCGGATGACGGTCACCCGCCTGTCCTGGCCATCGGGGCGCTCGGCCTCGCGGTCGGATCGGCCGGGGTCCTGTTCGGGTGGCAGCGCCGCCGAGCGTGGCTGGCTCACCGACAGGGATGATCGAGTCTCGCCGACGAACGGCGACCGCCGCCGCGCCGCCCGAGAACGGGTCGGACGGACCGGCGGCGCCGGCCGCGAGCCAGAAGCCGGTCGCGGGCGGGCCGGACCGGCCCAGGCCGCCGGGCACCCGGCTGGCGCGGACCCGTCGACGTCGCCGCGGCCGCCGCCTACTGGTGGTCACGGCGACGGTCGCGGGCGTCGTCGGCGGCAGTGGCATGGCCGGATGGGTGGCGTCGAGACCCCCCGGCGACGTCGGTTCGCTCGCCGCGGGCGCGACGTCGGCTGTCTCCCAGGGGGCGGCCGCGTCGCAGGGGCCGGCGGCGTTCGCGAGTTCCACCCGAACGGGCGCCGCGGCGGCGACCGCGTCACCGTCGCCGTCCACCGATGTCCAGGCGGTCCTACGGCGCCGGCCGACGGCCGTCGCCGTGGCGAGCCTGGGCATCTCGGCGCCGGTGATGGTGGCCTCCGTCAACGCGACCACGCGCGCGCTCAACGTTCCGCTCGACCCGGCGACGCTGGGATGGTGGGCGGGGGGCGGGGCCCCCGGTGCCTCGTCGGGGACGGTCGTGCTCGCCGGGCACGTCGACTACAACGGCCGCCCCGGCGCCCTCTACCCGCTCAGCCGGGTCGAGATAGGGGCCTTGATCGTGGTCACAAGCCCCGATGGCACGAAGCACGACTACCGGGTGGTGACCCGGCGGCACGTGGTGAAGACGAGGCTGGCGGACACGGGTGTCTTCCGGACGGACGGCCCGCCCCGCCTGGCCCTCATCACCTGCGGCGGGGCTTTCAACACCGCCACGCACAGCTACCGTGACAATTTGATCGTTCTAGCCCTTCCCGTCTGATCGGCGTCTCGCGGATCCGGTATAGCTGGGACGTGGATGCTCCCGACCAGACCAGTCCCAGCGTGACGACCCGCTGGGAGTCACTCACCGCAGGCAGGTCGGGCCGGCGTTACGCGGACCGGTTCGCGCAGCTTGCCGCCGCCGGGGTCGATGTGCACGGCGAGGCGGCGTTCTGCCACGCGCTGGTGCCCGCCGAGTCCCGGATCATGGACGCGGGCTGCGGCACCGGTCGGGTGGCAATCAGGTTGGCGGAGCTGGGCCACCGGTGCGTCGGGGTCGACGCCGACCCCTCGATGCTCGAGGTGGCCCGAGACCGGTCCGCCGCCGTCAGCTGGGTCCTCGCCGACCTCGCTGACCTGGACAACTCCGTCGGGGCCAACCTCTGTGGCCTGGACGCACCCCGCCCGTTCAACCGGCCCGAACAGGCCCCCATCTCACCCGCCACCGACGGGTCGTTCGACCTCATCGTCGCCGCCGGCAACGTCATCGCCCTGCTCGCCCCGGGGACGGAGGCCGCGGTCCTGCACGGTCTCGCCCGCCGCCTCGCCCCCAGTGGCCTGCTCGTGGCCGGGTTCGGGCTCGACGCCGCTCATCTTCCTCTGCCCGCCGCCCCCTTCGGGCTGGCGGACTACGACGGCTGGTGCGCCGCCGCCGGCCTCACCCTCGACCGCCGGTTCGCCACCTGGCAGGGCCTGCCCTTCGAGACCGGCGAGACCGGCGAGACCGGCGAGACCGGCGACGACCCTCTCGACCGCGGCGCCCGGCGGGGCGCCGCCCCCGGCTACGCCGTGAGCGTCCACCGCGCATAGGCCCCGACCAGCCGCTATGCGGCATTCCTACACGGACACCGAGAGCCAGGCGTTCGCCCAGCAGCTCACCGCCGCCTACGTCGCCGCGCATCCCGGCACGAGCGGCGATCCGCTGCTCACCACGCACTTCTACAGCCCCGGCGTCCACTCCTGGCCCTACTGGTCGCGGGAGCTCGATGCCTCCCTACCCACGCTGCTCGGCGCGATCAACGCCTAGCCTCGGACCCGACGCGCTGAAGATCGGTGTCAGCCCGGGCCGGGCCGCGCCCAGTCCGGCAACGGTGGCGTGGCGGGCCGGTAGGCGGCGAGCAGGTGGGCGCCGATGAGAGCGTTGCCCCGGGGAGAGGCGTGCAGGCCGTCCGGGGCGAACAAGGTCGGGTCGGCGGCGAAACGCCGCGACACGGCGGTACGCAGGGTTACCGGAATGCCGCCGGCAGCGGAGACCGCCGGGGTCTGCGCCCGCTCGAGTAGCAGGCCGAGCAGCCACAGGACCTCGCGCAGCGGCGGGCGGACGGCGGAGATGACACTCAGGTCGGGTGTGGTGCCGACGATCACCTCGGCGCCGCTGCGGCGCAGGTCGACGACGGCACCGGCGAGGTGGCGGGCGGCGGCCGCCGGGGAGGTGCGATTGCGGATGTCGTTGACGCCGATGGAGATGACGGCCAGGTCGGGCGCCGCGGGGGCGACTCGGGCGACCTGGGCGGCCAGGTGCTCGGCGCGGGCACCATCGCGGGCGGCGCTGACGACGCGCACATGCCGGCCGTCACCGCCGTCACCGCTGACGCTCGTGCCGTCACCGCGGGCGGCGTCGCCGCCGGCTCCGGCGGCGAGGGCGCGGGCCAGCCAGCCGCCGACGGTCTCGTCGTAGTCGTGCACACCGGTGCCCTGGGCGCTGGAGTCGCCGAGTATCCCGAGGGTGAACGGCGGATGCGTCGGATTGCCGTAGAACTCGCGCACCGGCGGGGCGGGAGTGGTCAGCGGCCGCACCCGGCCGTCGGCCGTGCTGCCCTGATACAGCGCCAGACGCCACACGCCGACGCCCGCCCCCACGAACGCGCCACTGCCCGCGGCCCCCGCCGACAGCAGCAACCGGCCTCGCCCGATCATCGCTCCCCCCTCCGGCCACCCGCGGGCGATGCCCGCCGAACGCGACGCGGGCGGTGGGTGGCAGCAGCGTGCCGCAGTGCCGCAGGCAGGCCAGATTTTACCCGCGGGCGTCGCCGCCGCCAGCCGATCCGCAGGCTCCGTCGACCGGCCTCGGCAGAGACCGCCGGCGACGCCGTCGGGAGCGCCCGGCAGGCGCCGGTGGAGGCTCCCGACCGCGCGAGCCTGACATCCGTCCTGGCACTACCGCCGGCAACGTTGCGGGTACTGACAACCATCGCCGCTTCTTCTCGGCGAATGCCAACGAACGCCACCTCCGGTGTTTACCCAGGCGTAACAGGGAATCGATCCCGGCCTCCGGGCGGATATGGTTTGCTGCCCTCGTCGCCCTCGCCGAAGAGGTGCCCGCCCGGTTGGGTCACGCGCGGATCCGGTCCAGACACGCGCGCCGTCCGACCAGCCCGTGAGCGGTGACGACCGTGGCCGTCTCGACGCCGACGTTGCCGACAACCCTCATCGCCGCCGGGTTCCGGCCTGCCCTCGACGCCCGGCCCGTGCCCGGCGCCCAGCCATCCACGCCCATCTCCGACGGACGGGTGCAATGACTCGACACATGTCTCCGGCGATCGCTGACCTCACCATCCGACCCCTGTCACCGACGCTCGGTGCGGAAGTCGCCGGAATGGATCTCCGAACGGACCTGACGCCGGAACGACGCGCACTGATCCGTACGCTTCTTTTCCAGCACGGGGTCCTGGTCTGGCGGGACCAGTCGCTGGACACGGCCGGCCAGGTCGCGTTCGCCGAGGCGTTCGGGCCGATCCTGGTGTTCACCAGCGTCGTCGACCCGGAGCCGGCCCGTCCCGGCGTGCACGAGGTCCACGGCGGCAGCGTCGGCTGGCATTTCGACGCCAGCAGTCTGCCCACCCCACCGCAGGCGACGGTCCTGCGAGCCGTGCACGTGCCGCCCGCGGGCAACGACACGCTGTGGGCCAGCGGCGTCGCCGCCTACCAGGCGCTGACGCCGGAGGTGCGGGCGCTGGCGACGGGCCGGTACATCACCCACGGCCGCGGGGTGAAACGCGAGCCCGGCGACGAACGCCCCATCGTCGCGCATCCGCTGGTCCGCCGGCATCCGCACACCGGCGAGCACTACCTGTACATCAACCTGCCGGACTGGGACCACCCCCTGGTGCTCGGGATGAGCCCGGACGACAGCGACGCACTGGTGGCCGAGCTGCGCGCCGCGTACCTGCGCCCGGAGCACCAGGCACGCCTGAGCTGGACGCCGGGGACGATCGCCATGTGGGACAACCGGATCGTCCTGCACACCGGCACCGGTGAGCACGATCCCGCCACCCGCCACCTCGTGCGGATCTGCCTCGCCGCGCTGCACCCGTGACCGCGCGAAGCGGACCACACCGAGCGGACCACGCCGAGCGGTGGACGTGGGGAGCGGTGCCCTTGACATGAAGTCGGGTTCAGCTTCCAGGCTGGGTGAACGTGATCGGGTGACCACCACGGCACCCGACGCGATGCCCGGATGGAGGCCGTCCCGTGCCAACCTCGACGCCACCGATCTTCCCGACCCTCGCCACCGCGATCCCCACCACCGCGGCGGACGCCTGGGCTCGCCGCACCGACGACACCCCCCGCCCGCTCGCCCTCGCCCTGATCATCAGCAGCGTGCGGGCGGGGCGGCTGGGGCCGACCGTCGCGGGCTGGTTCGCCGACCGCGCCGGTGACCGCGACGACATCCACCTCGACGTCCTCGACCTGGCCGAGTTCCCGCTGCCCGCCGACATGGCCGTCGCCCCCGACACCCCATCCGAGCGGCTCGTCCGCGCGCTCGGGGAACGCCTCGCCGCCGCGGACGGGTTCGTCGTCGTCACCCCGGAGTACAACCACAGCTACCCGGCGGCGCTCAAGCACCTCATCGACACCTACCGCGAGCAGTGGTTCGCCAAGCCCGTCGGGTTCATCTCGTACGGCGGGATGAGCGGCGGCCTGCGGGCCGTCGAACACCTGCGCGCCGTCTTCGCCGAGCAGCACGCCGTGACCGTTCGCGACGTCGTGAGCTTCCACGGCGCGGGCGCGGCCGACTTCGCCGCGGACGGCCGGGCGACGACCGGCGCCGCACCAGCCGCCGCCGCCGCTCTGCTCGACCGCATGGGCTGGTGGGGCCGGGCGCTGCGCCGCGCCCGCACCGTCGAACCGTTCCAAAGCTGATCCCGAGCGATCCGCCGGCAACGATCCGTGCGCGCCGCCGGAACAACGGAGTAACCGAACACCCGGATTACGCGCATCGCGCCGGATCTGCCACGCTGCGTTCGTGGGGGCGTGGCCGGCGGGCCCGGCGGGCGACTGTTCATCAGCGTGGCGGGGCCGGACCGGCCGTGGGCCCGCTGGGTAGTGGACCGGCTCGGCCACCTACGGCCGGGCCGAACGCGAAGCGGCGCTGACACGGGCGCAGGGGCGAGACGGCTTCCTCGTCCCTGCGCTGGTCGCCGGTCCCCGGCCGACGCGACGTGAACGCGGCGGCGTGCCAGTCGTACTTCGCCACGTGCGAGGACGACGAGCTGAAGCTGGTCGTCGCCGGATCAACTCGACGATGGCGCTCACCCACGGGCAGCAGGACGATGTCGGACAGATCGGTGCGGCTCAGGCGGACTGGTTCGCCGAGCGGCTCGCCGCCTACGAGCGGCGCGGCTGGCTGCGCCTCGGTTCGTTGCTGATCGCCCGCGCGGGCGGATGCCGCCCCGCCCGGCGTTCGCCACCTGCCCTGACCCGCGCCCGGGGCGCTCACGGCCGGCGCCGACCGCCTCCGCCGCGCCAGCACCCCGGCCGCGCTCCCCGCAGCCGGCGCGGTCGGTGGCCCGCTCTGGGCGCGGGGCGATCCGCCCACCCGGCGGGGCGCCGTCGCCCGCCGGGGCGACCATGGGACATCACAGGGTCCAGAACACGGCCTGGGGCACGAATGCTCCGGCGACCGCCGAGCTTCCCGGCGCCGTCGCGGCCGCGGCCGCGGTGACGGTCGAGCGGCAGAGCGGGCGTCAGGGCCGAAAGCAGACCCGTCTGTACGAACGCACGTCGATTTTCCACCCGCGATTCCCTTCACGCCCGTCGGCGGCAGGTCCGTCGTTGCGCCGCGGGCGGTCTCGTCCGGCGACCACCCGCCGGATTCCCGGCCCGCCCTTCGGGTCGGCACTATCCCATCGCGACGATGAGGCGCACAGCAACGACACGACTCCCGGGACCCGCGCCCGGCGCCGCCTACAGCCAGCCCTTGCGCCGGAACACGACGTAGAGGATCGCCGCGGACACCACGAGGATGAGCAGGTCGACGGCGAATCCCCAGCTCTCGCCGCTGCCCGGGTAGGGCACGTTCTGGCCGAAGAAGCCGGTGATGAGGGTGGGCACGGCGATGATCGCCGCCCAGCCCGTCATCTTCTTCATGACGAGGTTGAGGCGGTTGCTCTGGATCGTCAGGTTCGTGTCCAGAATAGAGTTGATCATGTCACGCAGACTTTCGGTCCACTCCGTGGCGCGCAGCACGTGGTCATAGACATCCCGGTAAGAGGACACCAGGCCGTCGGTGACAAGGCCGGTGTCGCGGCGCATGAGGCTGTTCACCGCCTCACGCATGGGCAGCACCTCCCGACGCAGCTGGACCAGGCTCTTGCGCAGCTCGAAGCTGCGCCGGTGGACCGTCGCCTCCGGCACGTCGTCGTCGAAGAGCATGTCCTCGAGGTCCTCCAACGCGCCGTCCAGTGCCTGCACGGCGGTGAAGTACCCGTCGACGACGAGGTCGATGATCCCGTGGACGAGGTAACCGACGCCGTGCGCGGCCAGGTCGGCGCTGTTCGTCCGGCGCAGGACCGCATCGAGGTCGAACGAGTCGTCGGGACGAACGGTGACCAGCGTCCGCCCGGCGATGAACGCCGAGATCTCCTTGCTGACCAGCTCCCCGGAGGCCACGTCGAGGCGCACGGCGTAGGTGTTGAGGAACAGGTAGCTCGGGTAGCGGTCCAGCTTCGCCCGCTCGCCGGCGGACAGGGCGTCCTCGACGGCGTGCGGGTCCAGCTGCAGCTCGTCGGAGACGAGGCGGATCTGCTCGGCGTTCGGGGCGCGCAGGTCCAGCCAGACGATCACATCGTCGTCCTCGCGGAAACGATGGACATCGGCAAGCGGAAAGTCCTCTTCCGCCAACACCCCCTCGCGAAAGACGCGGGTCCGCACGCCGATCCCGCCGATCCCGCCGGCCCCCGGGCCGCCCTGGCCGCCGATGGAGTCGTCGAGACCGGTACGGGCGCGCAGGGCGGGGCCGGTGTCGAGCGGGAGTGAACCTGCCAGCGCCGCCCCCGCGGAACCGCCCTGATCGCGCATGGTGTGTACCGCCCTTCCCCTGGTGACGACCGCGGCCGCAGTCGCCTGGGGAGGCGGTACCCGCTGCGACCCGGTAATCCCATTCCGACCGCCGTTCTCCCCAGTCGCGGGGACGCTGGCGCCCGCCCGCGTGGTACCTGCTGCGGGCGGGCGCCAGCGTCCCTTGCAGCTATGTGCGGATCGGCGCGCGCCGCCGGGGATCGAGGGCCAGGGCGGCGACGCCCGCCGCTGCCGCGAGGCCCAGCGCGACGTACCAGGCGTGCCGGTAGACGGCCACCGGCGCGTCGGAGGAGGCCGTGCCGAGGATCGCGACCAGGATGCTCACGCCGATCACCGAACCGACCTGGACCGCCATGGACACGATCGCGCTGCCGGTCGCCGCGTCCGCGGGAGCGAGTCCCACCGTGGCCGACGAGATCGCCGCCGGCACCGCGAGGCCGAGCCCGAGGCCCAGCGGCAGCCAGCCGGGCAGGAAGCCGGTGGCGTAGCTCGCCCCGTCATCGGCGAGCAGGATCAGCAGTAGCAGGCCGACCACGGCGATGGCCAGTCCGAGCGCGGCGATCCGGCCGACCCGCAGCCCACCCCGCTGGTGCAGCGCCTCGGCCAGCGCGGCCCCGGCGGCGAAGATCACCGGGCCGGGCGCGGTGCCCAGACCGGTGCGGATGGCGGAGTAGCCCCAGTGGCCCTGCAGCAGCAGGATCGCCGAGAGCAGCACCAGCCCGAAGGAGGCGAACGCGAGCAGCGGGACCAGGTTGCCGGCGGCGAAGATGCGGTCGCGGAACAGCGACAGGGCCACCACCGGCGCCGGGTGGCGGGCGGAACGCACGAGGAAGATCGTGAACGCGACGGCGGCCACGACGAACGCGCCGACGACGCGCCCGCCCGACCAGCCCCACTGCGGCCCCTCGACGATGCCAAGGCACAGCGCGGCAACCGAGATCATCAGCACGGTTCCACCGAGCAGGTCGGGGACCCGCAGGTCCCGCTCACCCCGGGTCCGCGGGACGTGGCGGGCGGCCAGCGCCATCGCACCCGCCGCGACCGGAATGTTGATCAGAAACAGCCACCGCCACGACGCCTGCACCAACAGCCCGCCGAGCACCGGGCCGGAGGCCGCGGACAGCGCCCCGGTGGTGAACCAGATCTTGACGTAGGTCGCCGTCTTCTCCGGTGGGGCGGTAACCAGTACCAGCCCGAGGCTGGCCGGGGTCAGCAGCGCGGCGCCGACCGCCTGGGCGACGCGGAAGCCGACGAGAACCCAGACGCCGCCGCTGAGGCCGGCGCCCAGGCTCGCGGCGGCGAACACCGCCAGCCCCAGCAGGAATCCGCCCTTGCGGCCGAAGCGGTCGACGAGGCGGCCGGCGGGGACCAGCAGCGCCGCGTAGACGATCGCGTACGCAATCAGACCGTAGTTGCACTGCGTTGACCTGCGGGTTTGAGCCGCGGTTGAGGCTCGGTGCCCTCGACGCCCATGATGCGTCGGTGCCAGTCGACACGATCAAGCAACACGGGCTAGTAGCCGCCTGAGATAGCTTCCGAGCTGCGCTTTCCTCACGCATTGCAAATGCTAGCGCCCCTGATTCGATGAGATCAGGGGTCGGTCGGCTGTCCGTTCACGTGCCCTGGCAACCGCGAGTCACGGTCCATGGGTTTTTTCTGCCCGCCCGCCTCTGCTCGGTGCGCTGCTGCGGTCTGTCGTCACGAACAGTGGGCCGGACCTAGGACGGGACACCTCACATCCACATGTGAACATGTCACGAAACGGAAGGACGAAGGGATTCCGCTTCCCGATACGTCTCCGCAAGGACTTCCAAAATTGGACCAACCAATTCCTTGGAGGTGGCGGCCGTCACGCGGGAGTTTGTTGTGTGGTCCGAGCCGTCTAGATCGAAAACTTCCGCGCCAGATTCTCTAGCTATTATTACTCCGGCCGCCATATCCCAAAGCTTATTTCCAAGCGCGATACTTGCATCCGTTCTTCCGGCGGACAGCCATGCCAAGTCAACTGCCGCCGATCCAAACATGCGAATCCGCTCAACCTTCGGAGCAAGAAATCGCGACAGCGCCAGTCGAGCCCGATTTTTTTCTTCGGATTTATTGCCGACGGCGTAGTCTCCAATTGAGACTATCGCATCAGAAAGTCGGACCGGTCTGGTTACTGCGAGCTTCCTCATTCCCGCGAAAGCGCCAAACCCTTCCGCTGCGAAATACCTTTCATTAAGGAAGGGTAGGGCAATCACACCCAATATCGGCCGCTCGTCCCTGATAAGCCCTAGAGAAACACCGCATAGCGGTATTCCGTGAAGCAGGTTAGACGTTCCGTCTAGCGGATCGAGAGTCCAGATTTCGTCACTACCGAAATCGACTTTTTCGCCGCTTTCCTCGCCTATAAAGCCAAGATGCGGTGTGCGCTGCTCAAGAAATCTTCTAATCTTCCTCTCGACTTCTATGTCGACTGCGCTGACGAAATCCCGCTCCTCTTTTTCCCGGGCTTGGCCGGGTGGAGTGCTCATCACAGTCTCCACTGCAATGTCGATAGCGTCATGTGCAACAGACAGGAGCGCGTCAAGGTGATTCACAGGAACGAGCTCCGATCTTCCAAGGAAGATAGCACTTCATCGAAAGTCATAAAAATTGACCCGTCCTCCACTTCGCGCATTGCAACCAGAGTAGGGGATTCGACGCCCCGCATCGCCGGTAGGTACGGCTGTATGACACATCTGCTGTCGTCAACGATTACGATGTTGTATCTTAGTGGCTCATCGTAAACACCGATTCGAAGATTTTCCGAATGACTTCCGAGATCGTCTCTCAGCTTCAAGAGTAACTCCATGTTGATCCGGGTCAACGCAGCAAGATCGCCTGAAGAAAAACCTTCCTCTCTCTCGCGCTCTCCAATGTGCTCGCCACGCGGATTCAGAAATAGAAAACAACCTTTCCCGCCATTGACTATTTTTCGCCGAAGGGCGCGAACGGGATATTGCTGGCAAACTAGATTGAGCGAAAGGCCGGCAGCTCGAATTTTTTTCGCTCCGTCAAAAAGTTCGTGTGCGGGAATCGCTCCCGCGAACTCTGATCGGGTAGAAAATACCGCCACTACGCCCCCCATGCCGAACTTGCCGCTCGGTGCCGAAGCGGGTTCCTTTAGTATTTCCGATGCGGGACTAGGTAGCGCTTCTCCACTCCATTTACTAAAAAGATTTACGGCGGTCCAGCCTTCAAACATTTTTTCCAGAACTCTACAGTGATGTGGGTACGGCAGCGAAATGAGAGCCCCAGATAGCCAGCGATGGAACTGTGCGCGACTCGGCCAAGTGCCGATTAGGCTGCTATCTATGACACTTGCCGACCTGTCGTATTCACGGCAAAAAGTAGGGTAATTCTGCCAATGACGCTGACGCAATAACGCTTTAAGTTTCGTGCCGTTTTCCTCCGCCATTGACAGAATTTCCCCGTTTCTATCCGATTGTTCTCCTTATCATGATCATACCACAAGATGAGACCAAGACGAGACAGAAGAGATTTAGCTGCGAACGAACGCGACATTGGCGATATTGCAGCGAGACAGAAAGGCATGGTCCGCTCATCTCGAAACGCGCCGCTCCATGTCGGCAAGGAGAGGTGTGTCGTAGTTTCACCCATGGACTTGATCAGTCCCTGACCCTCGGGAGCCAGCAATGACTACCCCCAGCGGTGCGCCCCACGGCCATCGCCACGCCGCTAGTCGGCTGCGTGAAATCCTGATCGGCTACCAGATCACGCAAGTGCTGTATGTCGCGGCGCGTTTGAACCTCGCGGACCACTTGCGCAAGCCGATGACGGCTACCGATCTTGCCCGTGCGACAGGTGCCGACCCCGATACACTTCGCTTTCTTCTCCGTATTTTGGTCGGCTATGGGGTATTCGAGCGCGGCGGGGACCTCTACGCAACGAACGCGCTTGGACAGCTTTTGGAATCGGACCGATCTGACAGCCTACTCCCAACCGTGATTGCCACAGGAAAGGAACGCTATTCATCCTGGGGCTCACTTCTGCGGACCGTACTTACGGGACGTCCCGCGTTCGTACAGGACAACGGCGTTGAGCTCCACGACTTCTATGCTGCACACCCCGCGGCGGCGACCCCCTTTAACGGCGCAATGGCAGCGCTTACCAACTCCATGGTGGATAACCTGATCGATGCCTATGACTTCGCGCTGCATACGCGGGTGGTCGAGGTCGGGGGCGGCCTTGGGGTTTTCATGGCTGAACTTCTGCACCGGTACCCGACGTTGCACGGAGTCATTCTGGACCTTCCGCACGTCATCGCAGAGGCCGCGCAAGAACTCCCGCCACGAATTCTCGACGAGAGGCTTACGCTCATCTCGGGGGATGCTCGCCAGAACGTTCCGGAAAATGCCGACCTCTACCTGATCAAAATGGTCCTGTGTGACTTCTCTGACGATGAAGCGCTAAAGATTCTGCGCTCTGTGCGCAAAGCCATTCCAGACGATGGAACTCTTGTCATCTTCGACAAGATCCGGACCGAAATCCATGACGACGAGATAAGCCGACGGACGGTCATGTCAGCCCTCAACTTGCTCGTCATGACCGGCGGACGGGAACGGTCCGAGAACGAGTACAGGCACCTGCTCACCCGAGCCGGATTTAAAGTGGTCGACGTCATGGGTACCGAAGCGCTCGACGGCGAAATCCACCGAGTCGTTGCAAAGCCCGGCGAGGCGGTCCCGCTATCATCCGGTGAATGAGCGATCGTTGGACCGTACACCGTGAAGACGTCATCTACGCAAGCCCGTGGGTGAGCTTGCATCTCGCGGACGTTGAAGCACCATCCGGCGCCCGAATCCCGCATCACCTCGTTCGGGTTCCTGCTTCGGGCGCCGGAACCGTCATGGTTGACACAAGCGGACGCGTACTCCTGATATTCCGCTATAGATTCATCGTCTCTCGCTTCGGTTGGGAGCTTCCGGCGGGAAAGGTCGAGCAAGGCGAAGAACCAGCCGAAACCGCTCGGCGTGAAGCTCTAGAAGAGACCGGCTGGGAGCCGAAAAATCTTCAACACCTACTATCGATGAACACCAGCCCCGGACTGACGGATCAGATTTCGCATTTGTTTCTGGCGCGGGAGGCCGATCGGCGCGGGGACCCTGTCGACACCGACGAATCCGTGTCTCTCCGCTGGTGCCTGCCAGCGGAGATACGAACTCTTATCCAAGCCGGTGAGATCACAGACGCCTTCACGCTTTCCGGTCTACTTTGGTACCTAACTCTCATGAACCAAGGCAATCATTCGACCTGACGGTCGACGCGGGATAGGGGGAAGTAATGCGTCGCCGTGTCCATCTGGTGCGGTCCCGCGGTTATGTCTCGAAAAGGCTGTGTATGGTCGGTGGGGCGTGTCTGCTGGCAGCGTTCATGTTCCCTGCGGTGGTGTTGTTTCCGCTGGCCGTGGTGGCGGTTATTCTGTTCGCTCTGTTCTGGCTGGTGGGAGGGTGAGGGGAATGATTATCCAGCTCAACGCGGCCGATCTTCCGCGGTTACACCTTCCGCCTCTCAACGGGCTGATCATGTCTGGTCCGCGTGAGGCCGTCTGGGGCGGTCGTTTCCGGGTGTGTCCGAAGTTCCTTCCGACGGGGGATGCATCAACCCTGCATGCTCGGCGGGCGGCAATGCAGCCGGGAATGGCGATGCAGAGTCTTGTCATTCATCCGCGTGCGGCAGTGAGTCGAAGCAGTGCCGTAGCGTTCCTGGCGGGTCGGCGGTTGTTAGAGCACCCGTTGACCGCGGACCTTCCTGGCCCGGTGGTGACCTCCCCTGCCATGCTGCCCCCGTACGCCGGTGACTGGCGGGGGGTGCCGCTGACGGTGCTGCTCACCTGTGAGGGTGGCGAACATCGGACACTGCCGATGTGGGAGTTGATGTCCCCTGCCCGGTACTCGGCATGGATGTCAGCGGGTTGCCCGTGAGCCGCCGCGCCCGTCCGACCGGATGCCGACCGGTCCGCCCGCCGGTGCTGTACGCACCGTCGGACCGGCGGCTGTCCACCGATGAACTTCCCGCGGTGGAACCGTTGGCCCCTGACCGTGACGGGGTCGTGCTGAGTTACCACTCATCCGAGATGCACGAAGGGCTGCCGGTGATCGATCAGCCGACAGTGACCTGTCCCTTTCGCGGATTGGAACGCAACCTCGATGTCGTATGGACTTTGGGCACCGACCGGTGTGTGTGGTCGTTTTGGATGGCCAAGAAAGACGCCTGGCTCGATATAACGGGAAAATGCGCCCTTCACCATTTGGTGTGAGGGGATTCTAGCCGGTGACGGCAGGCATGGATGCCGTCACCATCGGGAGGTCCCACCCCCTACCGAACCCCCCCTCTACAGGGGGTCGGGACCTCCCCCCTGACCGGACCGGCGGTATCTCTGGATGCAGCCGGTCCCCCTGACTCCAGGTCGGATAACCTCAACTATCCGACCTGGGATCTTTTCGTGTCCGGGAATTCCGTTCATGCACCGTTGGTCCCGTGCGGCGGGTTGGCGTTCTCCGGCCGAAATGTGGTGATCCACTGCTCCACGTCTTCCGCATCCCAGAGACGGATGTGGGCCGCTTGCTGCCGATGGGAGGGGAAGGTCGGCAGGTGGCTGAGCTGACGTGCCCGCTCGGTCGTGACTCCAAGCCGTCGGGCGATGTCGCCCGTCGTCCACAGTTCCCCGCTCATAGGCGAAGCGTAGTGCCACGGCGAATCTTGGCCCTATGCTTGGGGTTGCCCAACCCCAAACGGCGGCGGGTGGCGGTCCGGAGTGGTGTTGCATCACCTCTCCGGACCTTCGGTCACCGCTGCCGCTCGCATGCACAGGAAGCGGTGAACCATGACCACTATCCCCGAACCATGCGGTCAGGAGCTCGTGCGCGTGAGCATGACCGATGACGGCTACACGGTCGCCCTACTCGGGGGCGCGACCATCCTTGATCTTCTGTCCGCGACGATCGCTCTCCCCGCGGCGGCTTACACGGACCATCGCCCGGTTGGTCCCAGCAGCCCGGACGTGCTTCTGACCTTTCGTTTCCTGCCACGAGGGGTCTACGTGCCGGCGGTGTGGACACCACAACGGTCGGAGAGCGCACCGACCGATGGATGGACACCGCATCAGGAAGCAGTGCACACGATCGTCTCAGCGGCGCCGACCGGTCCGAGTGGCGCCCGACTCGTCCAATGGATCACGCGGTGCGATCCGATCACCGCCATGGTCCTTGCAGACCTGATCCGGTCAGCTTCACCACGCCGGTAAGCACCTCGGTGCCGGTCGGCGCCCGGCGAGGCTCGGTGCCGGTCGGCGCCCGGCGAGGCTCGGTGCCGGTCGGCGCCCGGCGAGGCTCGGTGCCGGTCGGCGCCCGGCGAGGCTCGGTGCCGGTCGGCGCCCGGCGAGGCTCGGTGCCGGTCGGCGCCCGGCGAGGCTCGGTGCCGGTCGGCGCCCGGCGAGGCTCGGTGCCGGTCGGCGCCCGGCGAGGCTCGGTGCCGGTCGGCGCCCGGCGAGGCTACCTGAACCTTGCTCGGGTCGGCTACCGACTGAGCCATCCGAGCCACGCGCCAGCGACGACGCACGGCACGGCGACGAAGACGACGAGTACGGCGACGAAATACCGGGGGATCCGGTCGGAATCCCATTCCCAGTTGGACATGTAAGGCTCCTTCTGTGGGGTGGACAACACTTGCTGATCCGTAATCATCAGATATGTGCGAGCGCCGTTGTAATAATCCACGAATATGCCGTAGCGATACGCCCACGGGGCTATTTCGTCCGCGAGCGTGACGGCCTTTATCTCGGCGGATTCCGCGTTGTACATGGCGTCCACTAACAGCGCGCATATGTAGGTAAGAGAGTCCTCGGGCGCGGTAGCTGACATGAGGGGTGCCAGCGGGGCCCCCGTGACTCGTGCGCGTGTGCGTCCGGGGTAGTGGAACGCTGCGACGTAGACGGTTCCCCATCCGGTCTCTAGGGCGATGCCCGCAGGTCGCACGGCCCACTCTGACTCTGCTGCCGTGCGGACGGAGAGGATTCCTTTCGCCGTGTCCAGCTTTTCTTTAAGGAGCCTTTCCAGGCGCTCATTTTCCATCGGATGGCCTGGATGGTCGTTGCGCGACGGACCGGAAGGTTTCTGCGGGTGGGGGTGGTGCGGGGGGCGTAAATGGTACCCATCCTTGCGGCGTCCCGCGCGTTGTGTCGTTTCCGCTGCGGAGTCTGCGGTCAATCTCTATCGCCAGAGCTTTCAACAGTTTTTTTTCATGGGTCTTGCGGAAACTGTCGCCTTCCACGCGGTAATGGCGGGCTGCTTCCTCCCGCCGTTCGGTTTTCGTCAGCGGCACCCGTCCGGGGGGTACGGGGTTGAGCGCGAGCAGGTCGCGCAACGCGCTTCCGCGCGGGTGACCGAGTGCTTGCGTGGCTGCGAGCAAGAGACGGTAGACCGCGGTAGCGCGCGCCCACGGGCCCTCTGGGCCTGTGACGAGTGTGAGCAAGTGCGGCTCGGCGTCCAACACATCTTCGGGCCCGCGCACGCCGCGATCCGCCAGCCGGCCAAGATCTTTTAGAAGGTCCTGCTCGCGGCCGCTCTCGATCATCACGGGTCCCTTCGTTCGTGCATACGCCCTTACATACGTAACGGCGCCCATCCTGACAGTGATCGGGCGTGTACGCATCCGGGTCTAGTCCGGGTTTGGTCCGGGTTGGGTCCGGGGTGTCCGTGCGCTGATGATTTTTCCGGGGCTGGTCCGGGTTCGATGCCGCGGAATTCCGGGTGTCGGCCAGGAATGACCCTCGTATTTGCCAGTCAGATACCTGCGCTGCAGCCTTTTCCCGGGAAGTATTGGCGGTGTTCGACGGGGCCGGACGCAACGGCCTTGCGGCTCGTTCAATACTTCTCGGGAGTACCCGTGCTTCTGTTCTTTCTTTTCTTCGTCCTGTTCGCTCTCGCTGCGGCGCTATTCCGCTTCCTCGTGGTCTTCGTTCAGGTCGCTCTCGCGCTGTACGCGCTCCATTGGGTAGCCGAACACCCGCACGTCTACGGCGGATATTCAGTCCTGCTCATCTTCCTTCTCCTGGCCGTGCGTGCCGTGTCGAGGTGGGTGAACAAGCCGTGAAGGGCGGGATTTACATTCTTCTCTGGGCTGCTCTGATCGTCTGGATTCTTCTCCTGTTCCTGGCCGGAGTAGCGGCCGGTTACGGATTGCGGCCGGACGGCCAGTCGCAGCTATGCCAAAACGTAACCCCGCATGTGATCACCACGTTTTCCTTTTCTCCATTCGACTCGTTCCCGCGAGGTGCCTGCCATGTTCGATGACCGTGAGCTTTCCGACCTAGAGCGGCGCGCGACCGACACCTTTAACGACCACATGGACGGCTTCACGGCTAGTGGTGTCCTCCACGACGTTTTCATCGACATTCTGGGCCAGGACGCATACGGCATCGAAGCAATCCAGTACGTACAGACCCTGCTGCGCTCGCACCGGGAGAAAACCCGGATGGAGTGGCAGGACGCCCAGGATCAATGGTTGTTCGCGAGCGGCGCGGCCTACGACTTTGACCTCGACGACGACGGGACTGATCACTGATGTTTTCCATTTCCATTCTTTTCTTTCTCCTGATCGTGGTCATCGTCATGATCCGCGCTTTTGACCTGAACACGGCACAGGCGTTCGTCTGCGTCGCACTCGGTTTCTACGTGGCACAGTCGAATTTTGCGGACACATTCCAGAACCTTCTCACCCAGCTTTTCGGCATCTTTTCCTCAGTCCACCTGTAGACCGTGCGGGGGTGTCTGGTTTCCGGACACCCCCGTTTCCCTGTGGGGAGAAAAGCCGTGGCACGAGCTCATATGAATGATCAGCGCCGGGTGGCACGGGAAATGCGGCGAATGCGCCGCCATATGCGTCGATCCACACGGAGAAAACTACGGGAAAACCGCTCCGGGCCGGGCGCCGTGACCAGTATCGCGGGTTTTTTCTGGCGGTATCGCAGTGAACTTCTCCCGCTCTACATTGGCCTGTTCTTGACGGTGTCCGCCGCGGTGGCACACCGGGCGTGGGGCACCGGTGGCGTGGTGCTGCTGACCCTGTTCTTCCTGGTCACAGCATGTCTGTTTGCTCGCAGGTTGACACGTCGGGTCGAGCGCGCCTATGCCGTGACCGCTGCTTTCCTCGGCTCGGGATGGTGGTCGACTGCCGCGATTTTCGGGCCCGGTCACGGGCCTTTTCCTGCTCTACTCATAACTGTAGGTTCGGCGACCGCTATTCCGTGGTGGGCACACCGTCGCCGGCGTGAACGAGTCCGGGTCGAGCGCACAATTCGCGCGTGGCCTGTTCTTGCGGAAGATGCTGGGCTTTCTGGCTCACGGGTGATGTCCGCGGTGGTGGACGCATGGGGCTATACCGCGCGGGTCGCGCTACGCCGTGGCATGTCCGCACGAAGTGCCATCGCCCGAGCCGACGAAATCGCTTCCATGCTCGGTGTGCGGCCGAACAGTGTCCGGGTGACTGCCGATCCCGACCGAGAGGATCACGTTATTGTCCGAGTCACCGAATCCGATCCTCTGGCACGCCCGAACCCGTGGCCCGGACACGGCGACCAGGCCGCCACGATCACCAAACCGATTGCCATCGGAACCTCTGAGGATGGCACGACGGTAACCGTTCTCCTGCTCCGCAGGCATATATTGATCGGCGGTGTGGTCGGCTCCGGAAAATCGGGAATAGTAAATGCCATCCTCGCCGGACTCGTACCCGCCGACGATGTGATCATCTGGGGTGTGGACCTGAAGGGAGGAATGGAACTCGGCCCGTGGGCGAAATCCCTCGGCCGCCTGGCAACCGATATGGACGGTGCAGTCAAACTCTTCGCCGATGCCATGGAAGAACTCAACCGGCGCACCCGCGAGCAAGCGCAACGGGGGGAACGGACATGGAATCCCACCCGCGAACGTCCCGCACTCGTCATCCTTGTCGACGAATTCGCCGAACTGCCACCCGAAGCCCTCGAAATTGCCGATTCCTTTACCCGCCTAGGCCGCGCGGTCGCAGCCACCCTCATAGCAGCCACGCAAAGACCCACCCAAGACGCAATGGGAAATAACGCGGTCCGCAGTCAGATGGACGGCCGGATAGCCCTACGGGTTCGGGAACGCGCCGACACAGACCTCATCCTCGGCGCGGGCGCCTACAAAAGCGGATGGCGTACCGACACCTTCACCCTTCCCGGTGCCTTTCTCATCCTCGACCCCGACCACAACACGCCCATACCCAACCGCGCTTACCTCGTAGAAGACGACACCGTGACGGACATTGCCGCCCGCTATCCCGCACCGACAGCTCTACCCGTCCGACAGGACGAACCGCGCGCGGATCATCCCGTTGATCCCGACGATGCACTGTGGACTGCACTCACGATGCCGGAAGGCGCCAGCGTGTCCGACCTGATGACCGCGACCAGCCGATCACGCCGTTGGGTGTACTACGCCCTTCAGCAGCTCCAGGACGCCGGCAAGGTGCGCCAGACCGGCGGACGCTGGCACGCCACCCCCGACCAGCCATGAAGACCCACCGTCACGGAAACGGTGTGCAGACCGGTGTGCAGACCGTCGTGCACCGGTGTGCACACCGGTGTGCATGCACGGCCCCACGCGCGCGCGTGCGCGCCTGCGCGCATTGGGACACACACGACCCCCCACCGTGCACCCCCTACAGCACCCATCACCCACCGTGCTCACGGCCCTCGACGACCGGCGAGGCGGGGCCGACGGCCCTCGACGGTCCGGACGGCCCTCGACGACCGGCGAGGCGGGGCCGACGGCCCTCGACGGTCCGGACGGCCCTCGACGACCGGCGAGGCGGGGCCGACGGCCCTCGACGGTCCGCCACTGGACGTGAGACCGGCCGAAGGGAGACCACGCACGTGTCCCCGGACCATGAACCACGTTCCGACCCACCTACCGCCGACCCTGCCGAGGACACCGACCATGATCTCTATCCACTTGCCGATCTTGATGACGAAGATCAACGATGGGTGGCTGAGCAAGTGGCGCGCGCGCCCGAACCATCCCTACATACCGTCAGCGTCATTGTCTCTCTGTTGGAACTGCCGAAAATCGAGACGAGCAACCACGATGACGGGTCGCAAACGCGGATGACATAGAAAAGGGGTCGGGTGGCACTCGCAATCGAGTGTCACCCGACCCCGTCGGGTCGCGTTCTTGCTAACGGTCGGACTGTTCCCGCCACACCACCGTGAGCCTGTCCCGCAACGGTAGATCGCGACCGGGAATCACCGAGATCTTTTCCAGAGTCACGGAAAGTACCCGGCGACGCTTCATCACATCGTCACCTAGAAGATCCTGCAAGGCGGCTTTTCCGTCGATGACCGTCGAGAACCGGGCCAACTTTGCAAGATCCTGTTCTATCTTGACGAGTTGAGCCTTATATCTCTTCTCTGTCCTTCCTGCCAGATCTGCGCTCATGATCTCGTCCGCTATTTTGTCTGGCAACTCCTCAAGGCTCTCGTTGATCCTCGCGCGCCTTGCCTGAAGTCGACCGACCTCCGTATCTGCCGGTTTCGCCCACGCCCGTGCGCGAATGTATTCCGCGACCATTATTGTTGCGAGTTTGTCGGCGTCTCCGGCCGGAATGGAGAATGATTGGGGGCAGTCAACATGCGTGCGTGACTTCCCCATCTGGTGCCGCCACAACGCCCGGTCGGATGTGTCGGTCCGCACTAGCGAGCGATTGCAGGCGAAACACACGAAGTATCCCGCAAACGTGTTAATGACCCGCTTGCCCGTAGCGCGTCGCTCCGGACCAGAATCCTTCTTCTTTTTGGTTCGCGCGGCGCCTATGGTCGCCGATCCCCCTGCTAGGGCGGCAACGGTGGCCCGCCACTCTTCCTCAGTCAAGATACCTGGAAAATTGGAGAGCTCACCCGTGACGGTCCATCCCCGGTCCTGGTTACCGTCGGCGTCCAGACCGGCGATACGCGGGTTTCGCAGATAATTAGCCAATGTCCTACGGGTCAAAACCCCGGTCTCTCCCTCGAAGTCCTTTCGCGTGCTAGTCCGATGCTGGATACGCAAACCCCGGTCGTAAAAATCGTCGGCAACCGTTGCGATCGCTTCCCCCGCCCGGACACGCCGAGAAGCCTCACGAAGCCACTCGGCCTCTTCCTCGTTCACGCTCCAAGTCCCGACTACCTTCTTCCCCTTACGCACCCACATGCAATTCCAGCCGAAACCGACCGTCCTACCAAGAAACTCGTGACGCTCCCGCTTGACCTCAAAGGCGCGGCGCACCCACTCACTTTTCGTGCCACTCTCTGACACGCTCTTACCGACCGCGTTATGCCACGCATCCCGGTCACGCTGACGCTGGAAATCATAGACGGAACGGGTCTCGCCGTTCGTGACGATCAGCTTTCCGCGGATCACTTGCATGATCCGGCCGAATTCCGCACCTACGCGTGGATCGCGTGTGATACGCGACTCCTCCCACACCACCACAATGCGATAGGAACCCGATCGCAAAGCTGCGAGAAATTTCTCGAACTCCGGCCGGACGACATCCTCACGCCACGCACTGAGACCATCGTCGCCGTAGGCGGCGGCAATGAAATAGTCGCCATCAGAAGCCGCTGCGTCTTTCAACGCTCGCGTGAGCTGGTCAATTACCCGCGCGTCTAGATCAACATGTGACATCCGACCATAGAAGAGTCCGGGGTCCGAGTTCGCTGACGGGGCAGGGGGCAAGTCGGGAAGATCCATGATCATGATGCTACTACGGGTCAACAGCGTAGCCGTTCAACACCCAGCTCAGATCGGACAGCGACGACGCCCCGACGCCCGCGCCGATGTTCGGCAGGCCGACGTTGGTGATCCAGACGTCGAGCTGGGCGAGGAAGCTCGCGATCGACAGCACGCCAAGGACCAGTGCCGGCCGGGCGTCGCGGCCACCACCGGTGGCCGACGTCGGCCGAAGCGCGATGGCTTCGTCCTGGAGACTCATCGGATCTCGCTTTCAGGAAGGAGCAGCGCCCGCCGGGCGGCACCCGACCCGCTCCGGCGACACTTATTGGACTGTTCGGTCAACAAAACCTAGGAAGTTCTGGACCGATCTGTCAATAACAGGCTTCGCCTGCGTTTACTCGGTCACGAAAGCGGGCCGACCGGGAACATCCGCCGCCTGCGGAAGGTTGAGGAACCGCGCTCGACGGGGATGCTCAGCGCACGTCGAACGGGCGGAACTGGACGCTGATCCGCGGACCCACCAGGCGCGCCGACTTGGGCACGGCGTGATCCCAGGTGCGCTGGCAGCTACCACCCATGACGATCAGGTCGCCGTGGCCGAGCTCGAAGCGCAGCACGGGGCCTCCGCCCCGCGGGCGCAGCAGCAGCGGCCGGGGGCCGCCCAGCACGACGATCGCCACCATCGTGTCCTGCCGGTCGCCGCGGCCGATCCGGTCGCCGTGCCAGGCGACGCTGTCGCGGCCGTCGCGGTACAGGCACAGACCCGCGGTGACGAACCGCTCGCCCAGCTCGGCCGCGTAGTACTCGTCGAGCGCGCTCCGGGCCACCGCCAGCACCGGGTCGGGCAGCGCCTGGCCGTCGCCGTAGAAGGCCAGCAGCCGAGGGACGTCGACCATCCGCTCGTACATGGGGCGGCGCCCAGCCCGCCAGGGGACCCCGTCGCGCAGCCGCTCGAACAGGGCGTCCGCCCCCTCGATCCAACGTGGCCGCACGTCCACCCACGCACCCGCCGACAGCGCGCGCCGGCGCACGCTCCCCGCGAGCGCAGTGACCTCGACAGCCGCCGCGGCATCAAGCAGCGACGCCTGGAACGGCGCAAGCTCCACGGCACGACGATACCAAACATCCGTTCGAATGGCGGCCCCCGCCCGGCGAAGCTCACCCCTTCGACCGGCCCGTCAAGCCCGCGACGTCGACATGCGCCTTTGCTGCCGCCTTCGTGTGCATTGTGGGCGCAGGAACCACTGTTCGGAGTTGACCTGACACGCACAGCCGGATCTCTTGGCCCCCTGTCCGCCTCCGGATGCAGCACAGCTCGGCTCCCGCCAGACACCCGGGCGGCGGTGCTCTGGGCCGGCAGGCGGTACGCGGTCGCCACCGACGAGCCAGACCGGTGGACGCCCCGTCCCGCCGCGGCGCCCGAGCGGAGAGTGAGTGTGTTCACCCGTCGGGGCGATCGCAGGTCGACCGGCTGGCTCGGGGTCTACAACCAGATCGGGCTACCTGACCCGCGTTGACCAGGCCGCGCGGGCGATTGCGCTGGCCCGTGCGGGCGGTCCGGGGAAACCCCCCGGTCCGCCCAGCCAGGCAGTCGAAAGCGATGGAGGAGGAGCGGGACGATGTCAGAAACATCCGGAAATTCGGCCGTGGTCCGGGCCGCCGGCATGCTCGCCGGCCGGCACGCGGCCGTGGCCGATGCCGAGCGACGGCTGCGGCCGGAGGTGGTCGACGCGCTCGTCGACGCCGGGTTCGGCCGCTGGTTCACCCCGCCGAGCTTCGGTGGCCAGCCGTGCGGCTACCGCGAACTGGCCGAGGCGGTGACCGCCGTCGGGGAGGGTTGCGCGTCCGCCGCCTGGGTGGCGGGACTACTGGCCAGCTCGGCGCGGTTCGCCGGTTTCCTGCCACCGCCGGGGCAGGCCGAGGTGTGGGAGAAGGGCCCCGACACCCGGCTGGTGGCGGCCGTCATCCCGCAGGGCACGGCAACCGAGGTCGACGGCGGCTGGCTGGTCTCCGGCACCTGGTCGTTCGTCAGCGGCGTGGAGTTCTCCGACTGGGCGATCGTGCTCGGGCCGATCGTTGCGGGCGTCGACGAGGGACGCTTCTTCGTCGTGCCCAGGTCGGACTACACCATCACCGACAGCTGGTTCACCCTGGGCATGCGCGCCACGGGCAGCCAGTCGTTGACGCTGGATGAGGTGTTCGTTCCCAGCCGGCGGTCGTTCGCGCGCCAGGAGCTGCTCGCCGGGCGCCCCGAGCCGGTCGACGGGCCCCGACGGTTCGCGCCGCTGTTCGCGGTGAACGGCCTGACCTTCGGATGCCCGATCCTCGGCGCGGCCCGCGGCGCACTGCGGATCGCCGAGGAGTCGCTGGCCGGGGCATCCGCCGCCGGACGCCCCGTGCGGGACTCGGCACGCATCGCCCTCGCCCGCGCCGCCGGGGAGATCGACGCGGCGGGGCTGCTGCTGGACCGGGTGGCGCATAGCGCCGACAACGACGAGTACACCCCGGCGTTGATCGCCCGCAGCCACCGCGACAGCGCCTTCGCGGCGTCCCTGCTCACCAGCGCCGTGGACGCCCTGCAGCACGGCAACGGCGTGCGCGGGGAGGCCCAGGACGATTCGGTGCAACGGATCTGGCGCGACGTGCACGCCGGGGCCAAGCACATCGTGCTGCAGTTCGAGCCGGCCGCCCTGCACTTCACCGAACAACTGATCCGCCCCCACGGCGGGGCGTGACGCCTCAGCGGGCAGGCCGCCCGGGCGGTCGTTCGGGCGGTCGTTCGGGCGTCACTTCGGTGAAAAACAGAACAACTCCGGCCACGCAGGGTCGCCGGCCTTCTACCCTGACAGGGCACGCGGTGAAGGAATCACGCGGACCGAACGTTGCGGGAGTCGGGCAGGTGAGGTACCGGGCTCGGAGTCGATCTCGGGACCACCTTCACCGCGGTGGCCATCGGCCATCCCGTCACCACCGGGTCCGGCCGGTGGGGCCACACCGAGATGGTGAACCTGGGCAACCGCGGCGTCGCCACGCCCGCCGTGGTCTACGCCGGCCCGGACGGCCGCCTGCTGACCGGGGAGGCAGCCGTGCGCCGGGCGGCGCTGGCACCCGGCCACGCGGCCCTGGGATACAAACGCCGGCTCGGCGACCCCACTCCCCTGGTGCTGGGTAATGTCCCGTTCTCCCCGGCGGCGCTGCTGGCCGCCTCGCTCGGCGACGCCGTGCGCACGGCCACCGACCTGCGGGGGGCACCGCCGGAGACCATCGTGCTCAGCCGACCGGCCGTATGGGGCCCTTACCGGATGAAACAGTTCGACGAGGTGCCACGGCTGGCGGGGATCGGCGAGGTGCGGATGGTGACCGAGCCGGTGGCCGCCGCGACCCACTACTGCGCCGTCGGCCAGCTCCCGCCGGGCGCGCTCATCGCCGTCTACGACCTGGGTGGGGGAACGTTCGACACGGCCGTCCTACGCTCGCAGGCGGGCGAGATGGAGATCCTGGGCCTGCCCGAGGGGGTGGAGTGGCTCGGCGGCGTCGACTTCGACGAGGCCGTCCTGCACCACGTCGACCGAGAACTGGGCGGTGCCGTCAGCGACATCGATCCGCAGGACCACGCCGGCGCCGTCGCGTTGGCGCGCCTGCGCCAGGAGTGCGTGCTCGCCAAGGAGGCGCTTTCCTTCGACGAGGAGACCGTGATCCCGGTGATCCTGCCGACGGTCCGCGGCGAGGTCCGGCTCACCCGCGCACGGTTCGAGGACATGATCCGGCCAGCGCTCAACTCCACCCTGGACGCGCTTCACCGCACCCTGAGCTCCGCCGGGGTCGAGCCGGCGGAGCTGGCGGCGGTCCTGCTGGCCGGAGGTTCCTCCCGCATCCCCGCGGTGGCCCGCACGGTCGAGTCGGCCATGGGATGCCCGACCGTGGTCAACGCGCACCCCAAGCACCTGGTGGCGCTCGGCGCGGCCCGCATCGCCGCCCAGCTGCTCGAACCAACCGCGGTCCCGGCACGCCGAAGGGCCGTCTCGCCGGCCGATCCCCACCACGCCACCGCACCTCCAGCCACACCACCAGCCGCACCACCGAGCGCACCCCACCGCGCCGCCGCCGCGCCGCCAGTCGCGGCACCGCCCGCGCACCACCGCGCCGCCGCCGCGGCACCAGCGGCGGACACCCCGGCCCCGCCTCGCGTTCGCCGACGCCTCGCGGTGATCGCGGCCCTGGCCGTCACCGTCCTGCTGCTGGCGGCACTCGTCGCCGCGCTGTCCGGCTAGGCGCGCCGTGGTGGTGACACCTTCCGCCGCGCCGGGGCCGCCCGACCCCGGCGCCTCGCTCGCGCCCGGCGTGCTGCGGCTGGCCGCCGAACTGCCCTCCACCGGACCCCGCGGCGGCGACCTCACCCCGGTGGCGGCATGGATCGGCGCACAGGTCGGAGCGGGACTCGTCGTCCTTCGGGTGCTGGACCCGGAGGGTCCGTGCGACCACCGGTGGTCGGCGCCGCACCGGTCCGACATCCCCGCGGCCGCGACCGTCACCTCGGCGCACCCGATCCGCCATCACGGGGTCGACGTTGCCATGCTGCTCGTGACCCTGGACATGCCCCAAACCCCGGACACACCCCAAACCCCGGACACGCACCGGCGCCTGGACACACATCGGCGCCTGGACGAGGTCGCGGCCGTGCTCGGCGTCGTCGTCGCGGGCGCGGTGGCGCACACCGGGACGCGCGCGGCCCGCCGGTGGGGTCACGACGTACTCGCGTGGATCGCCGACGCCCGCCATCGGGCGGCATCCCGGATGGAGAGCGAACGACACGCCCTCGAACGAGATCTGCACGACGGCGCACAGCTACATCTGGTCTCGCTGCAACTGGCCGCCGCCGTCGTCGAGCACCGGCTGGCCACCGGGACCGCGGACGAGGCGACACTCGCCACGGCGGTGACCGATCTCGGCGCCCGGCTCGACCGTACCCATCAGCTGCTGGTCGACAGCGCGGCGGGGATCACGCCCGTGCCGCTGCAGGCCGCCGGCCTCGGCCCGGCACTGGCGCTGAGCTTTCGCGAGGCACACAACGTCACGTTGGACATCGGGATCGATGTCCGCGCACGCCGCTACCCGTCGAGCGTCGAGAGCACGGTGTACTTCACCTGCCTGGAGGCTGTGAACAACGCGCACAAACATGCGCCGGGTGCCGCGGTGGTCGTCACCGTCCGCAACACGTACCAGGGGCTGTGGTTCGAGGTCGCCGACTCCGGACCGGGCCTGGCCGACGCCGGCAGCGCCGGCCTGGCCCAGCTGCGGGCCCGGCTCGCCGCGGTGGGCGGTGCCCTGCACGTCGCCTCGACTCCCGGGGCTGGCACCAGGGTCACCGGCACCGTGCCCATCTGACGCCACTCGGCGGGCCGCCCAGAACTACGGGGAAGGCGGGGTGGTGCACGGGGGACCGGGATCGTCGTCGCCGCCGAGCCGCTGCGGCAGCCAGACGTCGACCAGCGCCGCGCCGGTCGGGGACGCGTGGCAGCGCAGCCCCCCGCCGAGCGCGGCCAGCAGCCGGGCGTCGTCGGCGAGCGCGGCCCGCAGCCGCTGCGCCGAGCCGGCCGGATCGCCGACCCGCACCGTGAGGCGGTCGGCGGCCCGGGAGAAGCGGACCGACAGCGGCGTGTCGGCCGTTGCGGCTACAGCCGCGAAGACCACCGCCGTCGCATGGTAGATCCCGGACTCCACCTCCCAGCCGACCCGCCGGCCGAAGTCGCCGGTGCAGCTCACCTGCCGGGGCAGACCCGCGGCCAGCTCCCGCAACGCCGCCGCCGTCCCCCGGCTGCGCAGGGTCGAGGGGTGCACGGCCCGCACCACCGTCCGAAAATCGTCGATCAGTTCGTCTACCGCTACCCGCAGCTCCCGCAACGTGACCAGGGTCCGGCTCGGGTCGTCATGGGCCGCCGCGGCGAAGTCCCGCCAGCGGCGGGTCACCTCGACGAGCCGGCGAGTCGTGCCGGTCAGAACCCAGCCGGCCAGGCGGTGCCGCTCGACGTCGAGCACCGCGGCGAGATCCGCCTCGACCTTCGCCGCCCGCCGCGCGAGGCCGGCCGCATGGACAGCCTGCTCCCGCTGCGAGGCGTCCGCACGGACCTCCCGCAGCAGCAGTGCAACGCAGTCGGCTGTCTGGGCCAGCAGCTCGGCCGACACCTCCTCGGCCGGGCCGTCCTCCCCGTCGGTGAGCACCAGGGCACCGACCTGCTGCCCGCCGTCTCGGACCGCGGCGACCGCCCGCACACCCGCCCGCGCACCCGGCCGCACCGGCCCGGCGTCCGCACCGCCCTCGGGTGCGAACACCGGGGCGGCGGGCAGCGGATCCTCCGGCAGCCAGAGGTTCGCCTGGCCGGTGCCGGCGGCCAGGACCAGGTTGCGCAGTAGCGGCGCGACCCGCTGCCCCAGCGAGGCGCCCGCGGGCAAAGCGGCGACGTCCTCGGCGAGGACGACCCACGCCGGTCGCGTCACCCTCAGTCCCCCGATACCCGGGCGTCCAGGTAGCGCAGTACCGCCAGCACCCGCCGGTGATGCGCCGTCGAGTCGGCGGGCAGGTCCAGCTTGGTGAAGATGCTGGCAATGTTCTTCTCCACCGACTTCGCCGACAGGAACAGGGCGGCGGCGATGCCGTTGTTCGAGCGGCCCTCCGCCATCAGCCGCAACACGTCGGACTCCCGTGGGCTGAGCGTCGCCAGCGGCCCGCTGGGACCGGCGGGGCGGTCGACGAGACGCCGCGCCAACACCGGTTCGATGACGATCTCCCCGGCGTCGATGCGGGCCAGGGTGTCGGTGAGCACCTGCACCCCGGCGATCCGCTCCTTGAGCCGGTAGCCGATCCGCTCGGTGCCGATCTCCAGGAAACGCATGAGGTACAGCGTCTCGGCGTAGTGCGACAGCAGGAGCAACCCGATGTGCGGATGACGGGCCCGCACCCGCGCCGCCGTCGTGAGGCCGCCCTCCGCGCCCGGCGGCATGCGGATGTCGACGATGGCGACGTCGACCGGTTCGGCGGCCAGCAGCTCCACCAGTGCGTCGCCGTCCGCGACGCAGCCGACGACCTCATATCCGGCCGTCGTGAGCAGCAGCAACAGCCCCTCCCGGAACAGGGCCGCGTCGTCGGCCAGCGCTACCCGCACGACGCCCCTGACCCCGCCGCCC
>NZ_JAMPTM010000390.1 GCF_025403375.1 Frankia gtarii
ACCACTCGCTGCAGGGCAGGGTGACCGCGGCGGCGGCGGTGCTGGACCGCAAGGCCGACGCGAAGCTCGGTGTGCTGGCCGCCGTGGTGGACGGTGCGGCGGCGCCGCGGGCGGTCGCTGTCGTGACCGCCTTGCTGGCTCTGCTGGCCCTGCTGGTGAGCAGGTGGCCGGAGCATCTCGACACGGCGGTCCACGAGGGTGGGCACGCGTTCGCCGCGTTTCTCGCGGGACGGCTGGTGGCCGGTGTCTGGGTGGAAGCGGACGGCAGCGGCTTGACCTGGTCCTTCGGCCGGCGCAGTGGGGTCGGGCTGTTCGCGACCCGGGCCGCGGGCTACCTCTTCCCGTCCCTCGTCGGGGTCTGCTCGGCGCGGCTGCTGACAGCGGGGAAGGTCACGGCCGTCCTCATCCTGGGGGTGCTCGCGCTCGCCGCCCTGCTGCTCGTAGTGCGCAACGGCTTCGGCGAGCGCGTCGTCCTCATAGTGGGGGCCTCCATGGTGCTCACCGCCCGCTACTGCCCGGACTGGGCGCAGACCTGGTACGCCTACCTGCTCACCTGGGTGCTGCTGTTCTCCGGTCCGCGGTCGGTGCTGGTGCTGCACCGGGCCCGACGGCGCGGCGCCGTCGGGTCGGACGCCGACCGGCTCGCCGAGAGCACCCACATCCCCGCCGTGCTCTGGGTCCTCGCCTTCGCCGCCTTCAGCCTGTGGTGCGCGCTGAAGGGGGCGGCCCTCCTGCTGGCCTGACCTTCGCCAGCTCGGTGAGATGCCCGTCAACCGGCCAGGGCGCCACCGGCCACGGCCGCCTCGGCGCGGGCGAAGTGGTGGTCGACGGCGGCCAGCCAGGCGAGTGGACGGCTGATGTGCGGGCAGTGGCCGGCGTCGGCGATGACGGCGAGATGGGCGGCCTCGATGCCGTGAGCCAGGGTCTGCGCGCTGGCCCGCAACATGGAATCGTGCTCGCCGACGATGACGGTCGTCGGCGCGGTGATCTCGCCGAGCCGGGGGACGAGCGAGGGGTAACCGGCGAGTTCCCGGCCCAGCGCGGCAAGGGCAACCGCCCCACCGCGGCTGTTGGCACTGTTGGCGCCGGTGCGTGACGCGATCGCGGCCACCCCTCCCAGTACCGCGGCCACGACGCGTTTCGCGACCGGGCCGGTGGCGGTGGCCGGGGTGGCCGCGGTGTCGACGAGGACGAGGGAGCGCACCCGGTCGGGGTGTTCCAGCGTGTACCGCAGTGCGATCACACCGCCGAGCGAGTGGCCGACGAGGTGGATCCTGGCCGGTTCGAGTGTTGCGATGACGGCGGTGAGGTCGGCGAGGAGCAGGTCGAAGGTGTAGTCCGTCCGTCCGCCGGGTGCTCGGCCGCTTGCGCCGTGCCCCCGATGGTCGTAGGCGATGACGCGACGCGACGCGGCCAGTTCGGGTGCTACCGCTGCCCAGTCCGTGGTGCTGCCGGCGATTCCGTGGACCAGCACGACCGGGCCGTCCTCGACGCCGGGCGGGCGGTCGCCGTCTGGTCGCACGTCCTCGACGTGCAGCTCCAGTCCCGCCGCCACCGACAGCCGCCATCCGCTCGCACTGACCACCGGCACATCCTCACCTGCCGAACCGGCTCACCGACTCAGGCTGGCTCACCCGGTCGGGCAGGTTCACCTGATCGTGCCGGGTGAGCCGGTCGGGGGGTCGCCGGCCGCGGCCGCCTCGGCGCGGGCGAAGTGGTGGTCGACGGCCACGAGCCAGGCGAGTGGACGGCTGACCTGCGGGCTGTGGTCGGCGTCGGCGATGACGGCGAGATGGGCGGCCTCGATGCCGTGAGCCAGGGTCTGCGCGCTGGCCCGCAACATGGAATCGTGCTCGCCGACGATGACGGTCGTCGGCGCGGTGATCTCGCCGAGCCGGGGGACGAGCGAGGGATAATCGCCGAGTTCCCGGCCCAGCGCGGCGAGCGCATCCGGGTCTGCCTGGCCCAACCCCGCCACCTGGCGCTCCACGGGGTTACGACGGTCGTGGACCGCGCCCACGCTGCCGCTGCTCTCCGCCGAGCCCACAGGGCCGTCCGCGTCGGCCCCACCGGCCCCACCGCGGCTGTTGGCACTGTTGGCGCCGGTGCGTGACGCGATCGCGGCCACCCCTCCCAGTACCGCGGCCACGATGCGTTTCGCGACCGGGCCGGTGGCGGTGGCCGGGGTGGCCGCGGTGTCGACGAGGACGAGGGAGCGCACCCGGTCGGGGTGTTCCAGCGTGTACCGCAGTGCGATCACACCGCCGAGCGAGTGGCCGACGAGGTGGATCCTGGCCGGTTCGAGCGTTGCGATGACGGCGGTGAGGTCGGCGAGGAGCAGGTCGAAGGTGTAGTCCGTCCGTCCGCCGGGTGCTCGGCCGCTTGCGCCGTGCCCCCGATGGTCGTAGGCGATGACGCGACGCGACGCGGCCAGTTCGGGTGCTACCGCTGCCCAGTCCGTGGTGCTGCCGGCGATTCCGTGGACCAGCACGACCGGGCCGTCCTCGACGCCGGGCGGGCGGTCGCCGTCTGGTCGCACGTCCTCGACGTGCAGCTCCAGTCCCGCCGCCACCGACAGCCGCCATCCGCTCGCACTGACCACCGGCACATCCTCACCTGGTCGGGTTGGCCGCGCGGTCATCTGGGCGATCCCGCGGTCGGATGATGTCGTGGGGCTCGCCCTCGCCAGCAGTGATCATCGTGTCGAGCACCCGGCGGGACGCGACGAGATCGTCCATCCGTGCGTCGATCCGGGCCCGTTCCCGGGTCAGGTCCGCGACCAGGCCGGCGGGCGGAACCAGTCGGCCTCCGTCCGCCCGCAGCCGCGGCAGCACCTGGGCGATCAGCGTGATGGGCAGGCCGGCGGAGAGCAGTGTGCGGATCTGGCGGACCTGGTCGACGTCCGACTCGGCATACACCCGGTAGCCGCTGGGCAGCCGCGCCGGATGCAGCAGGCCTTGTTCCTCGTAGTAGCGCAGGAGCCGCTCGCTCACGGCAGTGCGCCGAGCCAGCTCCCCGATACGCATCCTGATCCTCTTCCTCGAGCCAGCCGGCTTGGCTCTCACATCGGTGTCCGACTTTACCGTCGGGATCATGAGTGGCGCACCGATCGAATCCGTCCACTCGGCATCCAGGCCGTCCACCGAACAGCCTCCGCGGACGGCAGCGGCCCGCGATCCGTCTGCATCATCACCGCTGGTCGGTAAGCCAGCAGTGCCACCGCAGCCGGTGAGGTCGTCGAGCGGGAACCCACCCGAAGCTGACACCCACAACGGCATGGCAGCCGGGAATCCCCGCCCATCAGCTTCAGAGCGCAGAGGACGTCAACAGGCCAGTAGGGTGAGGCCGCCGGCGTCCTCGCCCGCAACCAACCGGTTTGGCCGGAGGGAGATCGGGTTCTCCTGGTCACCGGCAGGCCGACAGGTCCGGGACGTGGCGGGCCGGGACCGGACGGGCGTGCGGGGACGGGAGAGACACGGTGACAGCCGAGGGGACCACGGCGGCGGACTACCGGCCGCGCCGGTCGGTGCTGTACATGCCGGGGGCGAACGAGCGGGCGTTGGAAAAGGCGAAGGGCCTGCCGGCCGACGCGCTCATCCTCGACCTGGAGGACGCCGTAGCCCCGGCCGCCAAGCAGGAGGCCCGCGAGCGGGTTTGCGCGGCTGTCGCCATCGGCGCCTACGGCCGGCGTGAGGTGGCAATTCGGATCAACGGCCGGGACACCCCCTGGCACGCCGACGATCTGCGCGCCGCCGCCCAGGCTGGACCGGACGCCGTCGTCGTGCCGAAGATCAGCTCGCCGGCGGACGTGCACGCCGTCGAGCGGGACCTGGCCGCCGCCGGGGCCTCGGCGCGCACCCTGATCTGGGCGATGGTCGAGACGCCGATCGCGATGCTGCGCGCCCTGGAGATCGCCCAGTCCTCGCCGCGCCTGGCCGTGCTGGTCATGGGCACCAACGACCTGGCCAACGAGCTGCGCGCCGAGCATGTGCCCGGCCGGGCGCCGCTGCTGACCGGCCTGGGGCTGTGCCTGCTGGCGGCGCGGGCCAGCGGCAAGGCGATTCTCGACGGTGTCTACAACGACGTCCGCGACGCCGACGGTTTCGCCGCCGAGTGCCGGCAGGGCCGCGAGCTGGGCTTTGACGGCAAGACCCTGATCCATCCAGGCCAGGTCGGGCCCTGTAACCAGGCGTTCTCGCCGTCCGAGGAGCAGCTCGCCGAGGCCGCGGAGATCGTGCGGGCTTGGGCGGACGCGGCCGCCGCGGGCCGGGGCGTCGTCACCGTCAACGGCCGGATGATCGAGAACCTGCACGTCGACAACGCCCGCCGGCTGCTCGCCGTCGACGCCGCGATCGCCGAGCTCACCGCCGCCGGCTAGCCGCGACCGCGGTGGCTGTCCAGCAGGATCCGGACGAGGTCGTGGGCGTGCCGCGCCGGGCCGTCGGCGCCGAGGGCCGCCACGCTGGCGTGGACCCCCTCCATGATCAGAACCAGCCGGTCGGCCAGCTCTCGCGAACCTGAGGTGGGGGCGGCGCCGGGCGCGGCGAGGGCGGCCGTCATCGCGGCGAACTGGCCGCGGACCCATGCCTTGGCGGCGACGGCGTGGCGATGGGCGGGGGCCTGCGGGTCGGCTGGGTCGGGTTAACCCGAAGGCGAGTGGTGGGCGTACCGGCTGGGAGCGTCGACGGTGCGGCGGCAGGCTGGGAGGCGTCCCCATGGGGACCGGATGTCCCGCGGAAACCGTGTTCCCGGGCGACCGGGCCGTGACACACTGCTTCCGAAGGCGCCGATGACCATGACGACCCCAC
>NZ_JAMPTM010000391.1 GCF_025403375.1 Frankia gtarii
GCCGGTGGCCCGCGCCCCGGTCCGCGCCCCGGCCCCCGGCCGTCCGCGCCCGGCAACAACCCGTACACGACGCCGTCCGCCGGGCCTCGCCAGTCGGCCGGCCAGTCCGGCTCTGGCCCGGCGTCCCCGTCGCGACCGGGTGCGCCCCGCCCGGGTCCCCGCCCGGGTGGCCCACGTCCCGGTGCCCCCGGCGCCGGCGGTCCTCGGCCCTCGGCGGGCGGGATGCCGCCACGCCCGGGCTCGCGCCCTGGTTCTGGCTCTGGCGGGATGCCGCCGCGGCCGGGCGGTAGCGGCGGGCCGCGGCCCAACGCGAACATGTTCCAGCCCCGTCCCGCGGGCGGCGCGCCGGGTCGTCCCGGCGGCGGCGGCGGTGGCGGCGGTGCTCCCGGTCGTCCCGGCGGCGGTGGCGGCGGCCCGCGTCCCGGCGGTTTCGCCGGTCGCGGCGGTGCTCCCGGCCGTCCTGGTGGCGGTGGCGGCGGTGCCGGTGCTGGCGCGCCGGGTCGTCCCGGTGGTGGCGGCGGCCGTCCCGCGGCGGGTGGTCGCGGACGTGGCGGAACCACAGCGGGCGCGTTCGGCCCGGGTGGCCGCGGTCGTCCCGGCCGTCAGCGCAAGTCCAAGCGGGCGAAGCGGCAGGAGTGGGAGAGCGGCCTGGAGGCGCCGCGGATGGGCGCGATGGTCCCCCGTGGCAACGGGCAGGCCATTCGTCTACCGCGAGGCGCCTCGCTGGCCGACTTCGCGGACAAGATCGACGCGAACCCGGGCGCGCTGGTTCAGGTCGTCTTCACCCAGCTCGGTGAGATGGTGACCGCGACGCAGTCCTGCACCGACGAGACGCTGCAGCTGCTCGGTGTGACACTCGGTTACGAAGTGCAAATCGTCAGCCCGGAGGACGAGGACAAGGAGCTGCTGGAAAGCTTCGACCTCTCCTTCGGTGGCGAGTACGGCGACGACGTCGAGCTCAGCATCCGGCCGCCGGTCGTGACCGTCATGGGCCACGTCGACCACGGTAAGACGAAGCTTCTCGACGCCATCCGCTCCACCGACGTGGTCGGCGGCGAGGCCGGCGGCATCACCCAGCACATCGGTGCCTACCAGGTGCGGTCCACGGTCGACGGCGACGAGCGGCCGATCACCTTCATCGACACCCCGGGTCACGAGACGTTCACCGCCATGCGTGCCCGCGGTGCGCAGGTCACCGACATCGTGGTCCTCGTGGTCGCGGCCGACGACGGGGTGAAGCCTCAGACCATCGAGGCGCTCAACCACGCCCAGGCAGCCGGGGTGCCGGTCGTCGTGGCCGTCAACAAGGTCGACAAGGAGGGCGCCGACCCGGCGAAGGTGCGGGGTCAGCTCACCGAGTACGGCCTGCTCGCCGAGGAGTACGGCGGCGAGACGATGTTCGTCGATGTCTCCGCCCGCAACCGGACGAACATCGACGGGCTGCTCGAGGCCATCATCCTGACGGCCGACGCGTCGCTGGACCTGCGGGCCCCGACGGGCACCGAGGCCCAGGGCGTCGCGATCGAAGGCCGGCTCGACCGCGGCCGTGGCCCTGTGGCGACGGTGCTGGTTCAGCGCGGCACGCTGCGGGTCGGCGACTCGGTGGTCGCCGGTGAGGCGTTCGGCCGGGTCCGCGCGATGCTCGACGAGCACGGCGACCAGGTGACCGAGGCGGGCCCGGCCCGTCCGGTGCAGGTGCTTGGTTTCACCAGCGTCCCCGACGCGGGTGACAACTTCCTGGTGGTCCCCGAGGACCGGGTGGCCCGCCAGATCGCCGAGCGCAGGCAGGCCCGCGAGCGCAACGCCGAGCTCGCCCTCAGCCGTGGCCGTCCGACGCTGGAGACCATCCTCGAGCGGATGAAGGAAGGCGAGAAGACCCAGCTCAACCTCATCCTCAAGGGCGACGTCTCCGGTTCGGTCGAGGCTCTCGAGGACGCCCTGCTCAAGATCGATGTCGGCGACGAGGTCGGTTTGCGGATCATCGACCGCGGGGTCGGCGCGATCACCGAGACCAACGTCATGCTGGCGTCGGCGTCGGACGCGGTCATCATCGGCTTCAACGTCCGCCCGCAGGGCAAGGCGACGGAGCTGGCCGACCGCGAGGGCGTCGAGGTCCGGTACTACTCGGTGATCTACCAGGCCATCGAGGACATTGAGAATGCCCTCAAGGGCATGCTCAAGCCGGTCTACGAGGAGGCGCAGCTCGGTACCGCCGAGGTGCGAGAGGTCTTCCGGGTGCCGCGGATCGGAAATGTCGCGGGTTCGCTGGTCCGCTCCGGCATCATCCGCCGCAACACCAAGGCCCGACTCATCCGCGATGGTGTGGTCGTGGCGGACAACCTCACGGTCGAGTCCCTCAAGCGGTTCAAGGACGACGCCACCGAGGTCCGTGAGGGCTACGAGTGTGGTATCGGTCTCGGGTCGTTCAACGACATCAAGGTCGACGACGTCATCGAGACCTTCGAACAGCGGGAGGTTCCCCGCGCCTGAGGCACGCCGCTGGTGGGTGCCGGCCGGTCGGGCGCATGCGCGTCCGGCCGGCACCCACCGCTCGTGCCGCAACGCGGGTAGCGATCATGTGGATCGGAACTCTCAGTCTTGACCTGCTGCTCGGGGACGTGCATTCGCTGAAGGAGAAGCGTTCGGTGGTCCGGCCGATCGTGGCCGAACTGCGCCGACGCTTCGCGCTCAGCGTTGCCGAGACGGGGCATCTCGACCTGCATCGCCGAGCCGAGATCGGGATGGCGGTCGTGGCCGCCGACCGTACGCACTGCGTCGAGGTTCTGCGCGCCTGTGAGCAGCTGGTGGCGGGACGACCCGAGGTCGAGATTCTCGCCGCGCGCGAGCGATGCCTGGCCGAGGACGACGCCGACGGGCAGTTCCGCCAGCCCGCCGACAGTACCGACTGAGCCGATCGCCGCGGGGTGGCCAGTCCGCCGGCGTCGCGGTGATCGGGCAGCCCGCAGGCGGCGGGGAGCCGCGCGGTCGATGGCCGTGGCGTCTGCGGGCGGGGGCGATCGCGGCGGCAACGACGCCGAGGTAACACGGAGCGAGGAGGTCTACGGTGGCTGATCCGGCCCGGGCACGGAAGCTGGCCGTGCGTATTCGTGAGGTGGTCGCGTCCGCGCTGGAACGCGGCGTGAAGGATCCCCGCCTTGGCATGGTGACGGTCACCGACGTGCGGGTGACACCAGATCTGGTCGACGCGACCGTGTTCTACACCGTGTACGGCGACGAGGCCGAGCGCCGCGCGTCGGCCGAGGCGCTCGAGTCCGCCCGTGGGCTGCTGCGCAGCCAGGTCGGCCGTGCCACCGGCGTGAAGGTCACACCGACCCTCACCTTCATCCACGACCGGCTGCCCGACGACGCCAAGCACCTGGAGGCGCTGATCAGCGTTGCCCGGGAGCGGGATGCCAAGCTCGCCGAGGTCCGCCGCGACGCCCGCCCCGCGGGCGACGAAGATCCCTATCGCCGTCCACGAACCGTCGAGGAAGACCTGGACGAGGACCTTGGCGACGGGATCGACGGGATCGATGCGGTTGACACCTCCGGCCGAGACTCCGGTGCGTGGGATGCCGGCGCGGTCGGCGGACGCCGGGTGTATCCGGCCTCACCCGACGGCGATCCGACCACCGGACGCTGACAGTGGTGGGCCGCTCCAAGGGTGCGAGCCACCGGCATGCCGGTGGGCCGCGGACACGGCGATGGGACGGGCGATGAGCGACGTGAGCGATCTCGTGGCGGGCGATCGGGCGGCCGTGGTGGCCGCACTTACGGCAGCCGTCGACGCCGGCGACGACATCCTGCTCGTCGCCCACGTCAATCCGGACGGGGACAGCCTCGGTTCAGCCCTGGCCCTTGCGCTGGCGCTGCGGACTCTCGGGGGCCGACCGCGGGTGTCGTTCGACGCCGAGCCCTTCGCCGTCCCCCGGACGCTGCACTTCCTCGCCGGCCAGGAGCTGCTCGTCGACCCGGTGACGATCACAACCCGGCCGGGTCTCGTGGTCTGTCTGGACACGGCCAGCCGGTCCCGGCTCGGCCGGCTCGTCCGGATCACCGGCGGCAGCATGGTGATCGTCGTCGATCACCATGCCTCCAACACCCGTTTCGGCGACCTGAACCTCGTCGACAGCGAGGCCGCCTCGACCAGCGCGATGGTTGTCGACCTGATCGACGCGCTGGGCGTGGAGCTGGACGCGGACCTGGCTGCGGCGATCTACACCGGCCTGGTCACGGACACCGGCTCGTTCCGGTTCGCGGCGACGACGCCTGCGGTGCACCGCCTTGCCGCGCGCCTGCTGGCCACCGGCATCCGGCACGATCTGATCAGCCGTGCGCTGTGGGACACCCACCGGTTCGGCTACCTGAAGCTGCTCGGCGAGGTGCTGGGTCGTGCCCGCCTGGAACCCGAGCACGACCTGGCCTGGACCTGGTGCACCCAGGCCGACCTGCGCAACGCGGGCCTTGACTACGACGAGATCGAGGGCTTCATCGACACCTTGCGCACGGCGTCGGAGGCCGAGATCGCCCTGATCTGCAAGCAGGAGGGCGATGTCTGGAAGGTCTCCGTGCGGTCCAGGGGGAGCGTCGACGTCGGTGCGCTGTGCGCCGGCCTCGGTGGCGGCGGCCACCGCCTGGCCGCCGGCTTCGTGACGAGCGCGGAGCTGGCGGAGCTCATGGAGGCGGTGCGGGCGGCGCTGGTTCGGGCGCCGCGGCTGCCCGACCCCGTGGGCGGCGCCCTGACCGGGCCCGACGCCGCCGCCGGGCGTACC
>NZ_JAMPTM010000392.1 GCF_025403375.1 Frankia gtarii
GCCCGGGGGCGGACCGTAACCCACCTGTCCCTGGTAGCCGGGCTGGCCTTCATACCCGGGCTGCCCCGGGTAGCCGAACTGGCCGGGGAATCCGGGCTGGCCCTCGTGGCCGGGCTGGCCGGAGAATCCGGGTGGCGGCCCCGGGTAGCCCTCCTGGTTCGGGTAGCCCTGCTGGTAGCCGGGCGGCGGCTGCTCGGGGTACCCGGGCTGGCCCTGGGGTGCGGGCTTCTGGTCGGGATGCTCGGACTGACCCTGGTAGCCGGGTGGCTGGTCCTGCGGTTGCCATGGCGAGGTCATCTGTGCTCCCAGGGTTTGCGGGTCCGGCTCCCCGACCGGGCGCCACGCCCGGCTCGTCCGAGGCGGATATGCCAGCGTGGCGACTGCGGCGATGCTATCGAGCTGGGGTTGGCTGGTGACCACCGTTTCCCGCCCGCCCGCTGTCCGATATGCGACCCCCGGCATGCCACCCGCGGCCCACCTACGGCCCACCTACGGGTACGCCGCCGGCGGCGGGTATCCATGGACCGATCGTGGTCCCCGGATGGCCCGTCCGTGGTGGAACCATCGGGTCGTCGCAGCGCCGATGATCAGTTTCCGGCCTGTTACCGTGAGTTTCCGGGGTTCTGGTGTGGCGGGCTGACCTGCGGTTCTCTTTCGTGCTCGGGGGATCGACCCGCTGTCCTGGGACCCGTTTGTCATCCCGTTTCGGATATCCGGAAGCGGCTGACCTGCACAGCATCGGTCGGGCGGAGCAAAAATTCACGATCCGGCGGACAAGCGGCTCGATTTCCGTTACACGATCCCCGGTTCTCTTCTACAGTTCAGCGCGGGTCCCCGAGGCCGTCGGCGCCCCAGGCGAGACCCGGTGCCGCGGGTGCCTCGTCGTGCCCGCGCAACCGGCGGACGGGAGCCCGGACCGGAAGGCTGAGGTGACTGGCGATGCGACACGGCAACGGCGATGGAGCCGGCGGCGGGCAAGCCGGAGCCGAGTTCGACCTGGCAGCGATGGAAATTCTGGAGCCGCTGGCCGAGAAGTACGGGCTTTTTCTTGCGAAACGGACCTGTTGGCATGTCCAGTTCCGGGGCAATCGACGAATGTTCGACGTTGCCTGCGATCCGTGGACGTCCTGGGCGCTCGGCGCCCGGGTCGGGATATGGCCGGACGCTGATTCCGGCCCGGCCGTCGGGGGCGTGCCGGTACCCTGGCCGCGCGCGCTCAGCGTCCAGGAAATTCTGCATACGGTTCATGGAATGCGGGAGAACGCCTGGCCGTGGATCGCGGCGACACCGGCCGAGCTGCGCGCGATCCTGCTCACCCTCGCCGGCCTCGTCGACCAGTACTGCGGGGAGCTGTTAGTCGACGACGACGCATTCGCCCGCGCCGAGATTCTGGTCAACCAGGAGATCACCGAACGAAAGGCGTTCCTGCGCCAGTTCGAGGACTGCTGAGCGGCACCGCCCGGCGTGGCCCCGCAGCCGTGGCACGGCCCCGCAGCCGTGGCGTGGCGTGGGTGAACCCGGGACGGATGTCCACCGCGGGTGGTCCGAACGGCCCCCGCGTAGGCAACCTCTGGCGGTCGTGAGATCGCCGACGGACGGCGAGCATGACGAAGGAGAACCATCGAACGCCTGTGTTCGACTGTTCGACGGTGGAACGGGGCGTCGACCGTCAGGATCGTGAGACTTTCACGCAACCCGGGGAGAGGCCATGACCGTCCAGTATGTGCGGGATGCGCTGCCCGGCGCAGGAGCCGGCGACAGCCGCAACGCCGGCGCCTCGCCGCCGCCCGGCACCTCGTCGGCCGGCACCTCGTCGCCGGGCATCCCCTCGGCCGATGCCAGCCACCAGGCGGGCGCTGCGATGGCCCCGGCCGGGCCGGCGCCGGCCGCCGCTGCGTCCGTGCCGCCCCGGCTGGACGCCCCGCTGCTCGCCGAGCTTGCCGCCTGCGAGACCCGCGAGACGCACAGCGCCGTGCTGTACCTGACTGCCGACCGCGTCTACAAGCGGAAAAGGCCCGTCAACCTGGGGTTCGGAGACTTCACGGAACGGCGGATCCGGGAGGCGGTGTGCCTGGCAGAGGTGGCGCTCAACCGCCGCCTCGCCCCCGACGTCTACCTCGGCGTCGCCGACCTGCGCGACGACTCCGGTGAGGTGATCGACCATCTGGTCGTCATGCGGCGGATGCCGGCCAGCCGTCGGCTGTCGACCCTGGTGCGCCGCGGGCACCTGCTCGGCCCCGCGTTGCGCTCGGTCGCCCGCGCGCTGGCCGTGTTCCACCAGCGGTGCGAGACGTCGCCGCTGATCGCCACCGCGGGGGAGCGGGCCACCCTGGAGGACCTGTGGCGGGAGGGGATGACCGGCATCGCCGCCTACCGCGGCACCCAGCTCGACGCGGCGGTCGTCGACGACATCGGCCGCCTGGCGCTGCGCTACCTCGCCGGACGGGCCGAACTGCTCGCCGAACGCACCCGGGCCGGCTGGATCCGCGACGGGCACGGCGATCTGCTCGCCGAAGACATCTTCTGCCTCGACGACGGCCCCCGCATCCTCGACTGCATCGAGTTCGACCCGCGGCTGCGCTTCGGTGACGTCCTCGGCGACGTCGCCTTCCTCGCCATGGACCTGGAGCGACTCGGCGCCCCCGAGGAGGCCGCCGAGTTCCTGGAGGCCTACCGCGAGTTCTCCGGCGAGGTGCATCCCCGGTCGCTGCAGCACTTCTACGTGGCCTACCGGGCGTTCGTGCGCGCGAAGGTGGCCTGCGTCCGCGGCGGGCAGGGCGATCCCGACGCCGCGGAGAACGCCCGCCGGCTGCTCGCCGTCGCCCACCGCCACCTGCGAGCCGGCCGCGTCCGCCTGGTCGTCGTCGGCGGGCTGCCCGGCACCGGCAAGACGACGCTGGCCAGCCGGCTGGCCGAGGTCGGCGACGGCTGGGTGCTGCTGCGTTCCGACATCATCCGCCAGGAGCTCACCGGCGAGCTACCCGCCGAGACGCCCCCGCAGCAGCCCGCCGACGCCTCCCCGCCGACCGGGGGGGACGCCTCGAGCTTCGACGCCCGGTTCGGGGTCGGCCGCTACGCCCCGGAGATCACCGACGCGACCTACGCCGAGATGCTGCGTCGGGCCCGGGCGGCGCTGTGCCGCGGGGAGAGCGTGGTGCTTGACGCGTCCTGGTCCAGCGCGCGCCACCGCGACGCCGCCGCCGAGGTCGCCGCCGACGTCTGCGCGGACCTGGTCGAGCTGCACTGCGTGACCGCGCCCGAGGTCGCCGCGGCGCGCATCGCCCGGCGGTTCGCCGCCGACTCCGACCCCTCGGCCCCGTTCGACCCGTCCAATGCGACGGTGGCCATCCACCAGGCGATGGCCGCGCGCGCCGACCCGTGGCCGTCCGCCACGGTGATCCGCACCGCCGTCACCGTCGCCGAGGCGCTGCAGGCCGTCCAGAGCCACCTGGACTGACCGGGCCACCAGGACTCACCGGGCCCCACCAGGACTCACCGGGCCCCACCAGGCGGACATGACGACGACCGACGCGCGCGCCGGCAGGTCGGTCGGGAAGTCAGGGCGGCGCGGCGCCGGCGATACTGCTACTTGTCGATACTGCTACTTGTCGATGCGGGTCGCGTAGACGGCCGCCTGGGTGCGGCTGGACAGCTCCAGCTTCTCCAGAATCGCCGAGACGTAGTTCTTGACGGTCTTCTCGGACAGGTGGATCCGCCCGGCGATCTGCCGGTTGGTCAGACCCTCGGCGATCAGAACGAGGATCTGGCGCTCCCGCTCACCCAGCGCCGCGAGCTTGCGGTCCTCCGCCGGGCCCTCCCGCAGCCGGGTCAGCACCCGCTGGGTGACCGCCGGGTCGAGCAGGGAACGACCGGCGGCGATCGTGCGGATCGCCCCGACCAGGTCGGTGCCCTTGATCTGCTTGAGCAGGTAACCGGCGGCCCCGGCCATGATCGCGGCGAACAGCGCGTCGTCGTCGTCGTACGAGGTGAGGATCAGGCAGCCGATGTCGGGATGCGCCGAACGCAGGTCGCGGCAGACGTCGATGCCGTTGCCGTCCTCCAACCGCGCGTCGAGCACCGCCACGTTCGGTCTGGTGGCGGGGATCCGGCGCAGCGCCTCGGCCGCGGTGGAGGCCTCGCCGACGACGTCGACATCCTCGGTCTCGGAGAGCATTTCTCGAATGCCCCGGCGGACGATCTCGTGGTCATCCAGGAGGAAGACCCGTACGGTACTCACAGGGTGACGATACCGCCGGTGATGCGTGCCCCGGCCCGAATCGTCGGGTGACCCCCCTCGAAGGGGCCGCCGCCTGTGCCCGGCGCCCGCCCGCGGCGGATCCGGCCCCGCGCCCCGTCAGAGCCGGTCGACGGCCCTCACCCGGACCATCGCCACCCCGGCCTCGTCGGAGGCGGCGAGGTCGATCTCGGCACTGATCCCCCAGTCATGGTCCCCGGCCGGATCGTCGAAGATCTGCCGCGCTGTCCACACCCCCGGGGCCTCGTCGAGCAGCAGCAACCCCGGCCCGCGCGCATCCGGACCGGTGCCGATCTCGTCGTGCTCGCCGTAGTAGCCCGCCAGCGCCTGCGCCCAGCCCGCCGCGTCGAACACCGGGCCCTCCCCGGCCGGCACCCCCGCCGCCGGGCCATCCAACTCGCCCAGCAGGTCGTAGCGGCGCAACGCGGCCAGCTCCACCCGACGGAACAGCGC
>NZ_JAMPTM010000393.1 GCF_025403375.1 Frankia gtarii
GTCGCGGGGGCGGTGGTGGGCGCGATGGTCGAGCCCGGCTCGCCGGCCCGGCCACGGCGCCCCTCCCCCGCCTCGGTGCTGTTCCTGGAGAACGGCGGCGGCAAGAGCGTCCTGATCAAGCTGATCTTCTCCGTGGTGCTGCCGGGCCGGCGGCAGGTCGTCGGCACCTCCAACGGGCGGGTGTTGGACAACTTCGTCCTGCCCGGCGACTGCGGGCACGTCGCCTGCGAATGGCAGCACGCGGTGACCGGGCACCGGGTGGTGACGGGCAAGGTCAGTGAGTGGCGCGGTCGCGCAGCCACCGACGCAACCCGGCTCACCGAGGCCTGGTACTCCTTCCGCCCGGGTGGGGGGCTGGAGATCACCTCTCTGCCGCTGACCGCCGAGGGCCGCCAGGTCACTCTCGCCGGGTTGCGCAGCCGCCTCCACGACGCCCACACGGCCGACCCGGCGCTCGACCTGACCTGGCAGACGCATCAGGGCGCCTGGAAGGAGCACCTGGACGCCCTCGGTCTCGATCCGGAACTGTTCCGTTACCAGCGGGCGATGAACGCCGGCGAAGGCGAGGCGGCCGAGGCGTTCTCGTTCGGCTCCGACGAGCAGTTCGTCGACTTTCTGCTGCGCGCCGTCACCTCGCCCGAGGACTCCGCGGGCATCGCCGACGTCGTCGACGGCTACGCGACCAAGCTCGCCGAACGGGCGGCGCTCAGCGCCGAGCGGGAGTTCGTCGCGGGAGCCCTCGCGCGACTCGACCCGCTGGTGGCGGCGATCGATCGGCGCGCCGACGTCGGCGCGGGCTACGCGGCCGCCCGGGCCCGGATCGTCGAGCTGCACGACGGCGTGCAGGCCAGGGTTCGCCGCGACGCCGCCGCGCTGGCCGGGCTCGACGCCCAGGTGCAGGCCGCGCGCGACGCGGAACGCGACGCCGACGAGGTCCGGTCGCACCGGCACGGCACCGTTCTCGCGCTGCGTCGCCGGATCGCCGAGCGGCGCCTCGCCGACGCCGAGCGGGAGCGCGACCGGCTCGTCGCCGACGCCCACGCGGCAGCCGCCGAGATCGACGCCTGGCGGGCGGCCGAGGACGTGTTGCGTCTCGCGGCGGCGTCAGCCGAAGCCGAACGGTTGACCAGCCTCATCGCCGATGCGGAGGACATCGCCGCGCCGGCGCTGGCCGACCGCGACGGCGCCGCGCGGGCCCTGCTGCTCGGCCTGAACCGGCTGGCCGCGGCCTCCACCGAGGCGGCCCGCCAGGCGGAGGCCGAGGCCAGCGAGCACGACCGGCGCGCCGCCACAGCCGACCGCGCCGACCGCCGCGCCAGCGACGACGCCGCGCAGGCACGCGCCCGGCAGCAGGCCCTTCAACAGCGACGGGTGGCGGCGCTCGACGCGCTGGCCGCCGCCGCCCGGGCCGGGCTGATCACCCCCGGCGGCACCGATCTCACCCGCCAGGCCCAGCGGGCCGAGGCCGGCGCGCAGCAGGCCGCCGCCGCGGTGCGCGACGCGCTCAGCCGGGCCACCCACGCCGCGGACCGCGGCCCGGCGGAGGCCGCGACCCGCGCCGCCCAGCACCGCGTCGTCACGGCCGGCGGCGCGCTGGACCGGCTCACCGGTCAGCTCGACCAGGCCCGGGCCGGCGCGGCGGCGCTGCTGGCCAGCGGCCGTCTCGCGGAGTTGCTCGGGGACGCCGGCCCGGGCGGGCCGAACGGGGTCACGGGCGGCCCGAGCGCCGCCGCGCGCGATGACGAGGCCGCCGCGGGTGCAGGCGCGCACGGGATCCTCGACGCGGTCGCCGAGGCCGCCGGGGATCGGCTGGCGGAGGCGATCGCTGCGGCCGAGGCCCGCCGGCTCGATCTGTCGGTTGCCGCCGACGCCGACCGTCGCCTGCTCGGCGCGCTGGGCGGCGGTGGCCTTCGCCCACCCCGCGAGGAGGTCGCCGCCGCGGTCGACGCCCTGCAGGCCGCCGGGATCGCCGCGGTGGCCGGCTGGTCCCATCTCGCGCACGCGGTGCCGGCCGCCCGGCGCGAACGGGTCCTGCGGGCGCGGCCCCATCTCGCCGACGGCGTGGTCATCACCGACCGGGCGGGTCACGCTCGGGTCCGCGAGGTGCTCGACGCGGCCGCCCTGCTCCCCGACAGCATCGTCGCCGTGGGCGGGGTCGACGACCTGCTCGACGAGGTGGCCCCGGTCATCGACGGCGACCGGATCATGATGGTCCGGCCGAACCCCGCGCTCTACGACACCGCGGCCGCCGCCGCCGAGCGGGACGCCATCCGGACACGCCAGGACGAGCGCGGCACGCTCGCCGCGGCGCTGGACGACCGGATCACGACGGACCGTGACCTCACCGCGGCCCTCACCGGCTGGCGGCGAACCTACCCCGCCGGGCACCTCGATCGGCTGGCGGCGCAGGTGACGGCCGCCCGGGAAACCCTGGGGGCAGCCGAGGCCGAACTCGCCACGACCAGCCGGGAGGCGGTCGCGGCGCAGCAGGCGGCACGGCGCGCGCTGGCCGACGTGGAACCCCTGCGGGTCGCCGCCGCCGAGGCCGCCGCACGAGCGACCGCGCTGGATCAGCTCGCCCGCTCCGTCGGCGACCCGGCCGCGGCCGGGCGGGAGATCGAGCAGATCGCCGCCGTCGTGGAGGACCATCTGGCCGAGGCCCGGGCAGCTCGGGAGGACGCCGCCGCGCAGCGGCGCGCGGCCACGGAGGCCGTTCGCAGCGCGGACGAAGCGAGTCGCAACGCCGCGGCCGCCCGGGCGGAAAGCGGCGGCATCGTCGGTGCGGGCGATGCCGCGCGGGTGGCGGGCGCGGCCGACGAGCCGGGGCCGCCCGTCGCGGTGCTGCGCGCTGCCTATGAGGCCGCAAGTCGCACCTACGCCCAGGCCGAGGTCGGTGCGGACCTGCGCGGCGAGGTCGATCGGGCCCGCCGGGAGGAGGCGGCCGCCCGGGCGGCGCTCGAGGCCTTCGCACCGGCCGTTCGGGTGCGGGCCCGCGAGCTGCTCGCGGGAGTCAGCGGCGGGGACAGCACGACCCGGGCAGCCGGTGAGGCGCAGGCTCGCCGGGCCGCCGCGGCGGTCGGTGCCGAGCTCGACGACGCCCGCGAGCGGCTCGGCTCGTTGCGCGAGGAACTGCGTGCCGCCATCGCGGAGGTACAGCGACGCGGGGTGGCACCGCTGACCGGAGAGCAGGTGCCGACGGATCTCGGCCACGCCGAGGAACTGCTGCGCGCCGCCGCCGCGGCGGTCGAGCACGCCGAGGACGGCCACGCTCGGGCCCGCTGCGCCCGCGACGACCTCGTCGAGCGCTCCGGCCGGCACACCGAGGAGCTGGCCGCCTTCACCGTCATCGCCGAGAACCTCGCGGATCTGCCCGTCGCGGCCCAGGCAACCGTGGGACCGGCGAGTGCCGGCGCAGGCAGCGCCGAACCTGGCGGACGGGTCGCGGCAGCGCCCGCCGAGCCCCGCCCGGACGAACCGGCGCGAGCCGACGGGCCTGCAGTGGCCGTCCCGTTCGCGGGGGACGCGCGCCAGGCCCGGGAGGGCGCCCATCGGCTGCGTCTCGCCTGGCGGGAGGCGGCCGCCGGATACGGGCAGGCCGCCGGCGCCGTGCGGACAGCGGCCGATGCCGTCACCGCCTGGGCGGCCCAGGACCGGTTCGACGCCGTGCGCACCCCGGCCCGCCGTCAGATGCTGCGCGCCGGGCGCGAGACCGTGGCAGACGGGGCCGCGGCATGGGCGCAGGCTCTCGCTCCCCGGCTGCGCAGCCTCGATGACGACCTCGCGCACATCGGCCGAAACCGCGAGGCGATCGTCGCCCGACTGGAGGGGATGGTGCGTGCGGCGCTCGGCACGCTGCGCGCAGCCGGCCGCCTGTCCCGCCTCCCCGACCGACTCGGCGACTGGTCGGGTCAGGACTTCCTGCGCATCTCCTTCGCCGAACCAGATGACCGGGCCCTGGCGGAGGACCTCGGCCGGGTGGTCGACGAGACAGCGGCCGCGGCGGTCGCCGCCCAACCCCGGCCGGCCGCGGCATCGCGACGCGGTGCCAACGCCGTCCGCACCGCCGACCCGGGCCTCGGCACCGGCGACGTGCGCGGCACCCGGGCCGCAGCCGTGCGCCGCGACGGGATGGGACTGCTGCTGCGCGGGGTCCGCGCCGCGCTCCACCGCGGCGTGCGGGTCGAGATCCTCAAACCGGACGCGGTCCTGCGCACCGAACGGGTGAGGGTCAGCGAGCTTGGAGACGTCTTCTCCGGCGGTCAGCAGCTCACCGCCGCCATCATCCTGTACTGCACGATGGCGGCACTGCGGGCCAACGATCGCGGCCAGCTGCGGGCGTCGCATGCCGGCGTGCTGTTCCTGGACAACCCGATCGGCCGTGCGAGCGCCGGTTACCTCCTCGACCTCCAGCTCGCCGTCGCCGACCGGCTGGGCGTCCAGCTCATCTACACCACGGGCCTGTTCGACACCGCCGCCCTGTCGGCCTTCCCGCTGATCGTCCGGCTGCGCAACGACGCGGACCTGCGGGCCGGCCGCAAGTACCTGCGGGTGGAGGAGCATCTACGGCCCGGGCTGACCCCAGCCGACCCCGCCTCCACGGGGGTGGCTGTCACCGGCGTCATCACCGCCACCCGGCTGTTCGCGCGTCCCCGTCCACC
>NZ_JAMPTM010000394.1 GCF_025403375.1 Frankia gtarii
CCCCACACCGCCGCAGCTGCCCTCGTCTCGACGGCCGGCCCCACCTCTCCTGACGCGCAGCGCGGACGGCCGGCCCACGGGCCGCAGTCGACCCAGGGCCGATGTTCGGGGTGGACGGGCGTTCTCGAATGGGCGCGCCGGGCGGGGCGCAGGCTCAGACGGCGACGGAGACCGGTCGCCGAGGCGGCGGGCCGGCGGCCAGCCGAGCGGTGTAGCGCCCGGCGGCGACGCTGACGTCGAGGGGAATCCCGAAGCAGTCGGACAGTCGGGGCGCGGTGAGCACCTCTGCCGCCGGGCCCGCGGCCCGCACCTGGCCGCCGCGCACCAGCAGGGCGTGCGTGATCCCCACCGGGATCTCCTCGACGTGGTGGCTGACGAGAACGCTGACGGGCGCCGCGGGGTCGGCGGCGAAGCGGGTCAGCCGTCGCAGCAGCGCCTCACGGGCTCCGAGATCAAGCCCGGAGGCGGGCTCGTCGAGCAGGAGCAGCTCCGGGTCGCTCATGAGCGAGCGTGCGATCAGCACCCGCTTACGCTCGCCCTCGGACAACGTCCCGAACCGCCGGTCCCGCAGCTCCCGGCAGCCGAACTGGGCCAGCAGGCCGGCGGCGCGGGCGAGGTCGACGTCGTCATACGGCTCGTCGCCGCGACCGAGCACCGACCAGCCGGCGGTGACCACCGCGTCGAGCACCCGCTCGTCCGGGGGCGGCGTCTCGACCAGCGCCGGGCTGACGACGCCGACCCGGTAGCGCAGCTCGAGGAGGTTCACCGTGCCCAGCCGGTGACCGAACAGGTCGACCGCGCCCGAGGTCGGGAACAGCCGGCCCGAGGCCACCTGCAGAAGGGTCGTCTTTCCCGCGCCGTTGGGGCCGAGGACGACCCATCGTTGGCCGGGACGCACCTCCCAGCTCACATTCCGCAGAAGGTACGACCCATCCCGCACGACATTGACATTGTCGAGCCGCAGCACCGCGTCCGGCATGACGCTCACGTTACGCGACATGTGCCCGACCGGTGCTGCCAGGATGGCCCGGCCCCAACACACTCGCCGTGCGCCGCCCGGCCGGGCGGCCCGATCACGGCACGACCGAATCGGCGGGCGGCGCAGCCACCAGGTCGACCTCCGCCCAGACCACCTTGCCGTCGGGGATCGGGCGAAAACCGTGCCGCACGGCCAGCCGGGAGACCAGGTCGAGTCCGCGCCCGGCTTCGTCGTCCGGCGAGGCCTGCCGGCGCCGGGGCAGTCGGCCGCCGCCGTCGGCGACCTCGACGACGGCCCGGTCACCGAGCCGCCGCAGCCGCACGGACAACGGCGGCCGGCCGTGGCGCACGGCGTTGCTGGTCAGCTCGGACAGGACCAGGACGACGGTGTCGATGATCTCGACGGGCAGCCCGGCGTTCTCCAACACGAGCCGGCACTGTGCCCGCACGGCGTGCAGCCCGGTCGGCCCGTCGACGGTGACGTCGAGCAGTGCCGGCCCGGCGGTCGGTTCGTCGGGCAGTCGGGCGATCAGCAGCGCCGCGGCGTCGTCGGCGGGCGCCGGCTGGCCGTCGCGGCCAAGCCCGACGCAGGCCGCGGTGGCCAGCAGGTCGAGGTTGTCGGCGGGTGCGTCACTGGTGCGGGCCAGCACGGCGGCGAGGTCCGAGACGCCGGCGTCGACGTCGCGGCCACCCCCTCGGACCAGGCCCGCGGTGAACAGGGCGATGAGGTATCCCCGGCCCAGCCGGACGGTGTACTCGGTGACGTCGGCATGCCCGGCCGGATCCCGGCGGACCTCACCGAGCGGGGAGCCGACCGCCATGTACAGGCGCGAGACGAGACCGTCCGGGGCGACCACGAGGGGCGGCGGGTGGCCGGCGCTCGCCAGCGTGAGCACGCCCGTGTCGAGCTCGGCGATCGCGTAGATGCAGGTTGCGACCTCATGGCCCGGCATGTCCGCGACGACGCCGTCGAGCAACGCCAGCACCTCGCCGGGTGGCAGGTCGAGGCGGGCGCAGGCGCGCGCGGCGGCGCGAAGCTGGCCCATCGCGGCACTCGTGCGCAGTCCCCGCCCCCGGACCCCGCCGATCACCAGGGCGGCCCGGCCCGCGCCGAGGTCGATCACGTCGAACCACTCCCCGCCGGCGTCCCCCTCGGCCCCGGCGGGCAGGTAGCGCGATACCGCCTGCAGTCCCGCAGGCACCGTCGGTGCCGCGCCACGCAGGGTCTCGTGCAGCTCCGCCGCGCCGTCACGCGCGCTGCGCTCCCGCTCGATGCGTTCCAGGGCGACCCCGGCGCGCGCGGCGAGCTCGGTCAGGAAGGCCAGGTCTGCCTCGACGAACGGGGCCCGGTCACCGACGGCGGTCAAGCTGAACACGGCCGCGATCCGACCGACCCGCACCACGGGCAGCACGGCCGTCGTGTGCGCGCCGACCTGACGGATCCAGCGCGCGAGGTCGGACGGCGGCTCCCAGCCGAGCGCCGCGTGGCTGACGATCTCCCCGACCCCGCGGGCCGCGACCTGGCTGATCGGGTTCGACGGGGAGGCGAGCGCCGCGGTCAAGGCGCCCGTCGAGGGCACGGCGCCGGCCGCGGCGGAACCCGCGACGACCAGGGGCCGAAGTTCCGGGGCAGCTAGCTGCCCGTCCGTGACGACCTGCCCGGCCTCGGTGGCGGCGCCGGCCTCGCCCATCGGCTCGGGGTGGCCGGCCGGCTCGGCCTCGGCGGGCTGCCCATCGCCGTCAACGACCGGGCCCGCAGGGGGCACGAGCGCCGGACGGGCCGTGACCAGATGGACCACGCACAGGTCCGCGATCTCCGCCGCGATCAGCTCCGCGACGGCGCTCAGGGACCTTTCGGGAGCATCGGCCGAGGTCACGATCTCGGTGGTCCGGGCCAGCAGGCTCAGCCGCCGGTCGGCGCGCTCCCGCGCCTCGCGTTCCTCGTTCGTCGTGGTGATCGCCGCCTGCGCCTGCGCCGCAGCGGTCACGAGCCGCTCATGCGCCCGGGCCCGCTCCAGCGCGCGGGCGGCGGCCGCGGCGAGGCCACTCAGGTAGGCCCGATCCGCGGCGGTGAAGGTCCGCGGGGCCGGGAAGGCGAAGGTCACCACGCCGAACGCGGAGTCGTCGAGGGCGACCAGCGGCAGCATGGCCCACGCCTGCTCACCCGCCGCCACCGCGGCGTCGGCAAGATCGGAGACGGGCCAGCGAGCGAGCAGCTCCCCCCTGTCGGCCAGGAACAGGGGCCGGGCTCCCCGCACCACCTCGGCCAGGGGATGAACCGCACCCAGTGCCACATCCGGCCAGGAGCCGGGCCGCTGCGACGCGTCACCGCTCGCGTGAGCGAAACGCAGCTCGAGGCGCCGGTCGTCGACCAGCGCGACCCCACGCCCGGCCGCCCGCGCCGCCTGGCCGCCAACGTCGAGGATGGCCGCGACGACCTCGTCGACCGTGCTGGCGCGGGCCAGCGCGACGGAGAACAGTCCGCCGGCCTCGGCCCGCTGCGAGGCGGCCTCGGCCTGTTCGACGGCCGCCTCGGTCCGCCGATCGGCCTCGGCCCGCGCCGCCTCGGCGGCCCGTTCCCCGGTGAGGTCGCGGATCACGCCGAGCCATTCGACCGGCCGTCCATCGCCCGCCGGACCGATGCCGCCCGCCGCCTGCCCACCGGCGGCATCCACCGCGGATCCCGGTCCGGACACCGGCAGCACCCGGGCGGTGACGACGCGTTCGGCACCGCCCACGCCGGCCGGCGCGGAGATCCGGAATTCGGCCTCGAAGGCCTCGCCGCGCTCGATCGCCCCGTGCCACAGCCGCGCGACCCGGTCCCGGTCGGCCGGATGCACCCCGGACAGCCAGCCGCTGCCGGCCAACGTCCCCGGCTGCTGGCCGGTGGCGGAACGCCAGCCGGGCAGGTCGACGTCGAGGGCGCCGTCGGCCGTCGCGTGGAAGACATCCACGCCGGCGGCATCGACGAGCCCGCGGTAGCGCGCCTGCGCCCGCAGCCGTTCCCGATCGGCGATCTGCCGACCCGTGACGTCCAACGCGACGAAGGACACCCCCACCGGACCGAGCTGCGGATCGGTCACCGGGAACCAGCTCGCCAGCCAGGTCAGCGGTGTTCCGGCCGGGCCCGCGACGCCCACCTCCAGGTCCACCACCGCCTCGCCGGTGCGCAGCACCCGGGCCAGCAGGGCGTCGAGCTCGGAATCGCTGTCGCCGAGCACCTCGGACACGGTGCGGCCCAGGTGGTCCCGGGCGGAGCGGCGATCCAACCGGGTGAGTGCCTCGTTGACCCGAACAAACCGGCCGGCCCGGTCGAGCAGGGCAAGTCCGACGGGTGCCCGGACGAACAGCACATCCAGCATCGCGAACGCCGCCGCCGCGGAGTCCCCACCGCCCGGTGCCTGTGGGCCGCCGCGGGTGGCGCCCGGCGACCCGCGGTCCGGGGCGACGTCCTCGTGGCCTCGCCGCGAGCCGGTGCCGTCGATGATGTCGCGCGGCCTCGCCTCGCCGGGGGCCGGCGGATCAACCCGCGCAACCAGCGGCCATCCCTCGGGCAGCACGGGCAGGTCCGGGCCGCCTCGCTCGGGATCCTGGCTGGGGGCCGGGCTCGGGCCG